>NZ_JAPMIW010000028.1:11878-38434 GCF_033088395.1 Sporosarcina sp. GW1-11 | reverse complement strand
CTACTTACGTAAAGTTCAGCCATCGCAAAATCTAATCCAACGATACTTTCTATTTCTTTCTGAACGATTTCTTTTTCATATTCAGTTAAGATAGAGACATAATATGCGCCTGCTGGTGTCATAGAAATTGTACATGATTTAATCGTATGGTTTGGAGGGATCGTGCGATGTTGTTTGATTTTGACAAGTTTAAGCTTTGGTAACTTGATATGACCATCTAGCAACATAATATTGCCATTCACTACATTCGTTTTATAGGACTTTCTGGACTTCTTACTTTTGAATGTAGGAAAATCAGCAGTGCCATTGAAGAAGTTTTTGTATGCTGTTTGCAAATTTAGTTGAGCATTTGCTAGAGCTAGAGAATCAACCTCTTTCAGCCATTCAAACTCTGTTTTGTATTTAGCAGGGGTAGGCAGTTTTTGCTTCTTCAGTTCATCTTTGTTGTCTTTGTACTTCTCATATGTTTCTTTTCGTTCGGCCAACATCTTGTTATAGACAAATCGAACACAGCCGAAGGTTTTACGTATAAGACATGCTTGTTCATCTGTTGGATACAAGCGGAATTTGTAGGCTTTATTATGTGTAGTCATATCATTTCACCTCACTTTTGACCTTGACTTTCGATATACTTCTTCATTACCTCTATTGGAGAACCACCCGTTGTTAGTAAGCAAAAGCTTCTTGACCAAAACATTTCTTTCCAAAGCTTCTGTTTTACTTTGGGAAATTCTTTTTTGATTAGTCGGGAACTGGCACTTTTATAGGCATTGATAAACTTCGTCATTTCGGTATTTGGATGTGCCTTGAATAAAACATGGATATGGTTTTCATCATGATTCCATTCAACTAAAGTTATATTGTATTTCTCTGAAATTCTGACAAACATATCTTTTGCGTACTCGGAAATTTTATCATCGAATACATTTCGCCTATATTTTACAACCAAAACAAGATGGTAATATAGTAAGAACACTGAGTGATTATTATTGTCTAATTTCACTGATATACCACCTTTATTCACTATACTACTGATTGTATTCGAGCGAAAAATAAAAAGCAACCGCAATTACTTTTTGGCTATCTCCAAACCGAAATTCATCTCCACCTTACCGTAGGGCTTCACCCTTCACCCTTCACCCGTTTGAAGGTAGAGACTTCTTTCGAAGAGCCGTTAAAAACACCATCTGTCATTGCTCTTCCAAACCCTACAATTCGATCGTTAGATGTCACTATTGCTATAACATTACTTGATTCAAACACTGTTTTGATTTTATCATTCGTATGTTTTGTCCACCCGACAGAAGCATAAACGTCTCTCATTTCATTTAAATCCGCTTGGGAAAAGTCACTGTTTATTCTAATTTCCATAATAATAAAAACACCCCTGACTAAATCTTTCAACGACTAAATGGCCCATTAATGGCATAAAGTTTGTGAAACAATCGCACCCGTTTACAGCACGGTTACAAACAAAGTTAATCTTTTTGTTCTTTTTTTCCTATACCATAACCCATGAAAACTCCAAGCAATAGTATGAGCAAGGAATCGCTATCAAAGCTTTTTGTAATAATACTAATTACTAACCAAGCAGATAAGATTCCTGCAATTAACCCGATTATACTTTTAGACATAGTTTATTACTCCCTCATTTTGGAATATAACGATTGTATAACTGAAAAACAATCATACAAAATGGCCCGATTGTGGCACAGATGAATTCAACAATCGCACCCGATTAACGAAAGAAGGTGGCGTATATTATAAATCCAATTATCAATAAAAGAATCATCAGTCCAGTGCCTTTCCAACCTAAGCCACCTACTAAATCCGAAAGTACGCTTCCGTGAATACTGCTTGCGGGATGCTTTAATTCCTTCTGCCTTAATCTTTCACGTCTTTCTTCAGGAGTTTCGTTATCTCTGCCCATTTTACCACTCCTTAAATTTTCTTTAGTGTGCTTCAAATTGGCCCGTTTGAAGAACGAATCTTATTAGTGAATTGCACCCGATGATTGTTGTTTAATTATCTATGTAACCATTTTTCATTTTCATATTTAAAGAATCGTATTCCTCTTTTTGGAACATTACAGTTATTCTGTCTACTCTTTTTGAATTTGGATATAAATATAATTGCTGATTAAACTTAACCCCAAACGGAGTAATCACTTGATAAATCAGATTTAAAATATGGAAACATTCTAAGTCCACACCATCTTTTAAATAATTTTTAACGCCTATAATTACGACACCTTCAATACTTTCGAATCTAACTTTTCTAGGAGAAATATCGTTTACTTTACACAATCCTTTTATAATTTGCTTGATAACATCTGATTCCACATCATTCCCCCCTCGTAAAACACCCTGTTCTTCCTACACAAAATGGCCCATTAATGGCATAAAATTTATGCAACAATCGCACCCGATTAAGGCAAAACAAAAGATTATAAGAAGACATACTGTTGGTTGCTTCAAATAGTAATTGAGAATAAATCAAAGCATTGTTCAGCTTATGAAAGATAATAGTAATTAGGCTTGGAGATACTTTCTTTAACTAACGATGCACATCGTTTCATTTTGTTTTTCAATGTTTAAACTTCAAACTGTTTTAAATGATGGTCAAGGTGCTTGTATATTCCTTTACCCCATTGCTCAGAAGTAAGCTTCCCGAAAAAAGGATGCGGATGAGTTGTGCACTTCTCTGGTCCGTTATTTTGAAATGTGATAATTTTTTGTTTAAGCTTTTCTTTTTCCGTTTCAAATTCTCTATCATCTGCAATCAAAATGGTTGGAATAGTAGACATATTATGGGGCAATGTCTTGTCATTGTAAATGATTTGTTTTGCAAACCTCCCTACTATTATTCCTAACCAACTCCTTGGTGGAAAAGAATTTCCCATTGCAATGTCTTGGAAAGATGAACAATGCGCTAGCATTTGGGCAACATCCATTTTTCCCCATTGTGGTTGTGAATTTGGACTCAATTTGTCAATACGCTTTAAAACTTCTGCTGTATGCATATGATTAAAAATATTTTTCATTAGTGCATATCCCCTTTAATTATATTGAGTCAACCTTCTTAACTAATTTGTCCCTTTTACTGAAAAGGGTGCAAATTCTTCTTCAAGAATTGCCCCCGATAATTGATTAGTTAATTACTTACTTTCATTTTACTTTTTATCGGTAAAACTAAACCAAATGCTAGAACAAGTAAAATTGTATTAACTGCCATCACTAAGCCATTCCAATCCCCATTAAAAATAGTAATATTAGCAAGTGTAATTAAATGCATTATAAAAATTGTGATTAATAAATACGTTATTTTTTGCAATTTTTCTACCCCCTTGTAACCTATCTTTTTAAATTCAATGGCCCGATTCAGGAACAGAATTTGTCCAACAACTGCAACCAATTGTTTTACAATTAATATTTCAAGGATCCTTCAATTATCTTTACCGCTAAAGGATAGTTATATAGTTATACATTTTTTTGTTGAGATTTTATTATCTCAAGGTATTGTGTATCCGCCAACCCAAGATCCTGGAATTTTTCAATTAGTACAGCCACAAGTTCTTTTGTGGTGAAATCCTTGTGCCTTTGAATATACAACATAAGATCACTATCTTTATTAAGATAAGTCAAATATAGTTCAATCCCCTTGCCTAATGGTCTTGGATGAACATTTTGAGGTACTATTTTATGAATAACCACTTGTTTGTAGAGTGAGTAATATCCCTTCGCCTTTAAGACATAATAATCAACGGGCTGAAAATTATCACCGACAATTTGGAGGTCAATCGTCCCCTTATAATTGGCTTGGTCTAACCAAGCCAATATGGTAAGAAGATTTATTTGACAAAACATATCTTCATCAAACCATAATGCTATTCGATTGAAGACTTCACTACAAAAAAGGGGCTGTAATGGACATAAGGTCACCTCAGTATATTGTGCTGGTGTTACATTATGAACTTTTGCACGTATTTCGATAAATTCATCTGAAAATAAATCCTCGCAAGTATTTCCATAACACATTGCCTCATTAAAAGGGATCATCAATTCAGTTTCAAGAAAATGCGTCTCCTTGAAGTATCTATACATTTCCATACCATTTAGAATATGTAACTCTGTTTTTTGAATCACCTTGACACCTCCTGTTCTATGTTTCTCCACTATATCCAACATTTTATAACCACTCTATTAAAACTCCTACTCTTTAAAACGGCCCGTTAATGGCATAAAATTTGTGCCACAATCGCGCCCGATTGCTATGAGAAACCGTTGATTTCCGTTCCAGGCGGACGCTTTCCGCAGGAGTCGCCGCCTTACACTTCAATCAACTAGGTGTTGCTTCTAAACTTATTCCTTAAACGCACCCTTTTGAGGAGTATAAGAATTCACAAAAGATGTCTTCACTTTTTACAACTTTATCTTTTCAATCTTCGTCTATAAATGAGAGTGAAAATGCAGAATAAAATCACACCTACATTTAAAATATAGAAAGGTGCCCCCATCTCGCTTGTGGTGACGTATTGATAAACAGAATATAGGGAGAGTGCAGACCAATAAAAGAAAAGAGTTATAATCCCAGGTATCATCGTCGCCTTGAAATCCTTTCTTCTTTCTGTTTCATCTGCATTCCTCATTTGCTTCCCCTCCTTGTTTTGATAAATCTCAATTTCAAAATCTCCGAATTAAATTCTAAAAAACACTGTCCATCTTCAATAAAATGGCCGTTTTGTTTAATAAGCCGTCCTCTTACAATTTATTTTAGCACAAAATACCTAATTTCTTTCAAGGTTTTCAATAAATTCAAAATACTTTTCAAGAAAACCATTTCACCCACCAATTTTAATACGATTTACTATCGATAATCTCATTAAGCATTGATACAACAACAAAAATGGGGACACCTATTCATGTGTGAATTGAGTCCCCATATGCCATGCTTTTTAACGTTTTCTCCCCATGTACCGAACCCGTTAATCGAAACAGCTCCACTTTCCGAAGTCCATACGGTGCTTGATAAAATGGCTAAAGGCCAAATTAACGGACGAATTGTGTTAACGTTTGATTGATCGTTGATGTCATTGGATAGATTCCCTTCTATTACATAGTTTCATAAAAAGAGCGTGTCTTCTAGGTTTTGGGTAACCTGGAGGACACGCTTTTAACGTTCTGATTTTTGTACAGACACCCCTTAAATTTCACAAATCTTTCTTCATTTCCCTTTCCAAAGAGCCCACAATCCTAAAACGCCACCAACGACCACAGTCAATGCGCTTATTTTTTTCACATCCAGAGTGGACTTAAACTTCACCTCGTCTGGTGTGATAACATAGACGCCAACGGGTTTAATGGAAAAACTACCGCTACCACCTTCCCCTCCGCTACCGTCACCACCCCCGCCAACGGCATATTTGACTTTCGCCACAGGGACTACCTTTTGCAAACCAAGTTCAATCGGATCTCCGTAGATGAGAGACACATCTTTTTGGTTAGCAAACTTCTTGAAAATCGTTTTAGCCGGTGTTTCAATATATTCTTTCTTCACAGCATTCTCATTCGGTTGATCTAATTTACTATTTATGTTCATTCCTTCCTCACCTAACTCATTCGCCCTTCATCCTAAATCACCTTCTATCTGTATGCCTGAGTGAAACCAATCAGACATTCCATACACAAAACGCTGTCCAATGAACTTTATGAAACCTCATGGATTACTTTCCTTTAATTCATAATTTGAAGGTTTCGTTCGGTACCTCTAGTATAATAGATACTAATGGATGAAATTTGATACTTCAACAAACGGGCCAGATTATTTAAAACTAGGTGGTGTTTAATCATGTACGAACTAAAAGATTCTTATTTTGTCATCTTTGATACGCAATCAATAGTTAGAGGCGGGGTTGCCATTACATTAGTAGTAATTGGATTTTTCTTTTTTAGAAATAGAAGAAGAAAAAATCATAGTCAATGAATTTACCGTTATAGGGTGCGATTCTTAAATAAGGATTGTGCCCTTTTTCATAAAATGGGGCTTTAAGAAAGGTTGTTGTGATATGGATAAACTAAAAAGGTTTGATGATGTCCCAGCGAGTGAAAGTATTAGTTATGAACACTTTGTATTTTACTTAGAACAGGGTAGGGAAATTGAATTTGTTTATCAGAAGCAAGAATATTTTATTTCACATTCTTTAGAAGGAAGAGCTATGTGGATTGGTCAAAAAAGGGTGAGCGAGTATTTTAATGACCTTAATCAATATATAATTGATTATGTGAAAATAGATGGAATTACTTTAGCGGATCTCATTAAACGAAAAGAAATTAAGATTACTGCTGTTTTTTAGTAGAAGGATGAAATCATTAATCTTCGGTAATCGGGTGCAATTCATTTACAGAGATTTGCACCCTTTTTAGCCCCTCGTAAGCAGTAAGTAGCTTTTACTATCATTTTGCTTACAAGGCCATTATCGTCGTAGCTTTTAGGTACAAGGGATTTTTCATTGACAGTGCATATCTTCCTGGATATCAAGAACGACTTGTTTATCAAGTTCCATCGCTTCAGCAATTTTCTCCACTTCCATTCCCATTGCTAACAGATTACGAACCGTTCTTACTCTTTCTTCTTGCGCTTTACGTTTTGCCTCTTGATTTGCTTTCTCTGTTGCTTTCTGAACCGCCTCCTCCAACCGTAGTTCTGCCTCTCTCACAGCCGCCTCTTCATCAATTATTCGTTTCATTCTAGATTCATACGCAAGAAATTCTTCCTGTGTACCACTCAACGCTTCCCAAGTTTCAAAAGCCGAACGAAGTGTTTCATCATTCATGGCGATTCCCTCCAATTCTTTAAAGATATCGTCGTAGATTTTCCCATTCCGTTTATCCACAATACCAAGCAACAATAACCACTTCGCCAAAACTGGTAGCCGTTTCAGTACACGTGATGTAGAATCCATACACTTCTACCTCGAATTCTGTTAATTTTATTGTATCATTTTTTTAGTCCAAACGAGAGAATACTACTCGCTGTTCCCATTGAGTGTAGTCGAGATGGATTCGATTCGTCAAAACAAGGAAAATGAATTTTGTGGAAGCAGAAAGTCGATAGGTATCATGTTTGAGTTTTTCAAAATTGAATTTCGATGGAATTTTAGAGGGTGAAATTGAATTTTCATAGTTTTTTATTTTGGATGTGTATATCTGCAAATATCGGATGATGATTCAACGTTCCCAGAGAATAGGATGGCATATTTGGTTACTGATAAGGAGTAAACTATACAATAGAGGCTGGGACACAACTAGAAAATAGTCCGTTCCCCTGCGCTCCAAAAGGCACGCTTTCCGCGGGGCGCGCTTGAGCCTCCTCGTCGCTGGCGCTCCTGCGGGGTCTCAACATTCGCGCTATCTCCCGCAGGAGTCGGCCTTTTTCCGCTCCGGTACACTCTTGTATCTGATAAAGGCTAAGCTTATGAATACACAGTTAAACCTAAATACTGCATGAAGACCAATGGCCCTTCGTGCAGTATTTAGGTTTTGTCCCAGCCTCTTTCTTGTTTTCTTGTTTATTTTATAGACGCTTGACGATTAAATATCCGTCGCATAACCATTACTGTATATCTCAATATTCATAATGGAACCTATTTTACGAACATTAATCCAAAGCCCCGTTTGTTGGTAATTTTCACTATTTTCTCCACGCTCAAATTCAATCACGACTGAGCCTATGTTATCTCCAGTGAGTCGAGCCGTAAACAAGTTAGTCTGAGGATCTTTAGTAATCGTCGCAATCTGCTCATAATCTTTCGTAAGGATTTTGTGTTTTCCTATATCGACAGTCGTTCCTTGCGCATACGTCGCCATATGCTGTTCTTTTAACGTTTCCACTTCATAGTAAAACGTACTACTAGGCTTCACTTCTATTCCATAGCGCACATCTTCTCCATCAGTAAAACGAATCGTCGCGATGTATTGACCCACTTCGTTCATCTGAATACATGTTCCGTAGCCATTTTTGCATGCGGCAAACTCTACACTGTCAGATAACTTCTTGCCATCCATTGTAGTAAGAGAAATGTTTTGAATAACTTGCGCATCGATAGACATTCTTGCTTCTGTCGGAAAATAATCAGTCGTCTCTTCTAATGTCAACACCAACTCACCGTTCACATCTTTAACTTTCACATAATACTTTTTATAATTTTCAGTACCATTGCGATAGCCTTCAGTTAAACTGATTGCACCGGTCCCTTCCTTCATCGGAATCAATTGGACTCGATCTCCTGTATAGCCGTTTGGTGTATTCTTCCCTTTTAGGAGTACCGCTTGGAATACGTCTGAATTCATCTGATTGGCATGTATCCAATCAATCCGTTCCCACCCTAAATCACTCGGCTTGATCGTAACCATCGGTGTTTTCACTTCTTCAGCAGCTTTCATCATTTTAGCCGCTTGTCCTCTAGTGATCGGATTTTTCGGGCTGTATGTATCTGGAGTCGTACCTGTCGTGATACCGAGTGTGTAAATGATCAAAATATTATTTGCGTGAGAAGGATTTTTTACATCTTTAAATGGATTTTTCATCCCTTGATAATGTGGCAGGTCAAAAGCTTTCACTAAAATGGAAGCCATTTGTTCGCGGGTAATCGGTTGATTCGGACCGTAACGCCCGTCACCATAGCCACCGATAATATTCGCTTGTGCTAACGCGGCAATCGCTTTGTAGTAACCATTTGCTGTTGTAACATCTGTAAATCCTGGGTTCCTAACATTCTTCGTGTCTAATTTCATCAGCTTTGTAATCATCGCAGCCGCCTGTCCACGCGTGATGGAATTGCTCGGCTTAAACGTACCGTCCGGATAGCCTCCGATAATATTACGTTCCGCAAAATTATTCACTGCCTCCGCAAAGTGCTTCGTTGGTGGCACATCTGAAAATCGCTGTTCACTTGCCGCGCCAGATAAAGGTAGGCTGCATGCGAGCACGAGTGCTCCTAGTACGGTACATAGTTTTTTCTTCATTTACTCTCTTCCTTTCTGAAATCTAGTAGATGTTTCTTCATTGTTATTGAAGTATCGTACAGACGGTAGATTTTGAGAAAAGTTTCAAAGATATTAGAAAGATTTTTAGTAACAGTAGACAAAAAAACGCCTTCTATCGACCATGGTTCGGTCAACAGTCAACGTTTTTCTAGGAAGTGTGCCAAACGCTTATGTTTGTTTACTCATTCACAATTATTTTTTACAGAGAATGTGATTACTCTTTTATCTGTCTTCACCCTCATACACAATCAAATAATCAATCGTTAAAAAAGGAAGCGAAAATATCCACATGTGATGTGTGGCCTGTAATGTACCTTCCCCTGTTTGCTCAATGAAAAAGGTCTCTTGCAAAGGTAATGTAAATAAACCTTTAGTATCAAAAGATAAATACACGCCCGCATCCGAAGCTAGATCCGTACGCTTACTTGTCAATCGCAACCCTTGATTGACTGCGTGCAATTCCAAAACCCCTGTCATCGTCGAATAAGGTAACGGCAATGCAATATTCATATACATGCGTTCATTCGTTTCATGCTGCGAATAAAGAGCGGTGAAAATCGTCTGTTCTCCAACTTTCCTCTCCCACACGCGCACCTGTTCTCGACCATCCAATCCTTCATCGAGCGTATAAATAGCCCCTGTCATTTCGACTATTTCCGAACGTAGCGGCAAATTAATTTGCTGCATGCGTTGACTGATGAATGAATAAACAAAGGCAAACGGCTTAAACCAGCGATGCCAGTGAACCGAAGCAGACAGCCTGAAATCAGTCGTCTGTTCATAGAAGCGGATAATTAAAGGAGAGACCGATGCAGAAGACAGTCCATACACCGTCAAGTCATCAGACAGCCCGCGATGCTTACCGACCTGGCCGATTTCTTCCGCCACTCGTCTTCCGCGAATCTGACTTCTCGGAAATGTAGGTGGTACAAAACGCGCTGGCGGTACACTTATCGACCAGCCGATTAAGCCGAATAAAGCAAATACGATGCAGTTCAATACCCCATGAAAACGAAGCATGAAATCAATCGTCACGGAAAAAAGGCCAAAGCCATTACTCAATACATAAAACATCGAAAACGTAATCGTCACAGCTAGTGCGCTAAACGCCAGGCGCAACAGCCACTTCTGCAAACGATTAGCAAATAACGATCGCCAAACAATCCAAATGATCACGCAAAAGCCGTACATATAAAGCAATACGGAAAGGATTTCAATCCAGCGGGAAAACGTAATTCCAACCGCCACAATCATCGGTGCCGAAAGCAATGCTGCCACAGCCCAACGGTATACACGCGAACTATGCAAACGTCCGATCCATCCTATAAATATCGGCAAGATAAAAGCCGAATAATGAAAATGAATGGCAGTCAACCACGTCAGTAACGGACTAAATCCTAAGTCAATACCCGCAACAAAAGCAAAGTACCAGCCACCACCCATAGCTAAATAGACAAGTCCGAGATCAATCGCAAACTCTTCTATATTCGTAAATCCGCGACGTAGAAAACGCGCGATTCCGTAAAGAGCCACGTATAGCGTAAACAATAAGTAGAATGAAGCAATCCAACCATCCCATGCGGTCGAGACGACTTGCCCGAGCACTACTGAGGCGTACGCAGGAACGGCAACATACGGATAGTACGTCCAAAACCAATCGCGTTCCGTACAAACAAGTCGTAACAGAACGGGAATATAGACAAGCTGCGCCACCACCAACAAACCATATGGCCACGGGGTATCACTAAAAACAAGTGTAACTAGAAACAACAGCACATGAATGATGACAAACTTACGCATCCGCCGTAAACTCCCCTTCGTATGAAAATACCGTACCGAGTAATGGGTTCTTTACATCGACTTGAATTCGATAGACTTCTCGCAGCTCATCATACGATTCCACTACCGTCGCCAACCCTTGCAGAAATGTTGGCAACGGAATTTCTAGCTTTCCAAGGACTAACCGTTGATCGAGTGACTCAATTTTCAACGCGCCACCATCCACGACAGTAAACTGCAAATCCGAATACACTAGTGGCGGTTCCCCGAGGTAATCTTTCACAACCATTCGTCGTTCATCCAAACTCATCAACGCATTGAAATAGCGTGTCTTATTCGGAAAATTAAACTTGCGTTCCCAATGAATTTCTTCAACGCCAGCAGAATTAATAGAAGATGAATTGACTATCGTAAACGTAATTGCCGTTCCACTTTCCGGAAAAACGAACTTTCGTCTCGCTCCAAATAAAAAGAGCGGAGCAAGCCATTTCGGGCCGCCCACAATGCGATCCATCGTTCCAGACGCTCGAAAGACGGGTTCTTCAAAGGCGTATCTTTTTTGTAGCATCGGATGAAGACGGGAAAAGTCGTCAGCCAACACGTTTTTATAAATAGACACTTCGGACCTCACCTCTTTCTTTTACACGATGCGGCCGTCGGAAGATCGTGGCTCACAAGCAAACCGATGCCAGTCAGCACGAGTAACGACACATTACATGTAATGGGGTTGAATGGATGAATCGCCGTTTCCGGAGCCGCAACGAATGCCGCAATTGTCAATAACGGAAACGCAATCATCTGCAAGATGAAGAGATGTCGTTTCTTTCGATAAAGCAACCAGACCACTCCAAATAAAACTTCAGCTACCCCAATCGCGAACACTACATTCGTCGCCGCAGCATCTGAAAGCGACAAGCCGCTCGCCACCATCGCTATTTCCTGTGGATGCATCGCCAAGAGTTTAGGGACGAGCCCTTGATAAATCCATAGAAACGCGAAGAATAGCGTAAGCAAATGCATCGTAAAGAAACGTCGATATTGCGAAATCGGGGCTTCTCCCTTTTCGAGCCATCGTTTCAGCACATCAAAACTTAGCGCAGTCGCATAGCCCATTAATGGCCGAAACACGCTATCCATCAGCTGTCCCACTTTGCCAACATTCGTTTGATAATCATACTGCGTCAAAAACTTCGTGCCATCTTCCATCGGCTCGTACTTCCAATAGCCGCGCCCTTCACGTATTGGAGATATTTTTTGATCCGTGCCGAAGTGTAACGAAGAGCTGCGCGATCCATCAGCTAAAATAGCGGAGCCACTACTCTCCCCCCATCCTTCTACTGTAAATGGGCCGACATTTCGTGTATACGTAAACCGTTGCGGCTCGTCTTCTTCCTTTGGCAAGTAGCGGATAGAAGAAAATCGCAAATCCCACTGCGCATGTAAATCAGGTTGTTGCGAAGCATCCCATACACGTTGTAGCGGGACATGTATGGGGATTTCTACGTAGATCGGTTTTGATTTCATAGCGTTCACCTTCCTATGTAGATTTTGTCGATTAATTTATATGGTACTTTCTTTAGTTTACCATTGTTGTTGATTGGAAGATTGGTAGGGAATTGAAATATAATCTAAATAAAAAAGAAGAACCGGTGGGGGTCCCTCTTTTTACTCGTGACGCATTTCTGTTTGAATATCAAGAATGACTTGTTTATCAAGTTCTGTAGCTTCAGCAATTTTCTCTACTTCCATTCCCATTGCTAACAGATTACGAACCATTTGTTTCTTTGTTTTCTGAACCGCCTCCTCCAACCGTAGTTCTGCCTCTCTCACAGCAGCCTCTTCATCAATTATTCGTTTCATTCTAGATTCATACGCAAGAAATTCTTCCTGTGTACCACTCAACGCTTCCCAACTTTCAAAAGCCGAACGAAGTGTTTTATCATTCATGGCGATAGCCTCCAATTCTTTAAAGAGATGGATTCAATTCGTCAAAACAGGGAAATTGAATTTTCATAGTTTTTATAAGTGACAAAACCCCTACCACTTCATACCTTTTGGATAATTAAAGACTATCAATATACCTTTCTGTAATGGACATGCTATACTTGCTATAAAAATCGGCTAATTTTTAATGTATTCTTTATGTCGTAAAGGGATCAGTTTTATTGAATAAAAAAAACACCTGGGCATCTATAGACCACGGCGTTTGATTTCTTCTTCAAGTTGTTTAATGAATTCTTTATTTGTTGCTATTTTTTTTGCGAGTTCATAGGCCTCAAGTAATTCGGTATTTGATAAGTTATGCATTTGTACACCTATTTCCTTTCATAAAAATCTTCCTATCTTTTACATACCCGTATTAGATTATTTAAAACACTAGGGTGCGTTTAAGGAATATAATGTGGAGCACTCACTTAGTAGATCGAAGCGAAAGCCGTAACGAAGAACGGCTTTTGCGAGTGAAGCGTAACGAGAAGGAAAAAGTGTACTGTAATGCGGGCAATCAGATTCTGTCATAATAGGCAAAAAGTATTTTTTCTTAAGAACGGAAAACTATAGATAAAGTATCTACATTCATTTATATAACGCTTTGAATGTAATTTTACAAAAAAAGAAAAATAGAGAAAACGTTAGTAAAAGCAGGTATTTTGTCGTATACAGAAACTAAGATACCTTGACAGAATCTCTGATTTGTGGGAATATATCGAATATAAAGAATGAGAGGCATTGAAATAAAAGCGCTTGTATACCGCGGTCCTGAAGAGAAAGAATGGATTGAGGTAGAAAAACTAAAAGTAGTAAAACTAGCAGATGGCAGGCATAATCTCTTCATATCTTCGGGTAGGTTCTATGTCCTAGATGCTAAATAAGCTCTATTGTCGTATAATGGTCAAAGGAAGTACCTCCAGTCTTTCGGTATGTTTTCGTCGACTACCAATATACAAGACTTTGGGGAGGTACTTCTTTTTTGATGGCTTGACACCGTTGGGAGCCACGGGCTTGGAACTACGAAATTCGTTCATATCATAAACTTAGTTAAGAAATGGGGAAAAGTTATGTTATCTTTTAAAAAAAGTAGCCAAAAAAAGCAAAATAATGAACTATTAATAGGATCGAAAAAGCTTGTCGAAAACAGTAATCATAATTTATCTATTCCAATTGAACAAGCTGAAGCTTATGAAATTGCTGAAAATGTGAATACTGTATTAAATCAACTACGTAATGAAGCCGAAGATGCCGAACTCCGACTAAACCTAATAACTAAAGCAATAAAAGTAGGGCTATGGGATATGACAGTAGTTGCTGGTGATACAGTCAATCCGAACAATGAATTTATCTGGTCGGATGAGTTCCGTCACATGTTAGGTTTTCGGAGCATCAAAGATTTCCCCAATGTGTTAGACAGTTGGGCATCTAGAATACATCCTGATGATTATGACGCTACGTTAAACGCATTAATAAATCACTTAGATGATCGCTCTGAAAATACGCCATATAACCCTAAATACCGTCTGAAATTAAAAAGTGGCGAGTATCGGTGGTTTCGTGCAACAGGAACAACCACTCGAGACAAAGATGGGGTTCCGCTAAGAATTGTAGGAGCACTGTTCGACATTCATGAAGAAGTATTACAAAATGAAGAGCTACATGCATTAATGAATCGTTATCAATTAATTAATGAAGTGTTAGTCGAAGCACCGTGGGATATGACGATAGAAGATGGCGATAGTAAACGAGCAAGCTTGTGGTATTCTCCGCAGTTTATACAAACATTAGGATATACAAACGAAAATGACTTTCCCAATAAATCTGAAATATTTTTCAATATTTTGCATCCAGATGATGTTGAAATGGCGTCAAAAAGTTTAGCAGATCATATGAATGATTATTCTGGAAACACGCCTTACAGTGTTGATGTTCGTTTTAAGTTAAAAAAAGATGAATATCGCTGGTTTCATACAACTGGAGAAACGCTAAGAGATGATAACGGAGTTCCTGTTCGAACTGCAGGGACGATTCGAGATATAACACTTGAAAAAAACCAAAAAGAACTTGTTCAAGAATTGACAGAAAGAATGAATCAACTATCCGGTTCTATTAACGAAATGGCTCACGGGATTGAATCTTTAGCCGCTCATGCGGAAGAATTATCCGCTGCCCAAGAGCATTCTAGCGAAGTCGCTAATCGTGCGAAAGAAAGCACGGACGAAACACGAAATATTTCTAATCTTATTCGTGGAATTGCAGAACAAACAAATTTATTAGGCCTGAATGCCTCTATAGAAGCCGCACGTGCTGGTGAAGAAGGACGAGGTTTCAGTGTAGTTGCTGAAGAAGTACGGAAATTAGCGATTAATAGTTCCGAAGCAACTGGTAATATTGATAGCCGTCTAAATGAAATGTTAACATATATGGAGGAGATTTTAGCTCATATTAACGATATGGCAATGATGACACAAACACAAGCAGCTTTAACGGAGAAATTAAATGCTTCCGCAGAAGAAATTAATAGTATGTCACAATCATTAGATGAATTTGCGAGAACGAGATTACAATAATCGATGGATACAACTCAGGTACTAGGTCCTCAAACAATTAATCCGATCACTCTTACGGACTATCATACTAGCTTCACTGAATAAAGGCGATGAATACAATCGCAATCAGCAAAAGTAAAATGACTGCTTTGATGTTTTCACGTGCACGGTTGGCCTTCCACTGACGAATTGTATTAGAAGAAAAACCAATCAAACATAAAATGATCGCAATACCTCCAACGGGTACATTCCTAAAAATCACCCAACCGACTATGAAAGTTACGAGTCCAATAATAGGAAGCAACTCCAAAATGAATACGAATGGGCGCTTGCGTTTCTCTTCCGTAAGGTTTTTTATATCCTTTCGCAAAGCAATACAGAACAAAAAGAGCACTACACCCGCCACACTCAGTTTAATAGCCCCTACCAACACAATCACTTCCTTTTAGCAAAAAAGCACCTGCGCAGAAAACTTTCGTGTGTGTTTACACATTCACGTTTGTTTCTTGTACAGGTACTTTTCACTTTTCATTCACAATGCATGTCTTCCTGGATATCAAGAACGACTTGTTGATCAAGTTTTGTAGCCACAGCAATTTTCTCAACTTCTACTCCCATTGCTAAAAGACTTTGAACCATTCTGATTTTCTCTTCTTGAGCCTTACGTTCTGCCCTTTGTGTTGCTTTCTTCGTTGCTATCTCTGTAGCCTTCTCTGTTGCTTTCTGAACTGCTTCTTCCAACCGCAATTCAGCTTCCCTTACAGCCGCCTCTTCATCCAGCACGCGTTTCATTCTGGATTCATAGGCAAAAAATTCTTCCGGCGTGCCACTTAACGCTTCCCAACTTGTAAAAGCCGAACGCAGAGTTTCATCATTCATAGCGATAGCCTCCAATTCTTTAAAAATATCATTGTAGATTTTCCCATTCCGTTTATCCACAATACCTAGCAACAACAACCACTTCGCCAACACATCGTCCCGCGGGTTTAACTTCTCCGCTTTCCAATCCGAAATCAATTTGGTCATTTCAATAAAATGAAATTCACGCATAATCGACCTTTAGATCCATCAAACGTTCCAGTGGTAGCCGTTTTAATACACGTGATGTAGAATCCATACACTCCTACCTCGAATTCTGTTATTTTAATTGTATCATTTTTTTAGTTCAAACGAGAGTATACTACTCGCTGTTCCCATTGAGTGTAGTAGAGATGGATTCGATTCGTCAAAACGGGAAAATTGAGTTTTGCGGACGTGGAAAGTCGATAGGTATCATGTTGAAGGTTTTCAAAATTGAATTTCGATGGCATTTTAGAGGGGAAAATTGAATTTTCATAGTATTTATTTTAGAAGAGATTTCTGCACATACAAAGCTGTATGATATGATTATGGCAAATAAATGAAGGAGATAGATTACAATGAAAATCAATTTCACGAAGAAGCAATTCAAACATTTGCTCGATTTAGTCCACCTTGGCGAATGGACAGCAAATTCCACCAGAGATTCTGAGCAACTGATCAAAGAGTATGAAGAACTGTACCAATATATCAACTCGCTGGCAAAGGATTTCGGATATGAAGAGATTATTCAATACGATCAGAAGCTGAATGATTACTATCCAACACAAGAATACGAAAATCAGTTTCAGCCAATCATTGATGCGAATGATAATGAAGTGTTTTGGAATGAACTTTCAATCCGTCTTGCCAAAAGAGATTTAGCGAAAGAAGCAGTCGTTCCAAGAGATGCTGATGAACGGTTTAAGCGACTTATAGAAATTGAGGAACGGTATGCGGAAGAGTTTGATGAGAATGGATTGGATCGGTTGGTTATTATGAAAGATTGAGGTGCATAACTACATAAGAAAAAGGATGAGACATTACTAGAAAATAGTCTGATCCCCTGCGCTCCTGTATCCCTAAAAAGATACGTGTATAAATATGTAGTCAAAAAGAAAAATGCATGAAGGCGAAGTTTTGTCCTTCATGCATTTTTTAGTGTAAAGTAATAAATCCCTGTCACTTAGGAACCTGTTAAATAATTCAAAACCTCACAAATCTTATCATTCAACATACCCATACTCTATAATTCACCTTAACTCATCACTCAAAGGAACAATAACCTCATTCAACACATGAATCCAATCCCGCTTCATTTCTGGTCCATATTTCAATGGCTTCGCGCCTGGATTTTCAGCTTTGTATTTATCGAAGTCCTTACTGTCTAGAATACCTCTGATATTTGGGATGGTGTCTGATCCCACGGTGTATTGAATTGCAGATAAATGTAGTTGATCCTCTTTCACAAACCACGTATTGGATTGTGCTTCTATCGCGTCGTCGTAAGCTGATGTGAAGTAACGTCGCTTCACTGCGAAAATATCTTCATCTTCGTCTACTTCCTTAGCGTCAATGGCATTTAGAATATCAGTATACACGTTTTTTACGACATCTGTCTTATTCAGTTTTTGAAGCGCCTTTTCAATTTCTTCGCGGATATCTGGACTATTCGCTGCGTAGGTTTCCAGTAACCGATCGATATAAGTAGCGTCAATGTCGTATACTTTAATCGCATTGTCTCCAAAGAATTCAATACCTGAAAAGTCGGGTTCGAAATCATCTGGATCTTCAGGTTCTCCAATATCTATCAGTGAACCTTTCACTGTATTATAGAGCCCAACGTATTCCTCCAGTATTTTCACTTGGTCTTGAAGTGCTTTTGATTTCTCCATGTCATCGTTGTAATCATCATAGGTAACTAGTGCTTCATAGGCATTGCTCAACTCTTGGAAGGCTTTGACAAACTCAACCCGTTTTTCGATAGGTGAATGCTCATCTATACTTTCAGGATTCGGTACAGCGACGGTAAAGGACGTGTGCGCTTTCTTGAAGCGTTTCTTCGTGTCCTTATATGATGGGTACACCAGATTGGTTTCTTCTTGCGCTTGCGAATAAAGTTTAGTCGCTTCGTTCACATTACGTTCCATCGTCGCAGGCTTTCTAAATGTTACAATTAAGCCTTTCTTTTTCCCTGGATACGTACGGTTCGTCCGGGAAAATGCTTGAATCAGATTCGCGTAACTTAGATTACGATCGACAAATAAGGTTTGAACCGTTGGCGCGTCGAACCCCGTTAACAGTCGATCGACTACAATGACTAGATCGACCTGCTTCCCTAACTGTTTAAACTCGGCTCTTTTACGTGCTAGTCGATTGTTGATGTCGCCATTGTAGCGATTAATATCTTCTATTGACCAAGACGTTCCATAATACTCGTTGTAGTCCTGGATGATTTCCTTCATCTCGTCTTGACTCTGCTTAGAATCTTCTTCATTTTCCTGCAATGAATACGTGATGGCTACCCGTGGAAAATCAGGATCATCAATGGTGCGACCTGTTCGGATCGGCTGCCCGGCGAATTCCTTCGTCAGCCAGTCGGGATCACTCGTCATTTCCTTGATGGCTTGATAATATCGTTTCGCCATTGCAATCGAACTGGTCGTTAAAATGGCAGACTTCTGGGGTCTTCCATTTTCAAAATCAAATTTAGTATAGGCATTGTCAGGACGGAATATCTTATGGAGGACTTTTTGAATATGCTCGTCCCGTTCATAAGACGAGGGTTCAATATAGGATTCCCTTTCGATTCCGTCCATTTGATCAATTTCATCATTTACTTCATTGTCACTTAGCGCAGCGTATTTTTCTTTCGCACGCAATTGAGTAAAGATGTAGTTGGTCAACGAGACGGGCTCAATCGTATCTTCATGTTCTACTTGAAACCCTAATACTGCTCCATCGTCTAGAGCATTTTTAATAGTATACGTGTGCAACACTTCACCATATTGGTCACGCGTCGTCCGAGCCAACCGACCTTTTGCTTGTTTCTTATTCTCTTCAAAGATCGGAGTACCTGTAAAGCCGAACCACGTAGAGTTAGGGAAGAATTCCTTAATCGCTTCCATCCCCTCAGCGCTTAAAGCACGGTGACATTCATCGACAACAAACACGATATGTTGGCCCATCAGTTTCTTAAAGCGTTGCGATCCTTTTTGTTCTTCTTGTTTCTCTGCATAGCGTAAGGCAGCTTCCAACTTTTGACGCGTCGTTATAATCACCGTATTGGAATTGGCACTGGATAGCAGTGTGTCACTCAGCTCTTTAGAACTTCCTGTCCCGACAATTAAACTATTCGACTTCGCCGTACCAGAAGAAATACCAGTATTAAATTCAGAAGCAAACTTCGTAAATTCGCTCGTCGTTTGATTGTCCAAGTCTTTTCGGTCAATCAGCATCACCGTGCGGTCTACACCTGCTTTTCTGGCCAATAACTTGGTCGATACAAAGCTCGTTAAGGTTTTCCCCGAACCGGTCGCGTGCCAGACATAGCCTGATTGGTGTTTCATCGCCGATGTGAATAACGCTTCAATCGCATGTATTTGATACGAATGCAGCACCATCAAGGCTTTATTGTCCTGATCTTCACTGACAATCGTATAATTCGCGATCAATCGATGCGCGTCTGGTATATTGAGGACTTGCTTGACGAACTCATAAAGATTATCTACTTTTCGGTTATCCGTTGTACGCCAACTAAAGACGAATTTCTTGTGCATATCTTTCGGCATCGCATTCGCAAAGTAGCGAGTCGTTTGTTCATTCGATATGACAAACAACTGTAGCGTTGAAAAAATGTTGTTTCGGAACAGGCCTTCTTCTGCATACTTCTTGATTTGATTATACGCTTGATACACACCATCTTTCGCAGTAGCTTGTTTCAATTCAATTTGAACGATAGGCAGTCCATTGATTAACAGCGTGACATCAAATCGACGATCACGGTCCTCTACACTCGTTTTCTTCTTCGCAATCTGATGGACGACTTCATATGTAGAGATCCCCCCTCCTATATCTTGATTGGAGTACAGAACCAACGACATAGCCCCAATCGAAACATCTTCACGTTCAATCGTAATACGGGCAATGCCATTCTCCCCTTTCAGCCATTTCGCTGCTTCAAAAGGAGTTTTGGTTTTTAACAGTAATTCCGTTTTGATCGTATCGAATTCGGCATCGGTTAATGGCGTTTCGCCGATTTCCGCTAAGTTATTCTGAATAATCTTTTGCCGCAAGTTCATCCATAGATCATCTTCAGACTTTAGATCCGGACGATAATTCCATTGGTTGTGTCCTTCTCCCAAAACTTCAATCAAGCGACGTTCTACTTCTTCTTCATCGTTATGAGGAATCTTCGTCATGCGTTGTCCTCCTTTCTATGGGTTTAGACAAACATCTTTTGTAGGAAGGCTTTTTTGGTTTGTTGTAGGGCTTCTAGTTCTTGTTTGTGCAGGGCAATTACTTCATCAAGTTGATTAAAGAAGTTTCCGATAACTAATTGTTCTTTTATATTTTGTGGTACTGGGATTACTAAATCTTTTACTATAGAACCCGATAGATTTCCTTGTCCACCTTGTAAATAGGTACTAATAATTGAGTGTTTTTGTCTTTTTAACCACTGCATAATAAAATTCGAATTATTGCCTAGCTTTGGTTTCATAGCTAAAATAGCTTGATTAATAGCCCCATTTATTTTGGATATACCAACTTCTCCACTAGTCGCACCATACAAAGCATATAATATATCGCCCTTTTCAACGAATTTAGCTGAAGAATTATTTAATCCAATTTCTGTAAGGAATAATTCAGTACTCTCTGCATTAATTTCTGCGGATCTGATAAATGGAATACTTCCACCATAGTATGATTTGTTTGTTGCACTTGGTGTTCCACCAGAATAAGAATCAGTAATTTCTCCAATCTTGCTATGTTTCCAGCTCTCAATAAATCCTGAGAAACGAATCTCTGGTGTAAGCTCCCCCTCTTTTGGAAACATTTTTTGCAAGAATCCTTGTTTTGTTTGTTTGAGGATGGTTAGTTCTTGCTGTTGAAGAGTAATAGAGTCGTCTAGTTTCCTAAAGAACTCTCCTATTTTATTTTGTTCTATAAGTTCGGGTAATATTATAGGAGTCTCTTTAGACTGTTCAATAGTATAATGTGATATCGTTCCAACATGCGTAATACTCGATATATATTTAATTAGCTGAGAAGTAACAAAATAATAATACAGAAAATATCCATCCACTTTGTTCGCACTTTTAAACCACAACAGATCTGCATCTTTGAAATATAATGGTCTTTCATCTTCTACAAGATAAGGAATACCAATAGATCCTCCTCCTGTAACTAATAAATCCCCAGGTTGTACAATACCAGACTTCTTTGAAAGTTCTTCGTATAAGCTATACGAAATGAAAGCAGGTATATTTTTCATACCCTTAAAGTTAGCTATTACATCACTAGATCTAAAAAAACGAACACCTGACTTTGTCCATTCATCTTTACGAACTCTAGATGCTGAAGTAATTTCAATTAATTCTCCTAAATTATATTTATTCCAATCTTCATTAAATCCATGAAATCTAATACTAGGAAAGTAATTATCTCTCATGATTAAACACCTCTAATGCACCTTTAATCCATTCAGTATTTTCTTCCTCAAAATCTAAGGAAGAAATCATGTCATATATTTTAGCTTCTAGCTCTACTTTTTTCTTCCGAATATCTTTAATATCCGAACCAATAGATGCCATATCAATTAGTATTTCATCTTCAAACGTATCTACATATCGAGGAATATTTAAATTGAAATCATTTTCTTTAATCTCCTCAAATGTAGCAACATAAGCATATTTCTCTACATTTTCTCTATTGATATACGTTTTGAAAATCTGCTCAATATGTTCAGTTGACAGCTTGTTTTGATTTCCTACTTTGTTAAAGCCTTTACTCGCATCAATAAATAACACATCACGTGTTGTACGGTTCTTTTTCAAGATAATGACCGTTGTGGGAATCGAAGTTCCAAAGAATAGATTGGCTGGCATGCCAATTACTGCTTCTATATTGCCATCTTCTAATAACTTTTTACGAATAACCCCTTCTGCACCGCCACGGAATAACACACCATGAGGAAGAACGATCGCCATTGTTCCTGAATCTTTCAAGTGATACAGTCCATGCAATAAAAACGCAAAGTCTGCTTTTGATTTGGGTGCTAGTCTTCCGTACCGATTGAAACGAGAATCATCCAGGAACGTTTCATCTGCTGACCATTTGGCTGAATACGGTGGATTCATCAAGACCGAATCAAACGTATAAGGTTCTTCTGTTGGCCAGTCTTTGTTCAGCGTATCACCATTGCTTAATCGCATATCTTCCTTGTCTACACCATGCAGGATTAAGTTCATCTTCGCTAGATTGTACGTTGTCGTGTTTAACTCTTGTCCATGATATTTTACGCTTTCCGGATGGTTAATATAATTTCGGACATTCAACATTAAGGAACCGGATCCCATTGTCGGGTCGTATACGCTAAATAACTTTTTATCTTCTTGCCCGATTGCCGCAATACGAGCCATCATGACCGATACTTCATGTGGTGTATAGAATTCTCCTGCTTTCTTGCCCGCTTCTGAAGCGAACTGACTGATCAAGAACTCATAGGCATCTCCAATTACATCTCCACCATGCCCTAATAAATTAATCGGATTAAGTTTCTTAATCACTTCTGTAATCGTAATATTACGCTGCTGTGGATCTGAACCCAATTTTTTAGACGTTAGATCCACATCATCGAACAAACCATTGAATTGATCATATTTTGTAGACAAGTCGATAAACGCTTTATTCAAGTCATTTAATTGAAATGTATTTTGTTTCGCTTGATCAGTTAAGACATTGAACAGATAGTCTGGTTCGATATCGTAACCTAATGTATCCACTAGTGTTTCAATCAAGTCATCTTTTACATCTGCATCGGCTAATAACTCTCTATAGAGTTGTGTTTGCTTGTCTGCTGTATCGTATTCTTCTAGTGATTCATCGGAAAGCTCGACTACTTTCTCTAATAATCGATCGGATAAGTATTTGTAGAAAATCAAGCCTAATAGATAGTTTTTATATTCCGACGCATCCATTTTACTGCGCAAGTTGTCGGCAGCACTAAATAATATCGTGTTCAATTCAGCCATGTTCTGTTCCTCACTTTTCTGTAATTAGTGTTCTATCGCTATACACGTAGTATGGTATATTTTACCGTACACAGGCCTTCACATTTTCTAATTCTTGCTACATGAAGAAAGGGTGCACTTGTTCTTATAGTACCATATCATTTGGCTTTAATTAAAAAACTGTGCAAAAAACATTCGTGTTTGCTTACGCATTCACTTTTGTTTTTCACACAGATACTTTGCATTAATTTATTATTAAAAAGTTACTATTTAAATTTGTTTGTAGACGTTTATAAACTTTTTAACTATCAACTTAAAATTTTGATCTTCTTCTTTTTGAAGCATTCTTTTTATATTTAACAAAAGATTGACCTTTAATATTATACACGTTATTACCAGTACCTATTTTTTCTACATTCGAAAATCTATTGTGTGATTCTAATGTTAATCTAAATTGTGTCATTACTTCAACCGCTTCATACAGGTGCCAGGTCTCCAAACAGTTCAGAATTGTTCGGGAACCTGGTACTCATTATTAATTTAGGCACTAGATTCCTAATTTATTTTAAATTATGCAGGAACTTAAACGCCATGCAATTCAACTTCCTCGAGTTCAAATCCGATAGTCGTCATCTTTTCAATTACCACTTCAGACGCTTGACCCTTATCTAAAATTACTACTAAATGTTCTTTCGCTCTAGATAAGCAAACATAAAATAGTTTATATGTAGTAATTATATTTTCCATCTTTTTAATAATTCTTCGACCGACATTTGTTTTTAGATAACAACTGTTATTTTTTCTTTCAAGAAACTCTTCTACATTTTTTTGTAACAAATAATGTAGAATCGGATAATTAGAATGTGTTTGGTTTAACTTTTGCACTAGGTTAATCACTTCTTTATTTTCATTAAACCAATCCGCATTTAAAGTCTTACTCGAACAACGACTCTCTATTTCCAGGATCTGCTGATTTATCACACAATCGTTTATTGCCATATAACAATTTTCTAGATTCTCTAAATTAACGTCATACTTCGCCCAAATATCTAAAAAGTCATACATATATATTCCTATAGGTTTACTATCCCTTAAGTGAACAACTACTTTATCATGACTTTCTCCTTTAACTCCATGTTGTGTTGAATATTTATTTCCCATTGCCCTTGGAATACTGTATTCAGTTAGTTGTAAATTTAAGAAACTTGTGTACTTTTCATCATCGAGTAGTGAATCTATTTCTGCACTCCACAATTTCATATTCTTAAGTTCTTCAAGAAATTCTCTTATTGTAATATCTGTTTGGAGCGCTATTATCTTATTCATTTTTTCAATTATCTGCTCTTTAACGCAATGTATTGTAAATTCAAATTCACTTTTGATTTCACTTAAAACTGTAGGATAATCCTTATTTCCATAAGCTTCTGTTATCGAATATATTAGATTTAATAACTGAAATAAAGGATCAACCGATTTTTCAAAATTAATAACATCTGTCATTTTTAAATTTTTACTATTATTGTGCTTATACTCCTTAAAGTCTTTTAATATTTTGTATATGCTTTCTGTATCAGAGGTAGCCTCCTTACCAGTAGGTACTAAGATTAAAGAGTCATTATATAGTAACTTAATGTTTTCTGGTTGATCTGTAACATAAAATTTAGGTTTGATGTTTAACTTACCTACATTTGATTCTTGTATAATTTCAGCATTATTATATACATTATTCAATACATCTACAATTTCTTGGGAGGATCTGTAATTTGTAATCATTGTTTTATCAACTTTAAATTGATCAAGAAGTGACTTAATATTCAGATGATTAACTTTGTATATATTTTGCATTTGATCACCTATCAATTTTAACTTTGTATCGCCAACCTTTACGGTTTCATAAAATAATGCGATTACATCCGAATGTGTGTCTTGATATTCATCAATAATAATTTCTTCATATGTTGACCGTAATCTATATGATAACTTTTCTATTCTACTTATGCATTTCTGTGCAAAAGTTAGTAAATCATCATGCGATAATTCTCCTAATATACAATTACTCCAGATACGCTCATTATAGATAAGACCATTAGCATTTAATATGTCCTTTATATTCCCAGTACTTAAGTAGCCATACTGTTCTTCTAACTCTGCATACTTCTCATATGAAAATGGTTTTTCAGCTGCTGTTTCTTCAAAGGATGCGTGATATTTTGTCAATTCTTCTTCTATTTCTTTTGATTTATATTCCAAATAAATATCAATGACTTGCGGCTCCCTAAAGTGATTTGAAAAAAACTTAGATAAAAACGAGTGTATAGTCGAAATGTGGATTAAATCATGAGAGATTCTTGATTGTAATTCTTCGGCGGCTCTTTTCGTATAAGTAATACACAGAACTTTTTTCTTGAATTTATCATTAGAAATTTTATCTTTAAGATAAATTTCAATACTTGTTGTTTTACCGCTACCAGCAGGTGCTTGGATAATGACTAAATTGTCTCTTGTTGAATCCATTCTAACCCCTCCTCAATATAGCTTGGAAGTGCATGTTCGTGTAATCCAGCAGAAATCACAGAGTACATAAAGTCTACTTTTTTCTTTTCGCTACAATTTACAATATCTCTAGAGTTAAAACAGTTCCCTTTTTGCGGAATAGAAAATTTCAATTCACTTTTACTCCTAAATTCTGCCCAATCTTGTTTTGAATAGCGATCAAACATATTAATTCCTAACCTATAAAACATTGCCTCTTCTAGAGTTCTGGCAAATCCTTCTTTTAAACCTTGCGTTGCTATTTTAATTTTATCATCCTCACTTTTTATTTTTTGGAAAATATATTTCACTTCTTTGACCTCAAAAAAATTATTGAAAACTGCATTGGTCGAATTACTTTCAAGGACTTCTTTTTTTGAATTGCAATCAACGGGATAATCTATATCGGTAAGAATCAAAGTAGGGATTTTAAGAGTAGTTAATATTTTTTTATATTTATGTGCATAAGCTCCACCAACTTGAATATAAGCTATATAAGATTGCCTTAATTTCTTGAACTTTTCATTTGTTTTGATTATATATTCTAAATACATTCTCTCAGTATCTCCCTCGTAAAGGATCGCTTTATCAGCA
>NZ_JAPMIW010000028.1:0-11853 GCF_033088395.1 Sporosarcina sp. GW1-11 | reverse complement strand
TTCCATATTCTCGATCTCATTTAGCTCATGAGCTGACGTTTTATAATTCTTATTCTTGAATACAATGACGTCCTCTAATCTTGTGACTTGTACTATTTCACGTGAATGAGAAGTTACCAATAACTGGATTCCTTTATTTTCAACGTTCTCAATCTTTTCATATAAATATTCCATGAAAACACGTTGCATCTGGGGATGTAAATGCGCTTCAGGTTCTTCAATTATTATTAAATTGATTTTATTTCCGAATGTGTTTTTCTGTTCGATTCTCTCTATAAATGTTTCTATGACTAAGTGCATTTTTACTAAATTACTATATCCGAGTCCTTGAGAAAATTCATCCAAGTCATGATTTCCAGGTCCTTCAAATAGTACTTTCAATCCATCGTTTAAAAGAGCTTCAATATTTTTAGACACTAATTTTATGCTCGTCAATAACTTTAAGGGGGTTTCTCCCGTCGTTTCTCGAACCTTTTTTAAAAATCCCTCCAAATTTTCTAGTGATTTTTCTCTTATTTTAACATCGATACCGGTTCTATCAATTGCTTCTTTAGTTACACTTGCTAGCTCTTTATATGTCTCGTCCCATTCTTTTGTTTCTTTTAAATATCCTATGGTATGTGTTGCAATGGATTCTTTACCTTTTTTCTCTTGATCTAAAATTTCTTTGTTTGCAGAAATCACTTCTATGTTAAAAAGATACGCGAAGTCTTTCGAACTCATTTCTTTACGATTTGAAAATAGATAATCTGTGTAATAATAGTTCCACTCATTATGCGCAAACACTTCATCAAATGAAAATACTTCAGTTTTCCATTGTTGAATATTTTCAAGTATCACTTTTTTGGGAATTGTGCACTGTAATAAAAAGTATATGCTATTACGATCTGGCTCTAAATCCATAAGGTACTCAGCTATCTCACTAATATTTTCAAATATCTCGTATTCAATTTCTATTTTCACTTGTATTGAAAGGTTATCAGCAAAAATTTGATATTTCCTTTCCCACTCATCTAAATGCAAATTTTCATTGACTAAAGACTTTAATTCCTCTTCGAACTTAGGTCTTTTTAGAATGGAATACTCCATAGGATCCAATTTCCGATTTCTAACGATTTCCTGAATTAATTTAATTATAGAGGTTTTTCCACTGTTATTTTCTCCCGCAATAATTTTCGCTCTATCTTTCTTGAAATTTAAATTTATTTCTTCAAGTTGCTTATAATTTTTAATTTGTAAGTTTTTAATATACATAGCGTCACCTCATCTGCATAATAAAATATATTAGATTTTCTTATAGTATTTCTTGAGCCCCATAAATGAACTTACGGGGAATTACATCAGCTAGTCACTTAAGTCTGACATAAGGTCTATATATGTCTTCAGGATATGAAATTCTATTTAATACATCCATTAGTAATAATAAGTACTCTTTAACCTGCGCACGGAAGTTTTTAAAGTTCCTGACATCCCTATCATGATACGCATATATTGCATTTCTTTTCCCTTGAATTTCTTTGAGCCATTTATTCTTACTACCTCATTCGTTATCACTCCAAATATTGTCCGCAAAGAACTTTCTTAAGCCGTTATACTGCGCACCTTCGGGGTCAACTTGTTTAACCCATTGTAATATCACAATAGGATTTGCCCTATAATTCACATAGTATATTGATAGGTAAAACTTCATCGCAAATTCAACTAATACATCAAGATTACTCCACCTTAAAATCAAGTCGCCGTTATATGCAGCTTCTTCCGTATTTTCATACCATTTGTACAAGGAGGACTCAATGATACTAACCAGTACAATCTCGACTTACTGGGTAGACCAGAAACTTCATCGGGTACCAACCTTGGGTCCTACACCAAATTTTGGATATGTCCATTAAGTTCAACAATCTTACTAACCGTTTTTGGTAATGAAAGCACTTCAATACCTTTTCCGTCAAACCTGGATATAACCTCCTTCCATCATTTAAAATGCCTTTTATAGTTCTATTATATCTATAATCTGACTTTTTTGTACAATAATCTACAGTTTTTGTAATTAACAGCTAATATCTAGAAAACCAACAAAAAACCCCCATCCATGTCAACCTACGACACAAACAAGGGCCAATCATAAAATCATCTATCTATTCCTTACCTCTCTGAACCACAACCTTCCCCCCAGAATACAACCCACCAGCCGACAGCCCCATAATTACTCCACCCAACACCCCCAACTTCCAATCCTCAGGAAACAAATACAACACTCCACCACCCACCCCCAACAACACCGAAACTACAGGCAGCCATCGCTTCTCCACCCCATAACTCTTCAACGCATCCACCAACCCGACAATTACTGGAATCAGCACCACATCTGAAATCTCCAACTATCATCCCTCCGATTCATTCACATCCGACACAACACCCGCTCCCCCGCCATCACATACCAAGGAAACACCCCCCACCTTCCCTATACGCATACAAACTTCCTTCCCGGTTTCTAAGGCGTAATGAAATAATTCCCGTACGGAGATCATAAAAATTCCCTCATTTATCAGTCGCATACTGAATGTCTCTTAGTTGGCCGGTGTCTTTGCTATAGTAGACAGCTAATCTACCAATCGGACCGTTGCGATGTTTAGCGACGTGGATTTCTAGGTGGTCTGCAGCGTCTGATTCTTTGTCATAGTAATCGTCTCTGTACAAGAAGCATACGACGTCTGCATCTTGCTCGATGTTGCCGGAATCGCGTAGGTCACTCATGATGGGGTGCTTGTCTTGTCGTTGTTCGACGGCTCTCGATAGCTGAGACAACACGACGACGGGACAGTTGAATTCTTTTGCCATCGTTTTTAGATCTGCGCTAATTTGACCGATTGCTTGTGTTTGGTTGCCTGCGTGTTGTTCGGCACGGATGATTTGTAAGTAATCGATGAAAATGATCGGTCGTTTGTCCGGATTGCTTTTGATAATTTTTCGTGCGGTCGCTTTCATTTGACTGACCTTCAATCCGCTACGGTCATCAATATGGATATTGGCAAGGTTTACGTGCTTGAGTGCGCTCGTCCAATTCGCTTTCTGTGTTTTTGTGAAGTATTTATTCGGATCACGCATTTTCAAGCGGCTATAGTTCCCTGCACAGGCGATGAGTCGGTCGGTGATGGATGTACGGCTCATTTCGAGTGAAAAGACAATCGGTACATGACCATGTAAGCCAGCAGTTAAGGCGAAATGATTGAGCATATCGGTTTTCCCCATTGACGGTCTAGCCGCAACAACGATGAATTCGCTCTTTTGAAAGCCGTTCAAAATATAATCCAAATCACGTAGTCCCGTAGTAATTCCAGTCATTTCCTCTTGCTTAATAAATGGCCGTTCGTATTGAGCGATCAAGTCTGGTTTGATCGATGTCTGCGGTGTTAACGTGTCGTTATCTTCTAGCGTATCAAAGGCTTTCTGAATTTGTGCAATCGTCCAGTCATTGTGCAATGCAAGATGTAACAGTCTACTTTTCTCCTGCTTTTTCCACGTATCGATAACGATTTCTTTGTACTCATCAAAACGGGTCGGATTCGCCAAGCGGGTCAATTCAGCTAAGTAGTTTGCACCGCCAAGTTCTGCTGGCTCTCTGGCGACGATCAATGTAATGTAGTCAACGGACTTTCCTTTTCTAGCAAGCTCACACATCGATGCGTAAATAGTTTTATGGACTTGCGTCTGGAAGAACCATTCTTTCATGCCGCTATCAAGTATCAAATAATTTTCCTGTAACATCGTACCGAGTACACTTTTCTCTGCTAATTCGCTCTTCATTTACATCTCTCCTTTGCTGAAATCAAATACGGGTGGACGTAGGATTTCTCGTGGTTTCTTTTGTCTAGTCACTGCTGGAACTTCATTCAAATAGTTTTCAAAGTTTGTCGGATTAAACAACGTGGAAGGTCGTAAATACGAACGAAACTTTGGATCGTTTTGCCACTGGGAGACTTTGAGATCAATGACGCGTTTGAAATCATCGACTGTGTAGCCTTCAGTCAAACGCGCGTTAATTGATTTCTTCGTAGCTGCTGCGTTTGCTTTAAATTGCTTGTTCGTTTGTTGATTAAGGTAGTCAATAACCGCCTGTATAGCGTCGTGATTCATCTCGACACGTTCTTTAGTTATTGGCAAACCTACTGACTCGTTTAAGGTAGACACATCCATCCATGTTGGTTGCGTATTTAGTGTTGAATAATCAATTCGATACCACTTTGTATTGTCCATTTTCATTTTGTTGTAAGCGGATGTTGATAAAAGATATCCTTTGTTTTCCAGGTCATATGTAACGCGTTTGATTGTATTAATTGACCAAAAAGTGAACTCTTCTGCCCACTCCTCATACGTTTTGCACACCCACGGATGCCCGTCTTGTACGTTTTTCGACATCAATAACTGGAAATGCAGTTTCTGTAAAAATATCGCTCCATTCAAACCTACTTTTCTCGCCAATGAAGGCAATACGTGCAACGGATCTTCATCGATTAACAATTTCATCTGTTTTCCTCCTCAAACTAAATGTAAGAGGTTTTCTTTTGCCTCTTCACTCTCTATATAGAAGGCTTTCTGCGTAAGGATACACATCGTGAAAAATATTTGTAACAAGGCATAAAAAAAGAGTCGAAGCGCTTTGCTTCAACTCAAGTCGTTTAGTTCTCTTCCTCTGAATAAACGGGCAGTAACGTGATTGCTTCCGCCATACACGTTTCATAGTTCACGCAATACCATTTTTCTTTCCGTCCTACTCGCTTCGAATGAATATACCCCGCTTTTTCCAGTTTCTTAATCGTACGCTTAATCGTATCTACCGACCAAAACGGAAACTGTACACGCCACTCTTTATACGACTTACATACCCACTGTTGCCCTTCCGCATCTAATGACAACGCATGAAGTTGTTGCAACACAATCGATTCATTAAATCCAATCTTCGCTGCTAACGCCCGATCAAACTGTAAAGATGGTTCATTTTCTAAAATTAACATAGCAATTCCCCCTATTAATTAGTTGTAAGCGACAGTAGTTTGCCTCTTCACTCGCTATATAGAGCGGTTTTTGCATAAGGATACACATTTACTTAAATTATTTTTAAAAATTGAAAGCAACAGCGTCGAGAGACTTCTCGACCATTTCTTTATTCTTTGTAGTCATCTTACATTCTTTGGTTATTGGCCTATGCAGAAACGCCAGGTGGAACTCGCATTTTTCTCCACACCAGCTATGCAAAACTTCCAATCTAGTCTATTCAATTGTAATCAGCAATCGCTAGATACTACTGTCACACTTCACCTACGCGACGATCAAGCAATGAATTAAGAAAACTCCCTGAAAACGTCACGGTTCTCAAGGAGTTTTCTATTAAACAAGATATTCATCAACTAATTTTAAATCACGCCAACCTCTACCGGCAACACGACATAAATTATTCGGCCCCAATCCATTCAACGTAGGTTTCACATCGTAACTCAAGCACCAGTTCCCTAAATAATTCTCATTTTGTTGGGAGGTCTAGTACCTTTTATTAATAGCTTTAAGAATGTGCGAACCCGAAGTGCACATAAAAACCCAGGGAGGTTCGCGCATTTTTTTGCCATTTCCATGTATTTATTTTATGAAAACGTTGACGTTATTCACTTCACTTACTATTTGTAGTAGAATAATGAAGAGATGACACAATATCTCGTAGTCGCTCTCTGTATTGAGAGCGTGGATTGAAATTGCCATAGTTACCGTTCCCCTTTTCAAGAGTCTGTCGCTCTCTGTATTGAGAGCGTGGATTGAAATGCCCTAAAGGACTCGCAAGCAGCAAAAAAAATCGGTCGCTCTCTGTATTGAGAGCGTGGATTGAAATCGCTGAACAATCCCCCAAATTCGACCGTTGACATGGTCGCTCTCTGTATTGAGAGCGTGGATTGAAATCTTCTATCGGTTTAACAATAGCACCTGTATTTTTATCGTCGCTCTCTGTATTGAGAGCGTGGATTGAAATTTTTGTTGCTGCATAACTTTTACCAGCACCAGGAGTCGCTCTCTGTATTGAGAGCGTGGATTGAAATACGGCACAAGCGCCCAAGTTGGAAAACAAGTTGGTCGCTCTCTGTATTGAGAGCGTGGATTGAAATCTGGCACTAGGTACTCTACTTCGTAGCGCATTTGTGTCGCTCTCTGTATTGAGAGCGTGGATTGAAATTCCGAGTGAATACAACTACTTTTGCAACGCGGAAGTCGCTCTCTGTATTGAGAGCGTGGATTGAAATCTTATGAACCCAAACAACTACCACAAGAAAGACCAACGTCGCTCTCTGTATTGAGAGCGTGGATTGAAATAAAACTGGGGTAAGTTGTCCAGTGAAACTACCAACCGTCGCTCTCTGTATTGAGAGCGTGGATTGAAATTATACTCTGGCAGATTATCGTCATACGAGCGAAAGCCGTCGCTCTCTGTATTGAGAGCGTGGATTGAAATACTATCTTCTGCGCCCAGCGTATCAATCAGCAAGGTCGCTCTCTGTATTGAGAGCGTGGATTGAAATTCTTGCCCAGCCGAGAACCGTCATGCGCGTATTCGTCGCTCTCTGTATTGAGAGCGTGGATTGAAATACAAGAGACGGTGAGCCATTTGCGGGCAAGATCAAGTCGCTCTCTGTATTGAGAGCGTGGATTGAAATTTGCAAGCAGGTAAGGATTTAGTTAGCGGATTGATGTCGCTCTCTGTATTGAGAGCGTGGATTGAAATGGGATCCCACTCAGATGATAAAGGCAATCGGCTGTCGCTCTCTGTATTGAGAGCGTGGATTGAAATGACGATAGGAGTCGGCGGGTATTACGAGGTCGGCGGTCGCTCTCTGTATTGAGAGCGTGGATTGAAATATGCTGCTCGTCCAATCGTTCGTGGACTTTGTTATGTCGCTCTCTGTATTGAGAGCGTGGATTGAAATAATTCCTGTTGCAATTCTTCCATTCTGATTCTTGGTCGCTCTCTGTATTGAGAGCGTGGATTGAAATTGAAATGTAAATGAAAAATTGATTATATTGGACGTCGCTCTCTGTATTGAGAGCGTGGATTGAAATCGAGGTCTCGTTGGTTAAGCGCCCTAGTGACGCGTCGCTCTCTGTATTGAGAGCGTGGATTGAAATAATGGTGTACTTGCTATTGCCGTACTGCCAAATATGTCGCTCTCTGTATTGAGAGCGTGGATTGAAATTGTGTGATGATGGTAGGCAATCTATGATAGACAAGTCGCTCTCTGTATTGAGAGCGTGGATTGAAATTCCGGATGACGGATTAACCTTACCGCGCCTTTTTCGTCGCTCTCTGTATTGAGAGCGTGGATTGAAATAATGGTGTACTTGCTATTGCCGTACTGCCAAATATGTCGCTCTCTGTATTGAGAGCGTGGATTGAAATTCATGCACAACCCAATCCCCAACCTTGAAAGTTTCGTCGCTCTCTGTATTGAGAGCGTGGATTGAAATGTTTAAAAGACCTACTGTATTACATGCCGACGACGTCGCTCTCTGTATTGAGAGCGTGGATTGAAATTATTTCTAATGCGGTAAATGGTCAAGCACACTCGTCGCTCTCTGTATTGAGAGCGTGGATTGAAATAAATCTAACTTTTGACCAAATGCGAGATATGTATGTCGCTCTCTGTATTGAGAGCGTGGATTGAAATCATTAATAGTTGTAAAACCATATTATCTGTCGCTGTCGCTCTCTGTATTGAGAGCGTGGATTGAAATTATGATGCACTCGCGTATAGATTTCTCACCGGGCTGTCGCTCTCTGTATTGAGAGCGTGGATTGAAATCAATTACTCACTTTTATGAAACGGAAAAAGAAGCCGTCGCTCTCTGTATTGAGAGCGTGGATTGAAATCTTCTGAGACACTACCAAACGTTTAAACGGTATGCGTCGCTCTCTGTATTGAGAGCGTGGATTGAAATATGAGGGTCTCCTTGCCGGTCTGCTAGACGTTGCTGGTCGCTCTCTGTATTGAGAGCGTGGATTGAAATGCACAAGATCCGCCCAAGACACCTCGCTGTTTTTGTCGCTCTCTGTATTGAGAGCGTGGATTGAAATCGTCATCGGGATAATCAGGATCATCGGGATCAGGGTCGCTCTCTGTATTGAGAGCGTGGATTGAAATGAAGAGACATTGGGGGTTTGTTGTGCGGAGAATTGGTCGCTCTCTGTATTGAGAGCGTGGATTGAAATGCATCACAAAGGATTCTGGAAATGCCGAAACCTACGTCGCTCTCTGTATTGAGAGCGTGGATTGAAATAATATCTAACGCTCTTGCTAATGCGATAGCTTTACGTCGCTCTCTGTATTGAGAGCGTGGATTGAAATTCGGTAACTCTCCAAAACCCCGCCGTTTATAGGCGTCGCTCTCTGTATTGAGAGCGTGGATTGAAATACAATTCACCACCTCAATCCTCTGACACTTTTAACGTCGCTCTCTGTATTGAGAGCGTGGATTGAAATATCATCTTATTAATTTTGTAATAAATAGTAGATGGTCGCTCTCTGTATTGAGAGCGTGGATTGAAATAAGACCAATCACCTGTAAAAGTTGTGCAACCGTGCGTCGCTCTCTGTATTGAGAGCGTGGATTGAAATTCCACACGATGATACTTACCCTCTGCTTTGCATAACGTCGCTCTCTGTATTGAGAGCGTGGATTGAAATGGTAAAATCCGCATCTGGAATATCTAACAACTGTCGTCGCTCTCTGTATTGAGAGCGTGGATTGAAATATTGTTAGAAGTAGATCTACTACGTGAACATTGGAGTCGCTCTCTGTATTGAGAGCGTGGATTGAAATTACTTGACAACTTTTGATATTCTGATAGATTCATGTCGCTCTCTGTATTGAGAGCGTGGATTGAAATTTCGGTAGCTTACATGCTATTAAAAAGTTATTTAGTCGCTCTCTGTACCACCTATGCGACGATATTGAAACGAATTAAGAGTCTTGGCGATCCACTATAAAAACTCCCTGAGCACATCACTGTTCTCAGGGAGTTTTCTGTTAAGCAAGATATTCATCAACTAATTTTCAAATCACGCCATCCTCTACCGGCAACACGACATAAATATTCGGTCCCAATCCATTCAACGTAGGTTTCACATAAGGTATCCGCTCAATCATCTTCAATTTTTCCAACTTGCGTAGCGTTCGACGGATCGTTGTATTCGATACACCTAATTCCTCTTCCATCACCTTATGAGTCATTTGGGCCGCCAAATGCTCTGCCGAATACTTGGCAATCAACTCCAACACCAACCGATCCGTTTTATTAATCGCTTTCCATTGGTCGTTCAGATGCTGGCGAATGGCCCTGTCCAGTTCTTCTTTACTTGTGAAATGTGCATAAATTGATAGTTCATGCATACGTTGTCCCCCCCTTTTACACTATATATAGACAGCACCGTGCAAAAAGTGGACAGTATAAATCGAAAAATAGTCTCCATTAGTCGAAGTGTGAAAAGCACTATAGAGAAGGATATAAACGGAGGGACTACTCTATCATCTAAATTAGAAATAGATAGGTAGAAGTATTCTTTATTAGTATTTTCTTAAAAACACTAACATTTTCAGGTTTCAATTGTAAATGTCTGGGTAAATGAGGGGTAATAGTTTAAATACGCAGAATATTCCGTACAATCGAAGGAGGTGAAGAACATATGGATAAGAATATTAGAAATGCCAAGCTGAATGTGGGACGTGACGTGCTGGACAAAAATATTTTAAATCCTAAGATCAGCATAAGACAAGACATTGCGAATATGGCTGATTTAAAAGATGTCAGACTTCCTAAGGGCGCAACGAGTCTTGATATTACACAAAGTATCAAACGCGCTGAAGATTTAAATCCGATTCTTAAAAATGCAATGGAAAGTGTACGTGCAAATAATCCTGGTGATAAAGCACTCAGTTTTTCATTATCTATCAAATTTTAACGTTCTATTGAAAGCAGAACCGTCCGTGGTTCTGCTTTCAATAATAAATGAGGGGGGTTCCTAATGACGATCGCATCTACAAATTTCATCATTAAAACTGCCGGAATTTGCAACCTCAATTGTAGTTACTGCTATATGTATAATATGGGAGATACCACTTATTTAAAAAAACCAAAAGTGATGAGTCGAGAAATAGCTGATCACACACTTAATCGTATTTATGAATATGCTAGCAGAAATCATTTGAAAGATGTCAATTTAATCATCCACGGAGGCGAACCTTTATTAGCTGGAGTGGAGTGGACAAGATGGTTCATTGAGGAAGCGAAAAGCCGCGCACCTTCTGGACTTACGGTGAATATGAGTATCCAAACGAACGGCACCCTATTGAATAGTGAGTGGTATGCACTTTTCAAGTTACATACGATAGGGCTTGGAGTCAGTTTCGATGGGCCTCCGCAATGGCATGATCGTTATCGTGTGGATCATGCGGGCCGTGGAAGTTACGATAAAGTTCGTCGCTCGATTGACCAATTGCGAGAGTTGGGGTCATCTGCTCCTAACTGGGGAGTGCTAGTCGTAGCAAATCCCGAGCATTCTGGAGTCACTATTTATGAACACTTGTTAGAACTTGGCGTAACTACGATGGATTTTCTGTGGCCAGACTATCATCATGACCTTCAGCCCCCTTGGCCGTCAGGATCGCTAGCCCGTTATTATAAAGAGCTTTTCGATGCATGGTATGAAAATAAGAATGCAGACGTGAGCATTCGCTGGTTTGAACATGCGATGCAAGGTATTTTATCTGGCCAATCCACGATTGACGCATTAGGTCCACATCCGATTACCCATGTTGTAATAGAGACTGACGGAAGTTTAGAACCTTTAGACGTCATCCGCACATGCGGAGATGGCATGACACGACTAAATTTAAATGTTACGAACCACGACATTGAAGACTTACGGGCTACGAATCTATTTCAAGAATGTATTAATAATCAAGCACTGCTCCCTGAAACATGTCAAAGCTGTTCCGCATTGGATATTTGTGGCGGCGGATACATGCCCCATCGCTTTGGAAATGCGAAAGGTTTCCAGAACCCAAGCGTCCATTGTCTAGACTTATTCGATACGCTGCAACATATAAGTACACGAATCCAGAGTGATTTACAGGAGGCGGAAATTGCGTTTAGTTTGGTGTAACTAATAAAGGTACTAGGTTCCCATAAAATCAAGAATTTCATAAGGACCTAGTATCTTCCATGTCTCCAACTTGCGAAGCGTACGGTGAATTGAAAGATCGAGCATGATCTAGACAGCAGAGAGCGTAAAATCACATAATTGGGCAATAAAAATCATCCACCGACACCGAATACTCTTCATGAATATTTTCAAACAATGCATCAGAAATTAACTGTCTCAATACACCACTGAAATACCCCGCCACATTACGAATATTCTTCGTCTTCGTCGCCATCACACTAATCTTCGCTGCACGATACGCCAATTCTTCAAACAACTTCTCTTTCCCCTGATGAATCTCAAAACGTAACATACGACCTGACAATGAACGATGAATCGCAAATAGATCTCTCGCCTTCGACGTATCTCCAGTTAACGCAAGCAAGTCCTTCATTTTCGAATATAACGTTGTGGATAACTTTTCATCTGCAAGATGAGACGTCTTTTGTCTTTGTGTACTGTTTGTAGATTTAAAGAAAGAAGCTTCCTTCTGCAAAACGACTTCAGAAACCGCGTCACCGCAAGGCTTATCTACTTTCTCTGGGCTGTTCATTTCCGCCTGGTCATGGACAGGCAAAATCACATAAATATTCGCACCCATCCCATTCATTAC
>NZ_JAPMIW010000027.1:0-39102 GCF_033088395.1 Sporosarcina sp. GW1-11 | reverse complement strand
TACTGAATTTCATGAAGGTCCGCTTCCTATCAACGCTTCGGCACGTGGGGGATTGCCTCCCGCCAGGAGCCAACAAGCGAAGGGCGCGCTAGTTGTCTCCTGGCTTCGGCCGACCCCGCAGTTGTGCCTTCGCTAGTGAGTGCAGTGTGATTTGGTAGGCTTTGGAACATCGTAAAATTCACTTTTAGACTTCAATGTACTATGCTACATACTTTTCTTCACCAAACGAAGGCGCCTTACAAGCGGTAGGCGGAGCGATGAGACAGAGAGGTGCACTTCCTTTCTGGCTCATTGCGGGAGCCATCCGCAAGCGCCGAAGTGAGTTCAGTGACGAATTACTTTGCCACATACAGAAGCATGTTGAAGTGTCTAGAAGTTACTGAATCCCTAACAAACTTCAAAATACGATGCTACGTACTTACACTCAAACAACGCAACCTACAGCGCCAAAGCGGGTTCGATAACCAACCCCTATTCAAGTTTTGACTCGGTTCGATAGCAGCTATACGACTGTAAGATTTCAAGCGATGAACTTTTTGACGGAAGTTCGGCAAAGTCGGCATAAAATCACTGTATTCTACTAGTTCTTTTCGTATATTTTGTGCTATCATTAGGTTTTGAAGATGCGCGGTAGAGGAGATAAGAAATATGAAACGACGAGAAGCACGGGAAAAGGCAATCCAAACGCTGTTTCAGCTAGATAATAATGAAATGACAGTGGATGAAGCAATCGGTTATATTGTAGACGGTCAATTGAATTCATTTTATGAACAACTAGTGCGGGGCACAGCAGAAAACATGACGGAAATTGATAGTGCAATTACGAATAAATTAGAAAATTGGTCAATCGATAGACTACCGAAAATCGAACGCACCGTACTACGTCTAGCAGTATACGAACTATTGTATAACGAAGAAGTACCGAATCGAGTGATCTTGAATGAAGCAATTGAACTTTGTAAAACATTTGGCGACGAAAAGTCAGGACGATTCGTTAACGGTGTATTATCCAAATTCAATTAAGTTTTCTTGAAGACGTAAAACATTCAATACAAAAAAACATAAAAGTTTGGTGGGGAAATCATGTCTAGTAAAATTATTGATGGAAAAGCAATTGGACAAGAAATTCGAAATGAACTGAAAGAACAAGTAGCTTCTTTAGTAGAACAAGGTTATCAACCTGGACTAGCAGTTATTTTAGTTGGAGAAAATCCGGCATCTCAAACGTATGTAAAAAACAAAGAAAAATCTAGTATAGAAGCGGGTATGAAGTCTGAGCTAATCAAGCTTCCTGTTACGGTTTCTGAAGAAGATTTATTGAACGAAGTAGAAAAACTAAACGAAGATGACTCTATCGACGGGATTCTAGTGCAACTTCCATTGCCAAAGCATATCGACGAAAATAAAGTCATCCGTGCAATCAGCCCGGAAAAAGACGTGGACGGATTCCATCCGATGAACGTAGGGAAAATGTTGATAGGTCAACAAACCTATCTTCCATGTACACCATACGGCATCATGCAATTGCTTGAGCGTTCAGGTGTGGAAATTGCAGGTAAACATGCGGTAATTATCGGCCGAAGTAATATCGTCGGTAAGCCAATGGGGCAATTATTATTGCAAAAAGATGCAACGGTGACGTATTGTCACTCGCGTACGAGCGATTTGAAAAAGTTCACGAAACAAGCGGATATCTTAATTGTGGCAATCGGTATGGCTAAATTTGTTACAGGCGACTACATTAAAGAAGGCGCAGTAGTGATTGATGTAGGTATGAACCGTGACGAAAACGGTAAGCTTTGTGGTGACGTAGACTTTGACTCAGCACAACAACTGGCAAGTGCGATCACTCCTGTACCAGGCGGTGTAGGTCCGATGACAATTACCATGTTGTTGAAAAACACAGTCGAGAGTGCGGAAAATAGACGAAAAGCACACGCAAATAACTAAGTAATACGAAGAGACGCTTAGCCGCGTCTCTATACATAAAAGGGCAGGTGACGGCAACATGTCCAATCAAACTTTTTTAACCGTTCAAGCGCTAACTACATATGTTAAACGAAAATTCGACGCCGACCCACATTTGCGGAATGTCTATGTAAAAGGCGAATTATCAAACGTCAAGCTTCATCCGACAGGGCATATTTACTTTACATTAAAAGACGATAAAACAAGAATCCAAGCGGCTATGTTCAGAGGGCGCTCAAGTAGCTTGCAGTTCAAGCCTGAAAATGGCATGAATGTGTTGATTACGGGAGATGTTACTGTCTACGAAGCGGCTGGATCCTATCAGCTATACGTGCAAACGATGGAACCGGATGGCATAGGTGCACTCTATCTAGCCTTTGAACAGTTGAAAAAGAAATTACAACAAGAAGGCCTTTTTGAAGCGAGATTCAAGCAACCGATTCCACAAATTCCGCAACGGATAGGGATCATTACGGCAGAATCTGGTGCGGCATTACGCGATATGTATTCGACGATTAATCGACGCTTTCCGATGGCGGAGATGCTGTTATTTCCTGCACTCGTTCAAGGTCGTGGGGCAGCGCCATCGATTGTTAAAGCAATCGAACAAGCGAATCGTACGGAAGGGATTGACGTGCTGTTAGTCGGTCGAGGTGGCGGCTCGATAGAAGATTTATGGGCATTTAACGAAGAAGATGTGGCGCGAGCGATATTTTCGAGTAGAATTCCGATCATTAGTGCTGTCGGTCACGAAACCGATACGACGATCGCTGACTATGTAGCCGATTTACGTGCGCCTACTCCTACAGCCGCCGCTGAAATGGCCGTTCCGGATCACGTTCAATTAGTCCAGCATCTGAACAATCAACAACGATCGATGTTTCTTGCGGTACAAACGTTGCTGAAGCAGCTGAATAAGCGGTTAGAAACTGCGCGTTCCGCCTATCCTTTACAGTATCCTGATCGACTGTATCGTCCGTTTATCGAGAAGTTGGATCATTTAGAGGAGCGATTACGTCGTAGTAGTACGGGTTTAATTCAAGAAAAGCGATTGAATTTTGATCGGTTATATGCAGGATTTCAGTACTACACACCGATTCACCGGATTCAACAAGAAACGCAACAGATGAAGCAGTTAGAGACACGACTCCACCGTGCGACGGAGCAGGCAATTACGTCTCAACAACAACGATTTGTTGCATTGATGCGTATGATGCAAGCACTCAATCCGCTACAAGTGATGGAACGGGGATTTTCCATAAGCTATCAAGAAGGGGAAGTTGTAAAATCGATTGAAGATGTTGCAGTCGGTAAGCAACTGACCATTCAAGTGTCAGATGGAACGATAGAAACGGTCGTTGAAACGATTATTCCTAAGGAGGTCAAGTAAGGATGGCTGAAGAAAAAGAATTGCAATTCGAACAAGCAATGCACCAATTGGAAGAAATCGTGCAGAAATTGGAAGCCGGTGAAGCACCTTTAGATGATACAATTACTCTATATAAGCGCGGCATGGAGCTTTCGGCGCATTGTCAAAAGAAATTACAAAACGCAGAAAAACAATTAATTCGAATGATGGATCAAGAAGGAAATGAGTCATCATTTGATCCGACAGTGGGTGAGCCGAATGAATGAAACTTTACGAGCGTTCATGGATGAAAAGATTCCTGAAATCGAAAGAGAATTAATGAATCAACTAGCAAAATCAGATATTCCTGATGTTTTGCACGAATCGATGACGTATTCTGTGGAAGCGGGCGGTAAACGAATTAGACCGTTACTCGTGTTAGCAGTATTACACGATTTGGATTCTGATTCAGCAGATGCCTTGAGAGTCGCTGCGTCTGTTGAATTTATACATACATACTCATTAATCCATGATGATCTACCGTGCATGGATGATGATGACTTTAGAAGAGGCAAACCGACGAATCATACAGTATTTGGTGAAGATATAGCGACACTCGCGGGGGATGCGATGCAAGCAATGGCGTTCCAAGCACTTGCGGAGCTGCGTGAAACGAACGTATCAGATGCTTTAGAATTAGTCGGTCTGTTAGCAAAAGCATCCGGTGCGCAAGGGATGGTCAAAGGACAAGTGCTCGATATGAAAGGCGAACAGCGAGTATTGCCGTTAGCTGAGCTAGAAGAAGTGCATATTCATAAAACTGGCGCACTTTTGTCATATTGTATCGAAGCAGGTGCTGTATTAGCACAGGCTACTGAAGAACAACGAACGCAATTGCGTCGTTTTTCGAAAAATATCGGCTTAGCATTCCAAATTCAAGACGATATTTTGGATGTAACCGCAACGACAGAGCAATTAGGGAAACCAGCAAACAGTGATACATCTAGTGAAAAATCAACATATCCTTCGCTTTTAGGACTTGACGGAGCGCGTGCTCAATTGAAAGAGCGCCATGAAGAGGCACTTGACGCATTACAGTCTATTGGTTTAGGAAATTCCGTTTTACAGCTATTAGCGGATTACATTATTGAACGAAATATGTAAAGCTAGACCATAATATTTGTGTCGGACTCGGTTACTGTTATAATGTAGGAACAAACAGTACACTTGACATTTTATTCGAAAATAGAGGGTGTTACAGCTAAACGTTCCGTACGAATAGAACGTATTACTTACTTGATGAAGGTGTGTGATCATGATGGATCTTACAACGATTACTAATCCATCTTTTATAAAAGAGCTCGATAAAGACCAGTTACTGGATCTGGCGCAAGATATTCGTCATTTCCTCATAGAAAATTTATCGGTAACGGGTGGTCATATCGGCCCTAACCTAGGTGTGGTGGAATTGACAATTGCGTTGCACCGGACGTTTAATAGTCCGACTGATAAAATTTTATGGGACGTCGGGCATCAATCATACGTCCATAAAATTTTGACAGGTCGCGCAGGGGAATTCGATTCACTTAGAAAATATAAAGGGTTAAGTGGATTTCCGAAAAGGGCAGAAAGCGAACATGATGTATGGGAAACCGGGCATAGTTCAACTTCTTTATCGGCGGCTATGGGAATGGCCATTGCACGCGATATTAAGAAAGAAAAAAATTATGTAATTCCAGTAATTGGTGATGGAGCGTTAACAGGTGGTATGGCGCTTGAAGCGTTAAATCATATCGGCCATGAAAAAACGGATATCACGGTGATCTTGAATGACAATGAAATGTCCATCGCTCCAAACGTTGGTGCACTGCATTCCATACTTGGTAAATTACGTACAGCCGGAAAGTATAATAATGTAAAAGATGAATTAGAATTCTTAATGCGTAAAATTCCAGCAGTCGGCGGAAGAGTCGCTACAGCTGCAGAACGTGTGAAAGACAGTTTGAAATATTTAGTCGTAAATGGCGTGTTTTTCGAAGAGCTTGGCTTTACGTATTTAGGTCCGATTGACGGCCATGACTTTGCAGAATTGGAACGTTCGCTTCAGTATGCAAAGAAAATGGATGGTCCTGTCCTTCTTCACGTCATTACGAAAAAGGGGAAAGGCTATAGCCCTGCCGAGATGGACAAAGTCGGTACATGGCATGGTACAGGCCCTTATAAGATCGAAACAGGTGATTTTGTGAAATCACCTACGAAAGGACCTGCTTGGAGTGCGTTAGTTTCTGAAACGGTACGCAAGCTAGCGCGTGAAGACCGTCGCATTGTAGCAATTACACCTGCTATGCCAGTCGGTTCAAAACTCGAATCATTCGCAGCAGAATTCCCGGATCGCTTCTTCGATGTTGGAATTGCAGAGCAGCATGCGACAACAATGGCAGCTGGACTTGCGGCGGCGGGCATGAAGCCGTTCCTAGCGATTTATTCTACATTCCTTCAGCGTTCATATGATCAAATGCTCCATGATATTGCACGTCAGAATTTGAACGTTTTCATTGGGATTGATCGTTCAGGACTAGTCGGTGCAGATGGTGAAACACATCATGGGATTTATGATATTGCGTTCTTACGACATATGCCGAATGTAGTAATTATGATGCCTAAGGATGAAAATGAAGGACAACATATGGTGAAAACTGCTATTGATTACACTGATGGTCCGATTGCCTTACGTTTCCCTAGAGGAAATGGCTATGGCGTTATGATGGATGAAGATCTTCATACGATTCCAATCGGAACATGGGAAGTGTTAAAAGAAGGAAAAGATGCGACGATTTTGACATTCGGTACGACAATTCCTATGGCATTTGCGGCAGCCGAGCAGATGAAGCAACAAGGAATAGATGTATCGATCGTCAACGCACGTTTTATCAAGCCATTAGATACGGATGTATTGGATGAACTGTTTGCTTCAGGCAAACCGATTATAACGATTGAAGAAGCCGTTCTTGCTGGCGGTTTCGGTAGCGCGGTGCTTGAATATGCAGAACAAGTGAATCACACTCATACAATTATCGAAAGAATCGGTATTCCGGATGATTTCATTGAACATGGCAGTGTGGAAGAATTATTAAAAGAAATCTACATGACGCCTGATCATGTCGTAGAAGTGACAACGGCAGCCATTGCACAGGCAGCGGAAAGAGAAACTGTATGAGTGCACCAGTGAAAAAAGAACGTGTGGACATCTTGTTAGTGGAACGCGGCTTAACAGAGTCCCGTGAACAAGCGAAACGTTCCATTATGGCAGGTCTTGTCTATTCAGATTCAGCACGTATAGAAAAAGCAGGGGAGAAAATTGCGGTTGACGCACCATTGACTGTAAAAGGCCCTGCGATTAAATACGTCAGCCGTGGCGGTTTGAAATTGGAAAAGGCTTTAGCGTCTTTTCCTATCTCTGTGAATGAAAAAATTGTCTTGGATATCGGTGCTTCCACTGGCGGATTTACGGATTGTGCGCTACAAAATGGCGCGAAGCATTGCTATGCGTTAGATGTGGGCTATAATCAACTCGCTTGGAAAATCCGTCAGCATGAACAAGTAACGGTCATGGAGCGTACGAACTTCCGTCACGCGACTGTAGACATGTTTACAGAAGGTTTACCAGAGGTGGCGACGATTGACGTGTCGTTTATCTCTTTATCTTTAATCTTACCTGCATTAAAGAACATACTCGTTCCTGGCGGTCAAGTGGCTGCTTTAGTGAAGCCACAATTTGAAGCGGGTAAAGATAAAGTAGGTAAAAAAGGAATTGTTCGAGAAGTCGCTACACATAGAGAAGTTCTTGAAAAAATCGCTACTATGGCGGTTGCTGAAGGTTTTTCTGTTAAAGGCGCAACATATTCTCCGGTTACGGGTGGAGAAGGTAATATTGAATTCCTATTTTATTTACAATCTGAAGAGCAACCAGTATCAGACTTTACATCGGATGACTTTTTACATCTAGTGAAACAGGCACATAATGACTTAACATGACGCGCAGTGAGTTGCGCGTTTTTTGTATGCTATGTATAATTTTATGTTAGGACTCATAGGAAGCGGAGTGAAAGCAATTGAATAAAGGCCAGCGACATATTCGCATTAGAGATATTATTACGAATCATGAAATCGAAACACAGGATCAATTAGTAGAAATGTTAAAAAATACAGGTGTGGATGTTACACAAGCGACGGTGTCTAGAGATATTAAGGAGTTACATCTTATTAAAGTGCCGTCACCTTCTGGTAATTACAAATATAGTTTACCGCCAGTTCATCGTTATAATACGGAAGAGAAGCTTAAGCGTATGCTTGAAGACGCATTTATTGGGATTGACAGCGCAAGTCACTTTATCACATTGAAAACGCTTCCCGGAAACGCACAGGCTGTCGGTTCGTTGATTGATAACTTAGACTGGGATGAATTGCTCGGTACGATTTGTGGAGATGATACATGCCTAATTATTTGCCGTGAAGAGTCTAAAACGGACTATGTGAAAGATAAATTACTATCCATGCTATAAGTGAGGTGAGTCAATTTTGTTAAGCGAACTTTCTATTAAAAACTTTGCCATTATAGAACAATTGGAAATTGAGTTTGATGAAGGTTTAACGGTGTTGACCGGTGAGACGGGTGCAGGGAAGTCGATCATTATTGATGCCGTTCAATTATTAGCGGGTGGAAGAGGATCGCAGGAGTTTATTCGTCATGGCTCAAAAAAAGCGGAGCTCCAAGGGATGTTTACAATTGATGGGGATCAGCCGTCCGTTATCGAACGTTTAGAGGAATTCGGTATCGAAGCCGAAGAAGGCGTCATTATTCTACGGAGAGATTTGAATTCTAGTGGGAAATCGGTTTGCCGTGTCAACGGGAAATTAGTAACGATTGCAATTTTGCGTGAAATTGGCGGGTTACTTATTGATATTCATGGCCAGCATGAAAACCAGGAATTGATGAATGAGCGACGCCATATTCATTTATTGGACTTTTTTATTGGCGAACCTATTGAACGTGCGATGACTACATACTCCGATATTTATGACAAGTATAAAAAATTGCAACAATTGATTGCTGCGAAAACGCAGGACGAACAACAAATTGCACAGAAAATTGATTTGTATAAGTTTCAATTAGAAGAGATTGATGCAGCAAACTTAGTCATTGGAGAAGAAGAGGAATTGGAGTCAGAACGTGTCAAACTCCAACATTTCCATCGAATTTTCGATCGATTGAATACGTCTTATGAAGCGATTGCTTTAGAGTCACGCGGGTTGGATTGGATCGGTAATGCGATGAGTGATTTAGAAGAAGCGGCTTCAATTGATGCGGAACTACAAGCGTTATCCGAAACGGTGAATACGTCATTTTATTCACTTCAAGATGTATCGCATGATTTAAAACGTCTCATTGATAGTATGGAGTTTAATCCGGAACGCTTGAATTTTGTCGAAGAGCGGTTGGCGCTGTTTTTGACGTTGAAACGAAAATACGGTAAATCATTAGAAGATATATTATTATATCGTGATAAAATTGCGGATGCGCTCGATCAATTAGTGAATCGTGATGAACGACTGCATCAAAACCAAGAATTATTGACACAATACGTCAAAGACCTTGAAATTGAAGCAAATGAATTATCCGTTATTCGAAAAAAAGCTGCAGTACGTCTTGAAAAAGGCATTGAAGAACAACTCAAGCAATTGTATATGGAAAAAGCGACATTTAAGGTGCAAATTAAGCAAAAAGAACCGAACCAATTCGATGCCAATGGCTTTGATGAAGTAACGTTTATGATTTCCACCAATTTAGGCGAACCGCTCAAACCGTTAGCCCGTGTAGCGTCGGGTGGCGAATTATCTCGAATGATGTTAGCATTAAAAACGATTTTTTCACAACACCAAGGAGTCACATCGATCATTTTCGATGAAGTGGATACTGGAGTCAGCGGACGAGTGGCACAGTCCATTGCAGAAAAAATTGCGATGATTTCCAGTCATTCACAAGTGTTATGTATTTCGCATTTGCCACAAGTAGCTGCGATGGCGGATCACCATTATTTGATCAAAAAAGAAGTCCATGATGGTCGTACAACAACGGCAATTCATGATGTGAAGGAAGACGAACGAACGGAAGAACTCTCGCGTATGCTGTCAGGTGCGGAGATTACACCATTGACACTTCAGCATGCCGAAGAATTGCTCGTTTTGGCGAATCAAAGAAAGCAATCGTTTTAATATGAAGTGATTCAACCGTAGTTTGTGTTTTATTCGTTTTCGCATACTGTTTATTTTACCCTTTCATACTTTCCGAACGAAAGGACATACCAATGGTATCTTTCGTTGAGGAGGTGAATTATGGGATGGAATAGATCTTTTAAAACGTTTTTTGGGCTTCTTTTGATGCTCTACCTAGTGCCAGTAACAAGTTACGCCCAAGAGGAATCCCTTATTCCGATGGGACATTCAATTGGTATTCAAATGGATTTAAGCGGTATTTATGTTACGAGTGATGTTGTAGTGGATCAACATCCGTTGTTGAAAAAGGGAGACATTATTCAAGAACTGAATGGCGTGGAAACGAAACAGCTCGTCCATTTCGAACGCGCCATGCAGAAAAATATGCCCGCTACGATGACTCTTGACATTTTGCGTAATGGAGAAAAGAAAACGCTCCAGGCAGATTCGTCACTCATTAAGCGCGTCACACCGTTCTTGAAAGATCGCACAGAAGGTACGGGCACTTTAACGTATGTGGACCCGAAATCAGGTACGTACGGTGCGTTAGGTCACCAAATAATCGACAGTACCCTAGATTCTGCTCCTTCATTCGAAAAAGGTGCCATTTATTTATCGGAGATCAGTCAAATTAAGAAAAGTACTCCGGGATTTCCAGGATATAAAATATCATCAATTATTGATCAGAATAATTTGCTTGGAACGATTCAAAGCAATAACGTCTATGGCATTTTTGGAAGTTGGAAAAACGCGTATAACAAAGTGTTAGCTGAACCACTGGAAATTATGCAGCCTATGGAATTGATGATAGGACCTGCAGAAATCTTTACGACGGTTCAAGGGTCGAAAGTAGAAAAGTTTTCAATCCAAATTACGAAGATTGAAGAAGAACAATTCCAGGTCCTATTGACCGATCCCAAATTACTGCAGAAAACGGGTGGAATTTTACAAGGAATGAGCGGAAGCCCGGTAATTCAGAACGGAAAATTTGTCGGAGCGATTACGCATATGTTTGTGGACAAGCCGGAAAAAGGGGCCGCGCTTTTTCTTAAGACGATGCGAACGCATGAAAAGTGAAAAAAACGGTCTATGCAGCTAATCTGCGTAGACCGTTTTTTGAATGCAACGGAATGGAAAAGATAGAGGAATGCTGTTATATTGCGTTTCAACGATGTATTCTATTGTCCGTAATAAGGATTTAAAGCACTTCTTTGCTTTGCGTCCCGAGCCATACTGTAATTGTCCAATCCACTTTTTTGTTGATTATAGATACAATAGGTCGATAACTTTTTCTTGACAATTCGCTTCTTTCAATTTCATTCACTAAGAAGAGTATAGAAAAAAGTCGAAAAACATAGAAAGTGTCGTTCGTAAGTATCAATTTGCTTAATCTTCCAACTTAAACTAGAAATAACTAATTTTTTCACTTACTCTATTAATAGACACAAAACGTACGGCGGGAATATTTCGCTGACTTTATTTTCAGGGGGAATGGGTAAATGGAAAATGTGAAAATTGCAATTGTAGACGACAATAAAGATCTTGTTAAAACGATGTTGTCTTTTTTTGAACAACATCCACAGGTAGAAGTAATCTGGACAGCCAATAACGGACAAATTTGTTTGTCGATGCTTGAACAAGAACGTCCGGACATTCTGTTATTGGATATTATTATGCCGCATTTGGACGGCATTGGGGTGCTTGAAACGTTGAATGAAACGAATAAAATGGGCGATATGCAGATCATGATGCTGACAGCGTTTGGGCAAGAAACGGTGATGTCTCAGGCAGCTGGGTTAGGTGCTTCATACTTTATGTTAAAACCGTTTGAATTCGATCGCTTGATTAACCAAATTCTCAAAATAGCTGGCAGACCTAAGACTAATAATCAGTCATTTGTCGTTCAGGAGCCGGCAGAACAAACGGGTGTGGTGACCCAAAAAGTGTTGGATACTGCGATTACGTCGATGATTAAGGAGATTGGTGTTCCTGCCCATATTAAAGGCTATGCGTTTTTACGCGAAGGGATTACGATGGTGTATACCGATGTAGAACTTTTAGGATCAGTGACAAAAATTCTCTACCCAGATATCGCGAAAAAGTATAATACGACACCTTCCCGTGTAGAGCGGGCCATTCGACATGCGATTGAAGTGGCATGGAACCGTGGAAATTATGATTTAATATCGAAAACATTTGGTTACACGGTCCATCACTTAAAGAGTAAGCCGACGAATAGCGAGTTCATCGCGATGATTGCGGATAAGATCCGTCTAGAACATATGGTGAGCTAACGAAAGCCAATGTGAATAACCAGAGTGATACATGAAAAACCAGCGGATCATTTCTGTCGTTGGTTTTTTCGTGCCCTAGAGAAGATAGAAACAGTAAGCTGACTGGGGTACATTCAACTTCTAATTGTGCTGGGTGAATAGTCATGTGTTTACTAGAAATAATGAATTTTTTATGAATGGTATGAGGAAATGCTTATTTACACTTCATTTGCATAGAAAGAACTATCCACTATAGATGATCATCTCTTATACTAATGAGTAAAAGGGGAGGATCTCGTTGTTACTAGAAAATGAATACATCAATCTTTTGGAAGAAAATAATAAAATTATTATGCAGACGAAAAAAGAAGGCTTTTCTATCAAGTCTTTTGATGCGTTAACATCTAATATACCAAGGCTTAGATTGCATTCATTCAAAGAGTTGATGAAAGCGCTACAAACGGTAGGGGAACATGAAATAGGTGTGTTCTCGCCACCATGTGAACTGTATATTACGCCGAATAAAATGAAGGCAGAGTTACTAATTCATGCGACGAATGAGGAGTTTTCAGCAGAGAAAGAGCGATTTATACAAAGCGCAGAAGAATTATTAAACAATAAACATATCCAATACGATAAAGAACAACTAGCGAGCATGCCTTTTCTTCCTAGTAATCCGATACTTATTGCGCTTGGTAAAGAACCAGTTACAGGTGAAAATGCGAAAATCACGTATATCGACATGCCTGATCGTAAACCGACTATCCGTGAAGATGGATCAGCAGATCACTATGAACTGAATTTTGTTACGTCCATCGCGAAGGGGCAATGGCTTGGTGAGAAAATTCCTGCAAAAGAGGGGATCGAAGGCTGTAATATCTTCGGAGAACCAATCGCAGCGAAGAAAGGCGAGGATGAAAAACTAGTCTATGACCGGAAATCTGTCGGTGAATTTGAAGAAGATGGTAAAATTGTTTTGCGCGCATTGTTCGGTGGGGCGCTTGAAGAAATGAACGGTGCTGTGAGCGTTGGAAAACAGCTAGTCATTGCAGGTGATGTCGGAACGGAAACAGGGTCTATTCGATTTGATGGTTCTGTTTTAGTTTATGGCACCGTGTCAGCCGGCTTTTCTATCCATGCCACGGGCGATATTTCGATTGAGGGGAAAGAGGGTATCACCAATGCCAAGGAGATTACTTCTGAGGAAGGCGATGTCTACATTAAAGGTGGCGTCTTTGGAGCCGGAGAGACGATTATTCAAGCGAAGAATAATGTCTTTGTGAAGCATGCGAATAACTGCAAAATTTACGGCCGGAAAGTACATGTTGGTCTTTATTCGCTCGGTTCTGAAATTTATGCCGAACATATTCATATTGACCGTCATAAAGGTAAAGTCATTGGCGGTATCCTAGAAGCATTGTTTTCCATTGAATGTGCTTATGCTGGAAACCCGCATGAACGGTTAACGAAGCTTATAGTCAAAGGTGTGAGCATAGAAGGAGAAATGGAATCTATCCAACGACTGGCGGAGCAACTAAAAAGTGAACATGAAGATCTGAAAAAAATCGAGCTGACTTTAGAAAAAATGGAACAAGCAAAAGCTAGTCTTTCAGCAGAACAACTGGATCTGCTGGAAAAGATGCATACGACGTTGGAAGTGAAACAAAACCAGATTATGGGACTGGATCAAACAATCAAAACGAAGTTACAACTTGTGCAAGTCGCAACGTCACCAAAAATTGAAGTAGCGAAAGAAGCGCATTCCGGTGTCGTAATTCAAATTGGCAAAACGCATACGATGTTGAGTCGTTTAACAAGTGGTGTCTTTGAACTAACAAGTGAAGGTGTATTGAATGTTTGATAATCAAGTGTTTGCGCATCGAGGTGCATCAGCTAGTCACGTTGAAAATACGATGAGTGCTTTTAAGGCTGCGGTCAAAAAAGGTGCAGATGGAATTGAATTAGATGTCCAAAAGACGAAAGACGGCAACTTATTCGTTATACATGACGACAACTTGCATCGTCTAACGAGTGTAGATCAGCAGATTGATCAATTGACTGCAACGGAACTACAGCGTATGAAAGTGGGGAAGAGCGGTTCGCGATGGATTTACGGACATCCTATCCCTCTTTTATTTGATGTAGTTGCTTTCTGCCGGGAGCATAACCTAGCACTGAATATCGAGCTAAAGCAAACAGTCTATGGACAGCGGGAAGTGATCCAGCGAATTTTGGATTATGTCGATGGCTTGGAAAATGTGCATCTGTCTTCTTTTGACTACGAAACGATGCGATTGGTTCGAGAAGAAAGTACAGCGATGGAAACAGCTTTGTTAGTGAAGAAAAAAACAGTCGATTGGTCAAATTTGTCTAGTTACGACGTGGATGCCCTGCATTTTCACAAGCGTTTGTGGAAAGAGCCTTACCGCACTGCGCTGATAGAGAGCGGTAAGACGTTGCGCATGTACGGCGTCACAGGAGAAGAACCGTTCTTGTCCAACTCGCCCGAAGTCACCGGCTGGATCACGGACTACCCAAAGCGTTTGCGTAAGAAATTGAAGTAGTTACTTAATAAGTGGTCGGGGATTTACGGCAAAGATATGCTCTTAACGCTACGCTTTTACTCGCTAACTCTAGAAGAATCTTTAGTGAAGCGTAGCGTAAGCTAAGCGTTAGGAGCACAGTTGCCTTAATTTCTGCAAAGACCGCAGAAATACGGCAAAGCGAACCCTTCGCTGTTCGCTTGGCTCACCGCGGGCCCTCCCGAACGCGTCTGCCTGGAGCGAAGCGAAACGGTGTAATTCCACACTCCCGTACTTTTATTCGAAAGCAGAAGAAAAGGATCAAAGAATTAAAATCCCTTGATCCTTTACTTCATATCCTTTTTAAACCGTTCAGCCGCCCGACCGTTTCTTCGGTCACGTCGCAACAAGAAACCTGCAAAAAATCCTAAACCGGCAACGAATAATAGTAAACCACCTAAAAATTGTAGCCAAATAAACGGAAATGGCTGAAACAAATGTCCGAATAGAGAATCACGCATTAATTTTATACCGAGAGCCGCTGCAATTCCCGGAATTAACAGAACAATAAACGCAGCAAGACGCGCCATTTCATTCAACCCCTTATCGATTTAATTTTACCGCGTCACGATAGATTGTCAAGGACTCTGTCATCATGTACGATATAGATAGACTTCATGAGTTATAGGCTAAAAACGCAACGGAATACTGTCAAAGTTGCAATCTAGTAAGAAGAAATTTAAAATTACATATAACAACTAATCTTTACCTAATCTATTGAAAATTTGGAGGGGTACGAATGGAATTATTTACGTATATGGAAGACCATGATTATGAGCAGCTCGTTCTATGTTATGACAAGGCATCTGGGTTGAAGGCGGTTATCGCAATTCATGATACTACGCTTGGACCAGCTCTTGGTGGCACACGTATGTGGACTTATGCTAGTGAAGAAGCAGCAATTGAAGATGCATTGCGTCTAGCTAAAGGGATGACATACAAGAACGCAGCAGCCGGCTTGAATTTAGGTGGCGGGAAAACAGTTATTATCGGGGATCCAAAAACGGACAAGAACGATGAGTTATTCCGTGCGCTCGGTCGTTATGTCGAAGGTTTAAACGGTCGCTATATTACGGCAGAAGACGTAGGTACGACTGAATTCGATATGGACTTGATTCATTTAGAGACAGACTATGTAACAGGAATCTCTTCCGGTGAAGGTTCTTCAGGAAATCCATCACCCGTCACAGCACTTGGTATTTATAAAGGGATGAAAGCTGCTGCGAAGGAAGCATTTGGCGATGATTCACTTACAGGTAAAACGGTTGCAGTACAAGGTGTCGGGAACGTGGCATACACGCTATGCGAGTATTTACACGAAGAAGGCGCGCATCTAATCGTTACAGATATTAACAAAGAAGCGGTTCAACGTGCAGTTGATGCATTTGGTGCAACAGCTGTTGGAACAGATGAAATTTATTCACAAAAAGCAGATATCTTTGCTCCATGTGCATTAGGCGCAGTTATCAATGATGAAACGATTCCACAATTACAGGTGAAAGTAGTTGCAGGTTCAGCAAATAACCAATTGAAGAACCCTGAACATGGAGATCGTTTGCATGAAATGGGCATCGTGTATGCTCCAGACTACGTAATCAATTCAGGCGGCGTAATCAATGTAGCAGATGAACTCATAGGCTACAATAAAGAGCGCGCATTGAAGCGTGTAGAAGGTATTTACGATACAATCTTGAAAATCTTCGCAATCTCTAAACGAGACGGCATTCCGTCCTATTTAGCGGCTGATCGTTTGGCAGAAGAGCGCATTGCACGCGTGAGAGCGACCCGAAGCACGTTCTTGCGTAAAGAAAAAAATATCTTATCCAACAAATAAGAATAACGGATGCGTACATAATGGTAGGCCGTACCTCGCCTACCATTCCTATTGTATGCCCATATATAGGGACGGCGTGTTGTAGCTGTTCTATGGAAGGAGTCTTATACTTTGAGTAAAGAATATGACTTGGTAATTTTAGGTGGAGGAACGGGTGGATATGTTGCAGCGATTCGTGCTGCTCAACTCGGTTTAACAACAGCAATCGTAGAAAAATCCAAACTAGGCGGCACATGCTTGCATAGCGGATGCATTCCAAGCAAAGCGATGCTGAAAAGTGCGGAAGTGTTCCGTGTGACCCAACAACAAGCAGATGAATTCGGCGTAAAAACAGGCGAAGTCTCATTAGATTTCTCACAAGTGCAAAAAAGAAAACATAAAATAGTTAATCAATTGCATGCCGGAATCGAAGGCTTGATGAAAAAAGGGAAAATCGATGTTTATCATGGAACGGGTAGAATTTTAGGTGCTTCGATATTTTCTCCAATGCCAGGCACTATTTCAGTAGAGATGGACAATGGGGATGAGAATGAAATCTTGATCTTAAAAAACTTGATCATTGCAACGGGTTCAAAACCACGTACACTTCCAGGACTTGTAATTGATGAAATAGACGTCATGACATCCGATGGGGCTTTAGTTATGAATGCGCTTCCATCTTCTATGACGATTATCGGTGCGGGTGTAATTGGTATCGAATGGGCTTCTATGCTGAATGATTTTGGTGTCAAGGTGACGGTTCTTGATCGACTGGATCAGCCGTTACCTACGGAAGATCGTGATGTTGCCATCAGTATGCAAAAAGCGTTGGAGAAACGTGGTGTTACATTTATTTTAGGAGCAGAAATTCACACGGAATCACTGCAAAAAACGGATTCTGTGACGATTTCTTATACTGTAGACGGTGTCGAACAATCAATTACTAGTGAGAAGTTATTGGTGTCGGTTGGTCGTTCCGCAGTAATCGATGATATCGGTTTAGCGAATACAGAAATTCAAGTGGAAAATGGTTTCATTCAGACAAACCAGACGTATCAGACGAAAGACGATCATATCTATGCGATTGGCGACGTAATTGGAGGTCTTCAACTTGCACACGTTGCAGAACACGAAGGAATCTATGCGGTTGAGCATATCGCAGGCATGAAGCGTGAACCGATTGATTATAATCTCGTACCTAGATGTGTCTATTCGTTCCCAGAAACAGCTGCTGTCGGGTTAACAGAACAGCAAGCCGTAGATAAAGGCTATGAAGTGAAAATCGGAAAGTTCCCTTTCCAAGCCAATGGGAAAGCACTCGTAAATGGTCATACAGATGGCTTCGTTAAAATTATTACAGATCAGCAAACGGACGATATTCTCGGAGTTCATATGATGGGGGCACATGTTACGGATCTCATCTCAGAAGCGGGACTTGCGATGGTGTTGAATGCGATTCCGTGGGAAGTATCTTCCATGATTCATCCGCATCCTACATTATCAGAAGCGTTCGGTGAAGCGGCGTTGGCTGTAGAAGGACTCGCCATTCACGTGTAAAGGAGGAAACGGTTTGAACAATCGACATATTGAATTAGGTTTGACAGATGAAGATGTGTTACAAATGTATGAAAAAATGTTGATGGCCCGTCGCCTAGATGAACGGATGTGGCTACTCAATCGTGCGGGTAAAATTCCGTTTGTTATTTCATGTCAAGGACAAGAAGCGGCGCAAGTAGGTGCGGCATTTGCTTTGGATAATGAAAAGGACTGGATCGCGCCGTATTACCGAGATATGGGTATTGTATTGCACTTTGGTATGACACCAAAAGAATTGATGTTATCGGCTTTTGCAAAAGCGGAAGATCCGAACTCGGGCGGCCGTCAAATGCCTGGACATTTCGGTCAGCGAAAAAATCGGATTATTACAGGATCGTCTCCTGTAACGACGCAATTACCACACGCAGTCGGTGTAGCGCTTGCTGCTAAAATGAATAAAGAAGATTTCATCACATTTGTGACACTAGGAGAAGGTTCTTCGAATCAGGGAGATTTTCATGAGGGAATGAACTTTGCGGGTGTGCATAAATTGCCTACGGTTATTATGGTAGAAAACAATAAATATGCAATTTCCGTTCCAGTAGATAAACAATTGGCATGTGAGCATGTATCCGATCGTGCAGTGGGCTACGGGATGCCAGGCGTAACAGTAGATGGCACGGATCCACTGACGGTTTATGAAGCGGTGAAGGAAGCAGCTGACCGTGCAAGAAGCGGTGGAGGCCCTACATTAGTTGAAGCTGTCTGCTATCGTTTGACAGCGCACTCTTCAGATGATGATCAGCGTTTATATCGTGACGCGGAAGAGTTAGAACAGGAAAAGAAGTTGGATCCATTATTGACTTTCATTCAGTACTTGCAAGAACAGGAAGTATTGACGGAAGAGAAGCAAGATGAGATCGAACAACGTGTGAAGCAATTGGTCGATGAAGCTACGGAATATGCGGAATTGGCTCCTTATGCACGCCCTGAACATGCCTTGCGCTATGTTTATGATGAAGAAGGAGGCGACGCATAATGGCCGTTCGTTCATTTATAGATGCCATCAATATGGCGATGAGAGAAGAAATGGAGCGCGATGATCAAGTATTCGTTTTAGGTGAAGACGTAGGTCGTAAAGGCGGCGTATTTAAAGCGACGATCGGATTATATGATGAGTTTGGCGAATACCGCGCGCTCGATACACCGCTTGCAGAATCAGCCATTGCTGGAGTCGCGATCGGTGCAGCGATGTACGGTATGCGTCCAATTGCGGAGATGCAATTCGCCGATTTCATCATGCCTGCAGTGAACCAAATCGTGTCAGAAGCGGCGAAGATTCGTTATCGTTCCAATAATGATTGGTCTTGTCCAATTGTTATTCGTGCGCCTTTCGGTGGCGGTGTCCATGGTGCGCTTTATCATTCACAATCGGTTGAATCGATGTTTGCTTCTACACCTGGACTAAAGATTGTCATTCCGTCCACTCCTTACGATGCAAAAGGGTTATTAAAAGCTGCTGTGCGTGATCCAGATCCCGTGTTGTTCTTCGAGCATAAGCGTGCGTACCGTTTGATTAAAGGTGAAGTGCCTGACGATGATTATGTATTGCCAATCGGAAAAGCGGACTGCAAGCGTGAAGGAGACGACTTGACGATCATTACTTATGGTCTTTGTGTTCATTTCGCCTTGCAAGCAGCGGAACGACTCGCGGAAGACGGTATTTCCACTCACATTTTAGATTTACGTACAGTGTATCCACTAGATAAAGAAGCGATTATTGAAGCGGCTTCCAAAACTGGTAAGGTGCTATTAGTGACGGAAGATAATTTAGAGGGCAGTATTATGAGTGAAGTGTCTGCGATCATCGCGGAGAACTGCTTATTTGAATTAGATGCACCTATCAAACGTCTAGCAGCGCCTGATGTACCTGCTATGCCGTATGCTCCTTCGATGGAAAAATTCTTTATGATGAATCCTGACAAGGTCGAAAAAGCGGCAAGGGATTTAGCGGAGTTTTAGTCTAAGGAGGCAGAATAATGGGCATCGAAAAAATCACTATGCCAAAACTGGGCGAGAGTGTAACTGAAGGAATCATTGAAAAATGGCTAGTCAAACCAGGTGATACGGTCGCTAAGTATGACTCGTTAGCTGAAGTGACAACAGATAAAGTAACTGCCGAAGTACCTTCTTCATTTGCTGGAACGATTACGGAAATCATCGCTTCAGAAGGCGATACGGTAGAAGTAGGCGATACGGTTTGTTTGATTGACGTAGAGGGAAGTGTTGCAGCTCCTGAAGCGACTCCAAAGACGCAGAAAGAACAACTAGCTGTAGAAGAGCTGAAAGAAGCTGCGTCAGAAAAACCACAAGTCGCGCCAGTCAAACCGGCATCGACGCCTGAACTGGTGAAAACTGCGGGGAAAGCAGCGGGGAAAGCAGCGGGGAAAGCAGCGGGTAGATATTCTCCGGCTGTTTTAAAACTGTCGCAAGAACACGGCATTGACTTGGCAAACGTCGCGGGTACGGGCCGTGAAGGCAGAATTACGCGTAAAGATATTCTAGCGTTCATTGAGAATCCAACCGTCGCTCCGCAACAACTGACGGAATCAGCTGAAACAATTAAAGAACAACCGCAAGCACATACGGAAATCGCGGAATTCGATAGCGAAAAGTCCGGATTCGAACAAAATGTTACGCCGAATGTGCAGTTGGAAAATGGTGATATCGAAATTCCAGTCACAAGTATCCGTCGTGCCATCGCGAAAAACATGGTGCGTTCAGTAACCGAAGCACCACATGCGTGGACAATGGTCGAAGTCGACGTAACGGATCTTGTTGCACTGCGTGATGGTGTAAAAGAAGAGTTTAAACAAAAAGAAGGATTCAATTTAACGTACTTCGCCTTCTTTATTAAGGCTGTTTCTCAAGCGTTGAAAGAGTTCCCTGCAGTCAATTCGATGTGGGCGGGTGACACGATTGTCATGAAAAAAGACGTCAATATTTCGATTGCTGTTGCGACTGATGACGCGTTATACGTTCCAGTCATTCGACAAACAGATGAAAAAACTATCAAAGCACTTGCCCGTGATATTCACGAATTAGCGGGTAAAGTACGCAATGGAAAGCTGCAGGCGAAGGATATGCAAGGCGGTACGTTTACCGTCAACAACACGGGTTCATTTGGCTCCGTGCAGTCTATGGGTATCATCAATTACCCGCAAGCTGCGATTTTGCAAGTTGAAACGATCGTCAAGCGTCCGGTTGTCATGAACAATGGGATGGTTGCTGTACGCGATATCGTCAACCTTTGCTTGTCTCTAGATCATCGTGTCTTGGATGGTTTAGTTTGCGGGCGTTTCCTAGCGCGTGTGAAAGAATTGCTAGAGAATATGTCTAAAGAAACTACATCGTTATATTAAATACAGAGAACCTTCAGCGCTACCGCTGAAGGTTTCAGGCTGTAGACAAACTCCATAAATTTGGAGTTTGATTACAGTCTCTTTTCTTTTACAATAGAGTAAACGTCAGGAAAGGTTGATTTCCGCTGCGGATGGACGCGTTCCGCGGGCACGGCCTCAGCCGCTTCCCTCGCTGCGCTCAGTCCAGGGTCTTCGGCTCGTGCTGTTCCCGCTGGAGTCGCCATCCTCCGCTCCAATCAACTGGAACCTGTTGAACACTTATTGAGGTGATGGAAATGATGACGAAAAATCAGATCAATGAACGTGAACAGTTGGAGATGCTGACAATTGAACAGTTAGTGCCGCAAAATCACTTGGATATAGCGGAAGACTTGAGGCGTCATGAGGAAATCAAGTGAATACCAGAACTAAGTCAGAAGCTATTTTACAGATTTTATACTGAAAATAACAAAAGGGTTGGAAATCGTTACGATTTCCAACCCTTTTGTTTACACTCTGGAACCTTCAGCGCTACCGCTGAAGGTTATGAGAATTCGTTTCCCTGCATTTGGCAGAGATGTTCGTATGGGCTACTGGTCTCTAGCAAGTAATACGTTTTCATCTCTACGTAGTTCATATGCTTAGCTAGTAGGCTTATTTCAGGATTCTTCATTTTGGGAGTGCGAAACGCTCACTTCAACGCGGCCTGAGAAAAAAGTGGCGCCGCCGCCCATGTCAGCTATTCGATTGGGCGTTAATGCGTTGACAAGTCGTTGTTCACCTGTCTGATCTGCCCACAGTCCTAGACTCACGACAACACCGGGAAGGACGTGTTCACCAACTGAAATAGTCATTTCACATTCCCCACGGTCGTTCCATATACGGACAACTTCTTTGTCTGTAATTCCCCGAAGTTCTGCATCGCGCACATTCATAAATAACTTAGGTTCTTTTTCCATTTTGATATGCTTTTCATTATTCGAAAAGATCGTGTTCAAAAAATTATGATTAGCTGTAGGTACATATAGTAATGGATAATCGGAATCCTGAATGATTGGGATATACGTTGGAAGAGCTGGATAACCGTCCAACTCCATCTGTTTGGAATAAAGTTCAATTTTACCGCTAGGGGTTTGTAAGTTGTGTAACATATTGTTCGTGCCGCTTGCTTTGATGAAGCGCTTTTCCTTTAACGATTCATATGTAACTTCAGATATATGTGGATTGGTAAGATTACTTAATGCTTGCCTCATCATTTCCTGATCATCATCTTTAAAGGATGGCTCATCAAACCCCATCGCTTGTGCTAACAGTCTGAAGACATCTGAATTGGATTTGCTGTCTTCAAAAGGAGGAATGACGGGCTCGTGTATATGAATGTAATGATGCCAGAATGACGTATAGAAGTCCGTATTTTCAAATGCAGATGTGGCCGGTAGCACAATGTCCGCAAATTTAGCTGTGTCTGTTAAAAATAAATCATGAACAACCATAAATAAATCAGTACGCTCTAATCCTTCGCGCACTTTATTCGCATCGGGTGCGACTAAGGCTGGGTTGCTGTTGTAGACATACAATGAACGGATCGGTTCATTTTCTTCTAGTAACGCATCGCCTAATTGATTCATATTAAACCGCCGTGTAGGCTGTTTCAGGAGATTTGGATGTTCAAGCGCAGCTATATTATGCGTCAAATAATCTGCATTTGACTTAAGGGCACCTCCTCCTTTTACTTCCCATTGGCCAGTCAATGCCGGTAAGCAGGCAATGGTTCGGACAATCATTCCGCCATTATCGTGATGCTGCAGACCATTTCCGATTCGGATCATGGAAGGAGAAGTAGTTCCGTACATCCGGGCTAACGAGTAAATATCTTCCACAGATACACCCGTAATGCTAGAAACTATTTGAGGGTCGTAGTTTTTTACATGATCCGCCAACTCCTCATAGCCTATCGTATAGTCTTCTAGAAATGACTGATTGACCATGTTTTCTTTAAACAGAATGTGCATAATACCTAATGCAAGCGCTCCGTCAGTGCCAGGAAGGATAGGGATGAACCAATCTGCCATACGTCCGGTCTGGTTTTTATGGACGTCAATGACGACAATTTTAGCACCATTTTTTCTAGCTTTTTGTGCAATCATCATTTGGTGCATATTCGTGCTGACAGCGTTAATACCCCAAAGGATGAATAATTTTGTTTCTGTCATCTCTTCTGGATCTGTGCCATAGCGTCCGCCCATTGTATAGTTGTACCCGACCTCGCCAGCGACAGAACAAATGGTTCGGTCAAGTTGACTCGATCCAAGGCGGTTGAAGAAACGACGATCCATTCCTTTTGAACTTAACTTCCCCATATTTCCATAGAAGCTATATGGGAGGATCGATTCTGGACCTACTTCTGAAATTAATGTTTTCCAATGGTCCGTGATCGTTTCAATGGCTTCTGTCCAACTGATTGGGACAAACTTCCCGTCGCCTTTTTGTCCGACACGTTTCAAAGGTGTTGTAATACGGTGTGGATCGTAAATTCGTTCGGACATATGGCGAACTTTATTACAAATACTTCCTTTTGTTACAGGGTGTTCAGGATCTCCTTCTATTTTAACGACCTTCCCATCTTGTTTATGAATAAGTAATCCACACTGGTCTGGACAGTCAAGTGAACAGACGGAAGGAACGACACCATTTTCTATCTCTACATACGATTGCAAATCAATACCTCCTAAAACTTTGTCGACATAATCTGTTTAGTATATCATAAGAATGACTATTTCTTTAGAAGTTTCAGATAAGTGCTTGACTTCAACTTAATAACTCTATATTGTATATCCATTGCTTTAAATATTACGTATTTTCATTTAACTACATAGTATGTTTTCTATCAAGAGAGATGGAGGGACTGGCCCTATGAAATCTCGGCAACATTATTGTGCCAAATCCAGCAAGCTTTGCTTGAAAGATAGAAAGGGTTCAACATTTATATTCCATTTGAATATGAATGTATGTCAAAACTCTTTCCGTTCTTTGGAAAGAGTTTTTTGTTACATGAAAATATATACGCAACTAAGAAAAGTAAGTAGAAATGGAGAGAATGGTATGTTAGAGAGAATCGGTATTACAAAGAACTTAGGATGGGGCTTTTTTGGTGTCATGCTCTTCATGATGGGTGACGGAATAGAAGCTGGGTGGCTCAGTCCATTCTTAGTCGATAACGGGTTGACGATTCAACAGTCAGCCGCAATTTTCACAGTGTATGGAATATCGATAGCTCTTGCCTCTTGGTTTTCAGGAGTTTGTTCAGATGTGTTTGGTCCTAAACGTACGATGATGATTGGATTATCCGTATATATTATTGGTACAGCTGGTTTTATCACGTTCGGTTTTCCAACGATGAATTATCCAGTCATGCTACTAACTTATTTCATTAAAGGTTTCGGTTATCCTTTGTTTGCCTATTCCTTTTTAACATGGGTCATTTATAAAACACCACAAAATAAATTAAGTTCAGCAGTCGGTTGGTTCTGGTTTGCGTTTTGTGCGGGAATGATGGTGCTTGGGGCTTGGTATTCAAGTTATGCGATCCAACACCTCGGTTACATTAATACATTGTGGACTTCTATTTTTTGGGTATGTCTCGGTACGTTCTTTGCTTTAGTGCTCAATAAAGATAAATTTGAGAAGAAAAAAGTCGCTAACAAACGCGAAGCAGTTAGAGAATTATTAAAAGGTATTACGATTTTAAAATCGAATCCACGCGTTGCAGCAGGTGGGATTGTTCGCGTGATCAATAGTTTAAGTGTTTATGGATTCCCTGTATTCTTGCCGATTCATATGGCACAGCACGGCATTGAAACGACTGCTTGGTTGCAATTATGGGGTACATTTTTCTTAGGAAATATCATCTTTAATTTAGTATTCGGTTTTATTGGAGATACATTCGGTTGGAAACAAACGATTATTTGGTTTGGTGGAATCGGTTGTGCCATTTTCACACCGCTATTGTTTTACGTACCTGTCTTGACTAATGGAAATCTACTGATGACAAGCATTGTTGGATTCATTTGGGGTGGCTTAATAGCTGGTTTCGTTCCGATTGGTGCATTGGTACCGTCTGTCGCGGGTGAAGAAAAGGGAGCGGCGATGTCTGTGTTAAACTTTTCGGCCGGTTTGTCAACGTTCGTCGCACCTGCCATTGCATTGGCATTCATTGGGACTGTAGGAGCTGAAGGGGTTGTTTGGATTTTTAGTTTCTTATATGTAGTTAGTGCGGTGATTGTTAAATTCATACGCGTTCCGGAAGAGGATACGATGCGCAAACAAGCGATTCCGGTCTCTTCATATGGCGACAGTGTGACGAGTGTTGATTGATGAAGTTGCTGAGAACTGCAATGAACAGAATAATATGGTAGCGTAAATAGTGGCATTCTAGCAAGAAGGCATGGACCATAATTAAAAACTAAAGCGAAATGAAAGGCGATGTTGATAGTGACTAATAATACGTTTGAAAAAGCTGCATTTGCAGGTGGTTGTTTCTGGTGTATGGTAAAACCGTTTAAAGAATGGCCAGGCATTCAGGATGTTGTGTCAGGCTATATGGGTGGACATCTTGAAAATCCGACGTATGAAGATGTGAAAAAAGGCGACTCAGGCCATGTGGAAGTCGTTGAAATCACGTTTGATCCAGCTGTTTTTTCATATGAACAGTTACTCGATGTGTTCTGGCAACAAATTGATCCGACAGATGCGGAAGGTCAATTTCATGATCGTGGCTCATCGTATACGACAGCGATTTTCCATTACACGGACGAGCAACGGGAAATTGCCGAACAATCCAAAGCGAAGCTAGCGGCAAGTGGCATATTCTCAAAACCTATCGTCACAGCTATCCGTCCCGCAGAAACGTTTTATCGGGCAGAAGAGTACCATCAAGATTACTACGAAAAAGAAAAAGAACATTATAAAGATAACCGCGCGCGTTCTGGTCGAGACGAATTCATTGCCACTCACTGGAAGTAATAGTGGCCTAGTTGTGCGTAAAAAGTTCTTAAAGAGATCTACGGAAGTCCCTTGATATAATCTATCGAGGGACTTCCTTTTTTATATCCGCGTGACATTCTTCTTGCGACAATCCTACGATCTTCCTCTTTCCCATCCGATAGTTCTTTTCCTCTTACTTTGCAACTATCTTTTTGAAGCTGAAGACTTTTATTAGATTTATATGAAAATTGTATGACATCTAATCATTTTCCTCTTTCTTCATTGGCTACACTACGGTACACTAGTAGTATTGATGGTCAAAAAGGGGGAAGCAACACCATTATGCCTATACATAATATGAAATCATTCACATTTACGGCGCCGAACTATGAAGAATGGAAAGAGAGTGCCATTCAGTCATTGAAAGGAAAGCCATTTGAATCATTGTTTACGAAGACCACAGAGGGTATTGAATTGAAGCCCTTATATACAAAAGAGGATCTAGATCAACAAAAGATCTCACGCGTGACGAAGCCAGCATTTGGCTGGACGGTTGCACAACCTGTCAGCGCGACAACGGGAGAAGACTTCCTACTTCAGTTGAAAGAATCATTAGAACGAGGCAATGAAGCGATTGCGTATAACGGCTTACACCCAATATCTTGGAGTGAGCAAGCGCTTCGTCAATTAGCACAATTGCTTACAGAGTATCCACTTCTCTTTACAGAAGTGAAAAAAGAAGATCCAATTTTGCAGGCCTTTTCATATATTGAAGATGCGAAACGTGCAGATGTAACGGGTATTTGTATTAGCGAAAGTACGGTTTTACCGGAAGATTTGCCGAACGTTAAAACAAAAGGAGCAGATCTATGGACGGCTCATCATGAAGGAGCGGATGCGGTTACAGAACTTGCGTTGTCACTTGCGATCGCTGCTGAACTAGCAGAAAAGGCCACTTCATTTGAAGAGTTTACGAAAGATTTTTATGTTCGTTTTGCTTCTGACACACATTTCTTTATGGAAATCGCGAAATTCCGTGCATTCCGTGTGTTATGGAAGTTATTTAACGAAGCATATGGCGTGGAGAACGCGAAACAAGTACCATTGCTTGCTATTCGAAACTCGATCCATATGTAAACTTATTACGTGGCGGGAACTCCGCGTTTGCTGCGGTACTTGGGGGAGCGGACTGGTTAACGGTGTTGCCACATGATGTGTTGACTGGCACTTCTGCTAGCTCTATTCGCTATGCACGCAATATTCAACTCGTATTAAAAGAAGAAACACATATCGACCAAGTACTCGACCCTGCAGGTGGTTCATACTTCATCGAGTCGTTAACTGCAGAATTAATTAGCAAAGCTTGGGAGAAGTTTTTAGCAATCGAAGAAAACGGTGGCTATCAGTCGTTTCTACAATCTGGTGAACTTAGCAAGTTATACGCTGAACGTCAGAAAGAAATGGCTAGCGGGAAAAAGACGTTGATCGGTACGAATGTCTATGCAGAATTAATCGACACGAACTTGACAGATGCCTCTTCTGTGACGGTATCGAAACGTTTGGCTGAGCCGTTTGAACATCTTCGCGCACGTACGCCAGAACAGTTACCAAAAGCAGTACTACTAAACTTTGGTGCATTAAAAGATTATAAACCTCGTGCAGACTTCGTCAGTGGATTCCTAGCTGTTGGTGGCATTGAGGCACAGTGGAGCCCTTCTTTCGACTCTATCGATCAAGCGCTCAGTTGGATCAAAGAAGAACAGCCACACTATGCGGTAATCTGTGCTTCTGCAGCGGCAACGGAAGAAGTCGTTACAAACTTCTTAAAAGAAGATGCAGGAGATGTTGTTCTGGATGTAGCGGGGAAATACCCGAAAGAACTTTCCGATCAATGGCTTGCTAATGGGCTAAATGGCTTTATGTTCGCTGGTCAGGATAAAATAGCAAAATTACAGGACATTGCCAACATTACGATAGGGGGCCATCCAGTTGAGTAAACCCGATTTTAAAAAAGTAGATATACAACAAACGCTAAATGAACTGTCGCAACAAGCGCAAGAGAAAGAAACCTTCGCAACGAATGAAGGGATCGATGTTTCACCGGTCTATACGGCAAAAGATATTGAACATACGGAGCATGTATCTGATTTTCCTGGTATTGCGCCGAATACACGCGGTCCGTACCCGACGATGTATGTCGCGCGTCCGTGGACGGTTCGACAGTACGCTGGGTTCTCTACAGCGGAAGAAAGTAACGCGTTTTATCGCCGCAACTTGGCGATGGGACAAAAAGGATTATCGGTTGCATTCGACTTGGCGACGCACCGTGGCTACGATTCCGATCACCCACGCGTAACAGGAGACGTCGGAAAAGCGGGTGTAGCGATTGATTCGATTGAAGATATGAAAATTCTATTTGACGGAATTCCTCTTGATCAAATGTCTGTTTCGATGACGATGAACGGTGCAGTATTGCCGATTATGGCGTTTTATATCGTAGCAGCTGAAGAACAAGGTGTGCCTACAGAAAAACTATCAGGGACAATCCAGAATGACATTTTGAAAGAATATATGGTGCGGAATACGTACATATTCCCACCGGCAATGTCGATGCGAATTATTGCGGATATTTTCTCGTATACGTCGCAAAACATGCCGAAATTCAACTCGATTTCTATTTCGGGTTACCATATGCAAGAAGCGGGCGCGACAGCTGATATTGAACTCGCGTATACGTTAGCAGATGGACTAGAGTATGTACGCACAGGTTTGAAAGCAGGAATTGATATTGACTCCTTTGCGCCACGTCTATCATTTTTCTGGGCGATCGGCATGAACTATTATATGGAAATCGCCAAAATGCGCGCGGCTCGTAAAATTTGGGCACAGATGATGCAGTCATTTGAGCCGAAAAACTCGAAGACTCTTGCATTGCGTACACACTCTCAAACTTCTGGTTGGAGTTTGACGGAGCAAGATCCATTTAATAACGTTACGCGTACATTAGTAGAAGCAAACGCGGCTTCCATGGGCCACACGCAGTCATTGCACACAAATGCTTTGGACGAAGCGATTGCCTTGCCGACAGACTTCTCTGCGCGGATTGCACGTAACACGCAATTGTTCTTACAGGAAGAAACAATGATGACTAAAGTAATTGATCCGTGGGGCGGCTCGTATTATGTAGAGAAGCTGACGGAGGAATTGATGGAAAAAGCATGGGAGTTAATTGCTGAAATCGAATCATTAGGTGGCATGGCGGAAGCGATTGAAACAGGCTTACCGAAGATGAAGATTGAAGAAGCAGCAGCAAAGCGCCAAGCGAAAATCGATTCACGTGCAGAAACAATCGTCGGAGTGAATAAATATCGACTCGATACGGAAGATGCAATCGATATTTTAGATATCGACAATACATTAGTACGTCAAAAGCAAATTGACCGGATTAACGAGATGAAAGCTAACCGGGATGAAGAAGTAGTCCAAGCGGCACTAGCGGCGATTACGCAATCAGCTAAAGACGGCGAAGGAAACTTACTGGCGCTTGCAGTAGATGCAGCAAGAGCACGTGCGACAATCGGTGAAATTTCAGATGCGATTGAATCCGTTTCAGGTAGACATAAGGCGGTGATCCGTTCAGTGAGTGGTGTATACAGTGCAAACTTCTCCAATGAAGAAGAAATTCAAGAAGTAAAAGATATGACAGACGAATTCCTTGAAAATGAAGGGCGTCGTCCACGTATTTTGATCGCTAAAATGGGTCAAGATGGACATGACCGTGGGGCGAAAGTTATCGCGTCTTCATTCGCCGATCTAGGCTTCGACGTGGATATCGGACCGTTATTCCAAACACCTGAAGAAACAGCGCTACAAGCGGCAGAAAATGATGTGCATGTAATTGGCGTTAGTTCACTCGCTGCGGGGCATAAAACATTAGTTCCTACATTGCGTGAAGAGTTGAAGAAAATCGGGCGAGAAGATATTCTTGTCGTAGTAGGTGGAGTTATTCCTGCGCAGGACTATGATTTCTTACGTAAAAATGGAGCAGCGGCAATCTTCGGACCTGGTACAGTGATTCCGGTGGCGGCTCAAAAAGTAATCGAGGAAATCTACCGACAGTTGGGCTACGAGGAAGTGACGGATTGACAAACAAACAAAACGGACGGGATGATTCAGCAATGCATGTAATGCGCGGGATTAAATCCACACACGATGGATTTGTTGCCTCTTCACGTAAACGCTTTGTTAAAAAAGATCCATCGCACGGAAATTTAGATGCTTTACGCGCAGAAATAGAAAACGGTTCACGTCTTCATCTAGCTAGGGGCATTACGTTGCTTGAAAGTACGAAACAGAGCGATAAAAAGCTCGGACAAGAGATTTTAACGAGTCTCTTGCCTAAGACGGGTAATTGTATTCGAATTGGTATTACCGGCGTGCCGGGTGCAGGGAAAAGTACATTTATCGAAGCATTCGGTCTGATGTTGGCTGACATGGGCTTTAAAGTGGCGGTTCTCGCAATCGACCCGAGCTCAACGTTGACGGGCGGTAGTATTTTAGGGGATAAAACACGTATGGAGGAGTTGGCGCGGCATGAAAATGCATTCATCCGTCCATCTCCGTCTGCCGGAACACTTGGTGGCGTGCACAAAAAGACACGTGAAACGATGTTGCTTTGTGAGGCAGCTGGCTATGATGTTATTCTTATCGAAACCGTAGGAGTAGGACAAGGAGAAACGATTGTGCGTGGCATGGTCGATTATTTCTTATTACTTGTGCTTACAGGTGCTGGGGACGAACTGCAGGGAATGAAAAAAGGAATTATGGAGCTAACGGATGGTATTGTTGTGCATAAAAATGACGGCAATAATAAACAGCTAGTGAAAAAGACCGTAAGAGAATATACGCGGATTTTGCATATGCTGCAGCCAGCCTCTCCTAACTGGACATCCACAGCAAAACCCGTTTCTTCTATTGAACGTACAGGTTTAGAAGAAGTGTGGGAAACGATTCTAGAATTCAAGCAAGTGATGACAGAGAATAATCATTGGGAAATTAGACGGCAGCACCAAACGAGAGATTGGTTCCATTCGATGATTAAAGATCATTTGATTGATTCATTTTACGCCGAAGAAGGCAAGAAAGCAGAAGTCAAAACACTTGAGAGTGAATTGTTAGAAGGTCATCTCACAGTTTCTGGTGCAATTGACCGATTGTTTTCTTCTTGATTTGCATAGGTTTATGCTATGATTGAGTTGGGTGACCAATTACTTTTTTGCGAACCACTGGACAAGCATCAGCAAGTAACGGTAGTGGTCATCACAATCATAGGTAGTAGGAAAGGAGATCCTGTAAAATGACAATGAATTTTGATTTTTACATGAACGATATGACAAACCAAGCAAGAGCAGAAATGGAAGCGAGCGGCTACGAGCAACTAAAAACAGTTGAAGACGTAGAGGCAGCATTCAAACGCCCTGGAACGACTTTAGTAATGATTAACTCCGTATGTGGATGTGCTGGAGGAATCGCACGCCCAGCAGCTGCACACGCTGTACACTACGACAAGCGCCCAGACCACCTAGTGACAGTATTTGCTGGACAAGACAAAGAAGCTACTGCACAAGCCCGTATGCACTTTGGAGAAGATCATATTCCATCCTCTCCATCATTCGCTCTACTAAAAGACGGTAAACTAATCGGCGAAGTAGGACGCTATGAAATCGAAGGACATGACCCAATGTCAGTAGTAGTAAATCTTCAAGAGCAGTTTGAAGAGCACTGCAAAGAAATCTAATAAAAGCGGAAGACGCCGTCTAGGCTCGACAGGCGTTGGAGATCTTCCCACAAAGGCGTTCTTTGCCTTTTTGGGAAGATCGAAACGTCCCGAGAGCCTGGCGTCTGCAGCTAGATGAAACAAAAAACCGTTCGCATGAATGTCATGCGAACGGTCCTTCCTTAATTAAAAGAATACGCTTAAGCCCATCAACAGAGTAGACGCAACCATAGCGACGATCATTAAATAGACGACGGTTTTTTGGATTTTTTTATTACTCATGCAACATAACTCCTTACACGTTGGAATAGGTATGCATTTATTTTAACAGAATTATGGATTTCCACAACTAGAATGGCTGTTCCGTGCAAGAGATACTCATATATAAGTAGTCAAAGGGGACATAACATATGAACAAAGTAGATCATATTGGAATTGCGGTAAAAAATATGGAACAATCGTTAGACTACTACATACATACACTTGGACTTGAAGTCATGGCGATTGAAGAAGTAGCTAGTCAAGGCGTGAAAGTGGCTTTTATCGACGCACATAACGTGAAAATCGAATTATTAGAGCCGATGTCCGAAACTAGTCCAATCGCTAAATTTATTGAGAAGCGCGGTGAAGGGGTTCACCACATCGCGTTTGGAGTCTCTGATATTCGAACAAGAATGCAAGAATTGAACGAAAAAGGAGTGCAGCTACTATCTGCTGAACCCAAACCGGGTGCTGGCGGAGCGGAAGTTGCGTTCTTACATCCGAAATCATCATATGGTGTGCTGTATGAATTATGTGAAAAGACTAAGGGGGAATAATAGATGAATATTTATGATAAAATTAATGAACTTTATGACAAGAAACGCGAAATCGAGTTAGGTGGCGGCGACGAGCGTATTATGAAGCAACATGAAAAAGGGAAATTGACAGCTCGCGAACGTATCGAATTATTGCTTGACGAAGGTTCTTTCGTAGAATTAAATCCTTTCGTAGTTCACCGTACACGTGATTTCGGCATGGACAAACAAGAAGGACCTGGTGATGGGGTAGTTACTGGGTACGGAAAAATTCATGGCCGTCCAGTTTATTTATTCTCCCAAGATTTCACCGTATTCGGTGGAGCGCTTGGTGAAATGCATGCGATGAAAATCGCCAACGTAATGGATCTAGCAGCTAAAAATGGTGCGCCATTCATCGGCTTGAACGATTCAGGCGGAGCGCGTATTCAAGAAGGTGTACTTTCACTTGACGGCTACGGAGAAATTTTCTACCGTAACGCCATTTATTCAGGTGTTATTCCGCAAATTTCTGTTATTTTAGGACCTTGTGCAGGTGGAGCCGTGTATTCTCCAGCGATTACAGACTTCGTTATTATGACGGATAAAACGAGCCAGATGTTCATTACTGGACCGAAAGTTATCGAAACGGTAACGGGTGAAAAAATTTCATCTGAAGGTTTGGGTGGAGCAAAAGTTCATAACACAATAAGCGGTAACGCACACCTTCGTGGAGAAAATGAAGAAGTCGTGCTAGAAAAAGTTCGTGAACTCTTAACGTACTTGCCACAAAATAACACAGAAAAAACACCAGTTCAGCCATATGAAGCGCAAGATGATTATCGCGAAGATTTAGCTGACATCGTTCCGTTCGAAACGATTCGTCCGTATGATGTACGTAGAGTCCTTGAGCATGTAGTGGACGAAGGTTCATTCTTTGAAATCCAGCCGGAATTTGCAAAAAATACGGTTGTTGGTTATGCACGTATGAAAGGAGAAACGGTCGGATTCGTTTGTAATCAGCCAAAAGTTATGGCTGGTGGACTCGATATCGATTCATCAGATAAGATTGCACGCTTTATCCGCACATGCGACTCATTTAATATTCCAATCATCACATTTGAAGACGTGACTGGCTTCTTCCCAGGTGTTAAACAAGAGCACGGTGGAATCATTCGTCATGGCGCGAAAATTTTGTATGCATATTCTGAAGCAACAGTACCGAAAATCACATTAATCTTGCGTAAAGCATTCGGTGGCGCATATGTTGCGTTGAACTCGAAGGCAATTGGCGCAGACGTTGTATACGCTTGGCCAAATGCGGAAGTAGCGGTTATGGGTGCGGAAGGTGCAGCGAACATTATCTTTGCGCGCGATATCGCGAGTAGTGAAGATCCTGAAGCCACACGTGCAGCGAAGATCGAAGAGTACCGTGAGAAATTTGCGAATCCATATGTTGCGGCTTCACACGGCATGATCGATGATGTTATTGATCCTCGTGAAACACGCATTAAATTATTGCAAGCACTTGAAATGATGAGAAATAAGCAAGAAGATCGTCCGAAGAAAAAGCACGGCAACATACCTCTATAAGTAAGGGAGTCTTTATCATTGAATGAAACACGTCTACTAGAAGAGTTTTTAGAATTAGTGAAAATTGATTCTGAAACAAAAAACGAACGTCAAATTGCGGATGTGCTAACGAAGAAATTGGAAGCACTCGGTTTTGAAGTGACTGAAGATGACACGAGTGAAAAAACTGGACACGGTGCAGGAAACTTAATTGCAAATTTAGCAGGTTCACTGGATGCCGATCCGATTTATTTCACATGTCATATGGACACAGTCGTTCCAGGCCAGCAAATACAGCCGGTCGTAAAAGAAGATGGCTATGTGTATAGTGACGGCACAACGATTTTAGGAGCCGACGACAAAGCAGGAATCGCAGCTCTTCTTGAAATGGCGAAAGTACTTCAAGAAACAGGCAACGAGCATGGTCCGATCCAATTCATTATTACGGCTGGGGAAGAAAGTGGCCTAGTCGGTGCGAAAGCGATGGATCAAAGCGTGTTGAAAGCGAAATACGGTTTCGCGATCGATAGTGATGGGAAAGTGGGCGGCATTGTTACAGCTGCTCCTTACCAATCGAAACTATGGACGACGATTTACGGGAAAACGGCGCATGCAGGCGTCGCACCAGAAAAAGGGATTTCTGCGATTACACTCGCGGCGAAATCCATTGCCGGCATGGGTCTAGGTCGCATTGACGAGGAAACGACAGCGAATATTGGTCGATTTGAAGGCGGAAAAGCAACGAATATCGTATGCGAAGAAGCGTTCATTTTATCTGAAGTGCGTTCGATTAATCCTGACAAGATGCAGAAACAAATCGATTCGATGACAGAAAAGTTCAGTACGACGAGCCAGTCATTGGGCGGGCGTGCCGAAACGACGACGCAATTGATGTATCCTGGATTTAATTTATCTGACGATGAAGAAGTCGTACAAGTAGCGATGCAGGCAATACGTAATGTCGGACGCGAGCCGCAGACGATGACGAGCGGTGGCGGAAGTGACGGAAATGTCTTTAATGGCATGGGTGTGCCGACTGTGACATTGTCTGTAGGCTATGAAGAAATTCATACGAAAAACGAGCGTATGCCGATTGAAGAGCTGAATAAGCTAACGGAATTACTACTTGAGATCGTCAGTCTGGTTGGCAATCAAGCGAATTAAACAAATTTCACTGAATTGAAAGAAGGTGCTAGTATGCAAGCTGTTATCGTACAAACGGGTAATGAAGAATATGCACTGCCAGTAGAATCCGTTGTCTCCATTGAAAAACTTGAATATATTACGCCGATACCACATTTACCAACGTATTTATTAGGTTTGATGAAGTCGCGTGGTGAATTGGTGCCGATATTGGATTTTAGTCAAATTCTTTATTATACACCAACCGCACGAGAAGCGGATTCGCATATTGTCGTCTTAACTACAGAGCAGATTGAAATCGGTTTATTAGTGTTGGATGCAAAAGAAATATTGGAGTTACCTGATGGTCGATTGACTTCGACCGCTTTAAAAGCATACTCCAAGACACCTTATTTCACGACAGTAGCGAATTTGGAAGATCGTGTGATTACCGTTATTGATCCAAACATTTTGGCAACTACACTTGCGGGGATGGATGAAATTTCGGCGTATGTACGCGAACAGAGACAAACTTCGTAAGAGAATGGGACAATATACTATTAAAAAAGTGGCAAACTGTAGCTAGTTTGCCGCTTTTTCCTGTTGCTTGTAGCGAAATCCATGTAAACTAGATACAATCATGAAAGATAGGTGTCGACATGACGGATCAACGCAATCCACGAGTCATCATGCATCTTGATATGAATAGCTTTTTTGCATCCGTTGAACAAGCGGCTAATCCGAAACTAAAAGGGATTCCACTCGCAGTCGCAGGCAATCCGAAAGAACGTAGAGGGATTTTGGTGACATGTTCGTACGAAGCAAGAGCGTTCGGGGTGTATACGACGATGACAGTAGGAGAAGCCAAACGACTGTGCCCACAATTAACGATTGTCCCGCCACGTCACGAGCTGTACCGACAAATGTCCGATGCAGTGTTTGAGATTTTGCGCAGTTATACGGAATGGGTCGAACCTGTTTTCGATGAAGCGTATATTGATACGACAGAAATCGGCGGTCTCACGCGTGCCTATGAACTCGCTGAAGAAATCCAGCAGCGAATTTTACAAGAACTCGATCTTCCGTGTTCGATTGGCATCGCACCGAATAAATTTTTGGCGAAAACCGCATCAGATATGAAAAAACCAATGGGCATTACAATTTTACGTAAGCGGCAAGTCGCACATGTGCTCTGGCCATTACCAGTCATTGATATGCACGGCATTGGGAAGCGAACGGAAGAAAAATTACATAGCGCCGGTATTCGTACGATTGGTGAATTAGCCGTTGCTGAAAAAATTAAGCTAGAAGGATTACTAGGGAAAAACGGTTTGCGTCTCCAACAACGCGCAAATGGTATCGATCAACGCCCCGTAGATCCTGAAAGCGCGGAGGAGCGCAAAAGTATTGGAAGTTCCACGACGCTGCCTGTCGATTTAACGGAACTAGACGAATGTATACCGATATTTCAACGGTTAGCGAATAAAGTGGCGACCCGCTTAGCGACTAAGTCTTTAGCCGGTATCACCATCAGCATTCAAATTCGCTATGCAGACTGGCAAAATACGACGCGAAGTCGAACCGTCCATCAAGCGGTCTATCTCGCGGAAGATATAACGTCTATCGCGTTAGAACTTTTTGAACGCCATTGGAACAACGAACCGATTCGCTTGCTAGGCGTTACTGTATCAAACGTCTTAGAGCGCCACGAAATGGTTGAGCAATTGACATTTGATAATTTCGAACAACAAGAAAAAGAACATCAAGTGGACCAACTCGTCTCGAATCTAACTAAGCGTTTTGGCGATGGTGTCATTAAAAAAGGGTGGTCAGAGTAAACGAAAGGAGCTACTCAATGGATATAGAATTTTTAGGAACTGGCGCGGGAATGCCTTCGAAACAGCGAAATACTTCAGCACTCGTCCTTGATTTAACAGATGAAAATAGAGAAAATTGGCTGTTTGATTGTGGGGAAGCGACGCAACACCAGCTACTGCACAGCGCCATCAAACCGAAAAAAATTACGAAGATTTTCATTACACATTTACACGGTGATCATATTTTCGGCTTGCCTGGCTTCCTTAGTTCCCGTGCGTTTCTAGGGGGCGACGAGCCAGTGGATCTTTACGGTCCAGCAGGTTTGAAGGAATGGTTGCAACATACGTATCAACTGACGGGTACCTATTTGCCGTATAAGCTAAACGTTCATGAAGTAACAGATGGCTTAATCCTTGAGACAGATGAATTCAAGGTTTATGCGAAAGAAGTGAAGCATGTAATCAAAAGCTACGGCTATCGAATCGAGCAGAAAGAATTACCGGGAACGCTGTTAATTGACAAGGCCATTGAGCAAGGTGTTCCTAAAGGTCCTTTACTGCAGAAGTTAAAGGCTGGGCAGGACGTAGAGCTTGATAATGGGCAGATGGTGTATAGTAAGGACGTCACAACGGAGCGTAAACCGGGCTTTGTTCTTACGGTGATTGGCGATACGTCTTATTGTGAGGCGTCTGTGGAGTTGGCCCAACATGCGGATGTGTTGATTCATGAGGCGACGTTTACGCAAGCGTATGCGGAAGGCGCGAAGGAGTTTGGGCATTCGACGGTAGTGGATGCGGCTACGGTAGCGAAGGAAGCATGTGTTAAACATTTGATTGTGAATCATATTAGTTCGCGTTTTATGCCGAGTGAGATGGTGGATTTTCATGCGGAAGGTGCAGCGGTGTTCGCTGCGTTGTCGGTTGCGGATGATTTTATGCGGTTTCGTTTGAAGAATGGTGAGTTGAGTTGTGTGAAGAAGCAGTAGGGGCTGTCCAATGAGTTGGGCGGTCTTTTTTTGTTGTGTCGTCGCTCGACTTTTTTACGGTACTGAAGTTTGTAAAGGTCGGTTTCCTATTACCGCTTCGGCACGTGGGGGATTGCCTCCCGCCATGAGCCAACAAGCGAAGATCGCGCTAGTTGTCTCCTGGCTTTGGCTGACCCCGCAGTTGTGCCTTCGCTAGTGAGTGCAGTGTAGTTTTAGTGGGCTTTGGTACAAAAGTAAAACATTTTGTGTTGGATCGTCGCTCGACTTTTTTACGGTACTGAAGTTTGTAAAGGTCGGTTTCCTATTACCGCTTCGGCACGTGGGGGATTGCCTCCCACAAAGAGCCAACTAGCAAAAATCGCGCTAGCTGTCTCTTTGTTTCGGCTGACCCCGCAGTTGTGCCTTCGCTAGTGAGTGCAGTGTAGTTTTTGCAGTCTTTGATACAAAGTAAAGTTTACTTTTAGACTTCAACGTCCAATGCTACTTACTTTCCCTCACTAAACGAAGGCGCCTTACAAGCGGTAGGCGGAGCGATGAGACAGAAAGGCGATCTTCCTTTCTGGCTCATCGCGGGAGCCATCCGCCAGCGCCGAAGTGGGTTCAGTGACGAATTACTTTTCTACATACAGAAGCGGATTGATGTGTCTGGGACTTACTACTAGTTAGTAATGTGTCGTAGCTCGACTTTTTTATGGTACTGAATTTCATAAAGGTCCGTTTCCTATCACCGCTTCGGCACGTGGGGGATTGCCTCCCGCCATGAGCCAACAAGCGAAAATCGCGCTAGTTGTCTCATGGCTTCGGCCGACCCCGCAGTTGTGCCTACGCTAGTATGTACAGTGTAGTTTTAGTGGGCTTTGGCACTTACCGAATTAA
>NZ_JAPMIW010000026.1:0-43805 GCF_033088395.1 Sporosarcina sp. GW1-11 | reverse complement strand
TTTGCGGCATGCCCTTCAAAATAAAGCTCTACCACTTTCTTTTTCAGTTCATATTCATACGTTTTTCTAGTCATGATCTCACTCCTCAGGATGTAGTCTGTCCTTTAGGAGCGCTTTCTTATACTGTCTACTGTAAGGTAATTATGCAAGTGATCGCGCGATTATGTGACGAAATGGCGCTGTTAGAAGAAAGATTGGCTCGGTATTAATAAGGAATGGCGCGGTTCTTGACGTTAAATGCGCGTTCTTACCCATTGCTGAAAGTTTATCTCGCCCACATCACTCTGTACAACAGTTCAATGTATAGTATAATAAAACACAATTACGAATAACATTTACTCCGAAAGGTTCTCTCGTTCAAAGAGAGATGAAAAGGGAAATCGGTACAAGCCGATGCGGTCCCGCCACTGTGAGTGCAAAACGCACGAGCCAGATACCTGCCTTCATCGGAAATAGAGTTCTGTAGCAACCTACGAGGATAGGTACAGTGGAGGGAGTCTACTATAGATTTCGTCCTGCCTAATCCTTCGAAATGTTCGAAGGTTTTTTTCGTTTGTGCAGCAGAGACGTAATGTAATACAAACATACTAGGAGGATATAACATGAAAAAGTTTTGGCAACTGTTGCTAACAGCTATACTCGCAGTATTACTACTAGCAGCTTGTGGCGACGATACGAAGAAAGAAGAAGCTCCGGACAGTTCGGATCAGACATCTGAAGAAACAACTACAGATGAGGTAAAAGACACTACGTATCCGTATACGCTTAAAGATGCGTCTGGAGAAGATATAACGTTCGAAAAAGTACCAGAATCCGTTATTTCATTACTTCCAAGCAATACAGAAACATTATTTGCTATTGATGCAGGGGACAAAGTAATCGCGGTTACGGAAAACGATGATTACCCAGCTGAAGTTGCAGATTTAGACACAGTTGGCAACTTTACCGTCAACGTTGAAAAAGTAATTTCATTGGAGCCAGAAGTGGTTTTTGCCCATGAAATGATGCTCGGTTCAAGCGAAGGTGGAATTAACCAAATTCGTGACGCAGGTATTCCTGTCGTTGTCGTGCCGAATGCAGGAACATTTGAAGAGACATATGAAACGATTCAGCTGATCGGTGAAGTTATGAACAAGAACGAAGAAGCGACTCAAGTGATAGAAGGTATGCAAGCGAAAGTTGCAGAAATTAAAGAAAAAGCAGCGACGATTACAGACAAGAGACGTGTATTCGTTGAGAACTCTGACGTACCGGAAATCTATACGCCAGGTAAAAACACATTCCCACAGCAATTCCTTGATATGATTCATGCTGAAAATATCGTTACTGAAGATGACTGGATCATGATTAGCCCGGAAACAATCGTCAATGAAAACCCTGACGTGATCATAGTCATGTATAGCTACGTACCAGATATTATTGAAAAAATTAAAAAGCGTGACGGTTTCGATACAGTTACTGCGGTGAAAGAAGATCGAATCGTACAAGTTGAAGAAAACATCACTAGCCGGACAGGTCCTCGTTTAGCAGACGGATTAGAAGTTTTTGCAAAAGCAATTTATCCAGAGGTTTTTGGTGAATAAAACCTTGATCGCCTATACTGTGTCGATTGCCACGTTACTTGTGGCAATCTGGCTCGGTGTATCGATTGGTGCTGTGAAGATACCGATAGAGACGCTATGGAGTAACAGTGATGCAACTGCAAGTAATATTTTGTGGAAGATTCGTATGCCACGCGTGTTGCTGGCTGGGATTGTTGGCGCATCGCTGGCGATTTCAGGTGCCGCATTCCAAGGGTTACTGAAAAACCCATTAGCAGATCCATATACCCTCGGAGTGTCATCCGGTGCCTCTGTGGGCGCTGTGATTACACTCTTTTTTGGTATTTCCTTACCGGTCTTAGGGGCGTACACATTACCCGTATTTAGTATGGTCGGTGCTGCGGCTACGATGTTCTTAGTCATCGGCTTTGCCCGGCTAGTCGATCGTTCCATGAAAATGGAAACAATTATTTTAACAGGTATTATTTTCGGTTCATTTCTAGGCTCTGTTTTATCGCTGATGATAGCATTGACACAAGAAGAGTTGCGTCAAATCATCGGTTGGTTACTTGGAAGTGTGTCGATGCGCGGTTGGAATTATATTACAATGGTGTTGCCGTTTTTCATAATAGGTTCATTCATTCTGTGGCTCAATCGCCGGGAGTTGAATGCGATGTTGTTTGGTGAAGAACGCGCACATCATTTGGGAGTCAATGTAAAACGTCGTAAGTTACAGATTTTAATTGGTGGCTCTGTGTTGACAGGCTCTGCGGTGGCGGTTTCAGGGACAATTGGCTTCGTTGGCTTAGTCGTTCCGCATATGACACGGATGATGTGGGGGTCTGATCATCGACATGTGCTGCCGTTATCTTTATTTAACGGAGCTGCATTATTAATCATTTGTGATTTAGTTGCTCGGACGATTATTTCGCCGGCTGAATTACCGGTTGGCGTCATTACGGCATTCATCGGTGCTCCAGTCTTTGCCTATATCTTTTACAAGCAACGTAGGAAGGGGACCATGTAGATATGCTACAGGTGAATCAAGTGTCAGGTGGGTATGATAAGAAGCTAATCGTAAGAAATGTGTCGTTCCACGTGGAAAAAGGGGAAGTTCTTGGAATTTTAGGACCGAATGGTAGCGGAAAGTCTACATTATTGAAAATTATTTCAGGTATTTTGCCGAAACAAAGCGGTACCGTGGTGATAGATGGAAAGCTGGCTTCATCCTATACTCAAAAGCAATTTGCACGGAAAGTAGCAGTTCTGCCTCAACTTCACGCACATGCATTTTCTCATACCGTTGAGGATACGGTAGGGCTCGGTAGGTATCCACATCAGACAGGACTGTTTTCTAGTTGGTCAGAACAAGACGAGAAAGCAGTGCAAGATGCGATGCACTATACAGGAGTTACACGTTATGCAGATACACCGATTGAATTATTATCAGGCGGCGAGCAACAGCGCGTGTTTGTTGCTCAGGCGCTTGCTCAGGAAGCGCCTATTTTATTGCTAGACGAACCGACGAATCACTTGGATATTGCGCATCAGCAACAATTGCTAGATACGATTCGCAATCAAGCACACCAAAAAGGAATCACGGTTATATCGGTGTTCCATGATATTAATTTGGCTGCACTCTATTGTGATCGACTGCTTTTACTGAAAAAAGGTGAAGTGGCAATCATTGGTGAACCGCAAGATGTCGTGCTGGAACAAGAAATACGAACAGTTTATAATGCGCGTGTGAAAACGCAACCACATCCCGAGCTGCCGAAACCACAAATGACGTTACTGCCTAATTTGCAAGAAGAGACAAAGTTGTTCCGCGTGACAAAAGAAGATGTCATGGTGCAAGGGGATCATGTGTTAGTGCAAGCAAAGCAACCACTGAAGACGATTTCATCAGCTGTACATAATGCGGGAATGGGTTGGTATCGGACGTTTGTCAATCGAGGAGTGCGAGCGGATTATAATATTGATGATGTACAAAAAGAGAACACGGAGTATTTGCGGTCGCATGGCTATCATCTGACAGATACAGTTGCGATGATGACAGCAGTTAGCCCAGAGCATGTAGAAGTGGAAGAGTACCAAGGGGATTTTGGTTCAATCGTTATCGCGGTCACAGCGGGTATCGGCAATGCGGTGGATGTCTCGAAATCTTGGCAACGTGAAGATAGTTGGTATGTAGGCACGATCAATACGTGGGTGTTTATCAATGGGGCGCTGGCGGAGGAAGCATTCGTTCAGGCAATGATTACCGCGACGGAAGCGAAAACGAAAGCGTTGCAAGATGAAGAAGTACTAGACCCTGAATCAGGTACAATTGCGACAGGAACGTCAACGGACAGTTTGTTAATTGCGTCTACTCAGCAAGGGAAGTGCATTCCGTATGCGGGGCCGATTACGCAACTGGGTAAATTAATCGGTCGGGGCGTGTATGAATGTACAGTGCGGGCGATTCATTCGTATCGTCAGGCGAAGGAGGAGTTCCAGTGATACCGGCACATTTTATAGCGATCGCAATCGGTATGGTGCTGGATCGACTGATTGGTGATCCTCCGAATTGGCCACATCCTGTTAAATGGATCGGCACATCGATAGGGAATTTGACGAAGTGGTTGAATAAAGGAACAATGCGCACGTTTAAAGGGGCATTTTTATGGCTTATTGTTTGTGGAACAACTTTTGTGCTTGTAATCTGGCTCGTTAGTTTCTCTTATCGTCTTCATTTATTTGCTGGAATTGCGATTGAAGCAGTACTCATTGCTGCAGGGCTTGCGCAGAAAAGTTTGAAGGACGCAGCTATGCTTGTTTACGAACCGTTGCAGTCTGGAGATTTGAAAGAAGCGCGTGAAAAACTGAGCTGGATTGTCGGTAGAGATACAGACACACTAGATGCTTCGGGCATTTCGCGAGCGGCGATTGAGACGGTTTCGGAAAACACCTCAGACGGTATCACCGCGCCTTTGTTTTGGGCATTCTTGCTTGGAGCACCTGGCTTATGGCTTTATAAAGCAGCGAATACACTCGATTCAATGGTCGGCTATAAAGATGAACGCTATCGTGAGTTCGGTAAAGTGTCTGCACGAATGGATGATTTATTGAATATCATTCCTTCGAGGATAACTGGTTTATTAATCGTCTTATTCACTCCAAATGAAGGAAGATTACCTATTCGCCAGCGACTTGGTGGTTGGTTGCGCGATGCAAAACGTCATATGAGTCCGAACAGTGGTTATTTAGAAGCGGCTACAGCTTGGCAGTTGAATATCCAATTAGGCGGTAAAAATACCTATCGTGGTGTCACGTCAGAACGAGCGACGCTAGGGCCATCAGTTGTCGCAAGTGCATCTCATATTCGTTCTGCTTGCAGACAAATGCAAGTGGTGTCCTTGGTTTTCTGGTTAGTATTTACGGTGATAGGAGTGTGGATGTATGCGATTGCCTGAACATGGAGCGAACTGTGCGCGGTTATATGAATCGTTGAATATACCTGTACCTGAAAAGATTTTGGATTTTAGTGAGAATTGTAATCCAGCGGGTCCGCCAGTAGTAGTTAAAGAAGCGTGGGCGGATTTATTGTCTACTATTACAAGTTATCCGGATCCGGACGGTCAGCCGTTTAGAGCTGTAGCCGCGAAATTTCATCAAGTGGAAGAACGGTGTGTGCTTGTTGGAAATGGGGCGGCAGAATTATTGTCGTTGCTGGGGGAATGTTATCGCGGGGAAAAAGTGCTGTTGATTGATCCAACGTTTTCTGAATATCGGGCGACACTCGAAGCGAGTGGAGCGGAAGTTGTTTCGATTCAAGCGAAGGAAGAAGATGATTTTCGATTGCCTGTTGCGCAGATTGTCGATGCTTTGCCGAAAGTGGCGGCTGTTTATCTGTGCACACCGAATAATCCAACGGGTATTTTACCGACATTGGATGAATTGTTAACCATCGTTCAAGCGGCTGAACGTAGCAGAACGGAAGTCGTCTTGGATGAGGCGTTTATTGATTTCGTAGATGAAAGCCGTTCGTTCATTCATCATTTAGAAAAATATCCACACGTCATTGTCGTTCGGTCTATGACGAAAATGTATGCAATTCCTGGTATTCGTTTAGGGTACCTTGTGACGCATCCAGAAATTGTCTCGATGGTGAAAAGCCGAACACCTCATTGGCATGTGAATGGCGTAGCAGCTGAGATAGGAGCATTATGTTTAAATGAACGAAGCTACTGCGAGTCTGCAATTCTTCATGCGCAAACGGAGCGTGCCAAGATGGTTGAGTTTTTACGTGCATATGATTGCCAAGTTATTGATTCAGTAGCGAATTATTTAATCTTTGCACCGAAGCAAGACGCCCGAGTATTGTATCGCTATTTACTGGCACGAGGAATCGTCTTGCGTCACTCGGAAAACTTCCGTGGCATGGACGGTAGGTGGTTGCGTGTGGGGATGAAATCAGCTGAGCAGATGAATTCGTTGCGGGAGGCGATGGCGAATTGGTTCGAGGAACAGTAACGTTCATTAGTGGCGGTGCGCGCAGTGGGAAAAGTACGTATGCGGAGCAATTACTCGTTGGGCAACCGGGTCGTCTCGTGTATATCGCTTCAGGTGTAGCGTATGATCAGGAAATGAAAGAACGCATCACGAAGCATCAGTACGATCGTAGAATGGCCCACTGGGAAACTATTGAGCAGCCACTGAATATTCACGAAGTATTACCTTTCTTGCAGGCAGGGGACTTGGTGCTATGGGATTGTATGACGACTTGGTTAGCGAATGAATTGTATGAAGGCTATGAAGCGGATGATCCTTGTTGGCAACGTCCAGGGTGTTTGGAACAGAAAACGGAGCAATTACTACGTACAATCGAGCAAATTAAGGAACGTGTCACGCGGCTAGTCATCGTCTCAAACGAAGTGCTAGATGATTGGCCGCAGTATGAAGGTGAAACGGAAGTGTACCGAAAAACGCTCGGTACACTGCATCAAAAACTAGTTCAACAATGTGATGTAGCAATTGAAATGGATCACGGCTTGCCGATCATCTGGAAAGGGGATTCGCGATGAATGGATTAATCGTCGTAGGCACGGCTTCTGACGTAGGGAAAACGATGATTTGTAATGCGTTATGCCGAATCCTTTCCAATAAAGGAGTCAATGTGGCACCTTTTAAATCACAAAATATGTCCGATTTTTCGGTGGCGTTACCAAATGGTCGCGAAATTAGTCGCTCACAATTTCAACAAGCGCAAGCGGCACGGACGGAGCCGACCGCAGAAATGCATCCTATTTTATCGAAAACTATACAGGCATTCCAGTCGCAAGTGTCATTCCTGTTCTTGAGCAGCATGGCATTCCGGAAGAGGATATGGAACACAAGACGGAACCCGCGGCTGACGGAGTGGATGTTTATGAACAGTGGGCAAATCATGTACAGCAACATATCAATTGGCCGTTGATTCAATCTATTTTGGCGTAAAGGAGCGAGAAGATGAATAGCATTTTATTAGCGCTCCAATTTTTCACTTCTTTGCCTGTGCGTAAAGAATTACCACTCGGGAAAAAAGAAGTATCAGGCATGTATATGGCGCTACCTATCATTGGTGCGGGTATTGGTTTATTGCTGGCGGGAACTGCTTATGTCACTGTAGAGTTCAATAGTTTCCTTGCGGCGATGCTGATTTTACTTGTTGGGTTGATTGCGACAGGTGGCTTGCATGTGGATGGCTTTGCGGATCTTGGCGATGCTTTTTTCTCCTATCAAGAACGTGAGAAGCGTTTGACGATTATGGATGATCCAAGACTCGGGGCATTCGGTACATTGTCTTTGCTTATTTTGTTAGGGTTGAAAATCGGCTTGTTTATCGAAATGTTAACACTGCCGCATAGTTGGGTGTTACTTGTCACGGTACCTATTCTATCCCGTGCTGCAGTAGTCTATTATTTCACGCTAACAAATACAGCGAAACAAAACGGTATCGCATATTTTTTCAAGCAACACTTTTTACGTACACGGATGCTTGTGGCAGTGAGTACCATCAGTCTGCTTGTTAGCATCGCGCTCGGTGTAGTGTATAAGTCTGTTCTCCTACTTGCTATCATGTTATCCGTGATGGTTTTCGCAATCTGGCTCTATCGTCGCTTTACCGTCAAACACTTCGGCGGCGTAACAGGTGATTTATGCGGCGCATTCATTGAAGGAATGGAGGTGCTGTTATGGTTCGTCCTTATCGTTTATTTTTCATTCGCCATCTAAAGACCGTGGCCAATGAAAAACGGCAATATTGCGGTTGGACAAATAGTGAACTAGCTCAAATAGCAGGGGAAGCAATTGAATTTCCAATCGATGTAGAAACAGTGTATGGTAGCGATTTAACTAGAACACGTCAGACGGCAAAGATCTATTTTCCGGATGCAAGTTATATTGAAGATTCGCGTTTACGAGAATGTCATTTTGGAGATTTCGAAGAGAGGACATACGACGAGTTGAAGAATGATTCGGATTACCGTAATTGGCTGGATGATCCGTGGCAGATAGCACCGCCTAACGGTGAAACATTACAGCAAGTGAAGTCGCGAGTGCTTGATGCGTTGGAAGATTTACCGAATGACGCAGTCGTCGTAACGCATGGTGGAGTGATTCGTTTACTACTAGATACATTCGCTACGGATTCGCGTTCATTTTGGGAATGGAAAGTAGACAATGGTTCGGTTTGGAAATTCGAGTGGGCAGACGAGCAACAACGGAAGGAGCGGGCGCAATGCATGTCATTATCGGAGGTGCCTATAACGGCAAAACGGAGTATGTAAGGCGCTTAGTTGGCGATCAGCCGGTACAATTTTGTACAATGGAAACAGCAGCGGCATCAGACGAGCGATTAGTCATAGTCGGCTTGCTGGACTGGCTTAGACGAACAGAGATGGATGAAGCGCAAAGTTTACAAGCTGTGCACGATGTAATGAAGCCCGACACAATCTTCATCTTGACGGAAGTCGGTCGCGGAATTGTACCGTTTGAAGCGGAGCAACGCGAATTGCGCGATCGATGCGGACGGCTCTATCAGTATTTATTTGAACAAGCGACAGAAGTTACGAGAATTTGGTATGGAATTCCCCAACAGATTAAAGGAGTGAAGTGAGATGAAAATTTATACGAAGACAGGCGATAAGGGTCAGACGAGTTTGATTGGTGGGCGCGTGGCGAAAGATGATTTGCGAGTAGAAGCTTATGGTACGATAGATGAATTGAATTCATTTATTGGTAAGGCTATGACAGAACTAGAAGCAGACAAGTTTGCAGATATTTTGACTGACTTAGAAGCAATCCAGAATGAATTATTTGATGGTGGCGGTGATTTGGCAAACGTCATGAAAGAACGTCACTACAAGTTGGACGATGCACCAATAACCGTACTTGAAGAGCGAATCGACAAGTTGATGGAAGAAGCGCCCGCACTAGAACGCTTCATCTTGCCGGGTGGTTCACCTGCAGCGGCAACATTGCATATCGCCCGCACGGTTACACGTCGCGCTGAGCGAGTAACGGTAACGTTGATGAATGCAGCAGACGATGTTTCACCAGTCGTTCAGCGTTATTTAAACCGCTTGTCGGATTATTTATTCGTTGCAGCTCGAATTGTTAATGCGCGTTTAGGTATCGCGGATAATGAATATGTTCGTAGTGCAAAGGTGTTTCGTACGGATGATAAGAAATGAATGGTAAAAGGCTTGGGGAAGTAATCCTAAGTCTTTTTTTATTGGCGTCCTGCGACTAGAATCAGTTTACTTATGTTCTATGAGCAGTCACCGACGTTCGATAATCGCCCTAGCACTTTCATACAATCTATTGATGAACTTCCGTTACTAGAATTTTATATGACAGTGGAAGTTTGAGGAAAATAGGATACAATGAAGAATATGCTCTTCAATCGGTAAATGGGCAGTATAAAGATCTTCTGAATATGTGTAGAAATGAAGCGGATTACATACAGATGACAATCGAGAAGTCAGGTTCGTTGGTTGCGCTCGCTTGTGTAGTGGGTTCAGTATTGGCAACGAAAGACTATCCGGTTGAAATAGAAACCTATTCTACTTATATCGGTCTTATAGGACAAATGACTAATGATTTAGCAGATATAAAAACGTGGAATGAAAAGAATGATTTACTTAATAAAAAGTACAGTCTACCTATCCTTTATTTGTTGAATTACAAGGATAAAGATCTTAATTTTATTCATGAATATTACTTGGACCAGGTAGAGAAAAGTGAAATAGTGAAGAATCAGGAGCTTATTTCCGCAAAATTTGTTGGAAAAAGTAAAAGACGGAACAGCGAGCTTAGTTGGAGTTAGCCCGGAAGAATTAAAGGCAATTATGGAAGTATTCTTCGATGGACAAATTACACCTATAGCTTATTACTGGACATAAAATTTTGAACTGGGATAGTAATCCTTGTTTTTTTAGGAGTTAACATGATGAAGTCTGTTAAATTTACCACCTATAGCTTGCTGGCAATAGTATTGGCCATAATGATCACCGTTTATTTAACTGTAGTTATCTTAAAATTCCCACTAGTCGGTATGGAAGTAAAGTCAACAACTGACCAGTGGAAAGTGGAAAGAATTGTTGAAAATGGATGGGCATCGAGTCAATCGATAGAAGAAGGAGATATTGTAAAATTTGTTGATGGGAAAAAGCCCGAGCATCATACTACCGTAGTCAAGTTTAATCGGGTAGAAATGGCCGATTCCATAACAATTATAGATCAGGACTTGAGAGAAAATACATATTCCATCACGCACACTGATTCAGACAGACAGTATATTATCTACTTGTTTCTACCACTTGCATTTACTCTTACGACGATACTATTAAGTATTTTTCTATATAGAAGAAAGAAATATGACAAATCAGCAATGATCCTCATCTATTTTTTATTAACAATAGGTGTTAGCTATCTAAGTGCATCTGTTTCTGCTAGAGGAGACATTATAGGCAGGGTTTTGAACATCTTCACATTGCCTGCATCATTACTATTATTCGCGCACTTTCTACAAAGTTATTTAGTAAGATTCGATTTAGTATTTATAAAAACTAGATCGTTAAACATATTGTATATCATCTATTTTAATGTTATTTCATTAGTCATTAGTATCTTTATATTTCACAAAATAAATTCTTATATGATAGCTATTGAGCTGCTATTCTTCTTGTCATTACTAGTATATTTACTTTATCTAATTATTCGATTTTATCTAAAACACAAAAATACTGAAGCGAGTAATGTTCTGAAAATTTTTGGACTCACATTAATTTCATCAATACTTCCATTTGTCGGTTTATATGTAATTCCCACTATTCTTTTTAGTAAGGAACTTGTATCTGCTGAAATGACAGCAATTTTCTTACTCATCATCCCGATTGCTTTTGTTTATTTACAACTGGCAGAAAAGTTATTTGATATTGAATTTTTATTGAATAGGTTACGTTATTATTCTTTACTTTCTTTTCCGTTCACAAGCGTTGTAGTGATAGTCGTCTGTTTTCTTTTGAAAATTGATTTTCTGTCTAAAGAAATGATTATGATGTTTACACTTTTGTTGATCAGCACCGTGTTATTTTTGTACGTAAAAGAATACGTAGATTATTATTTTAAGCATCACTTATTTTCACAAAAGGGAAACTATGAAGAGAGCTTGTATCACTTTTTCCAAAAAGCGAAGCATGAAACGAAGGTAAGTAGTTTGATTACTAGTCTTCAAAATGAAATTAAAAATGTGTTAAAGGTAAGGAATGCATTCTATATAAAGATGGTGAAAGTGCAGAACGGGGAAAAATGGATTCCGGTAACTAATGAAAATAAATGTCCACACTCCTTTATTGAGGTGCTAGAAGAAGTGCAATGGGGTAATCATGGAGCTCGTTCTTTGATTGAAGTATCGGATGGATTCGGTATAGTTATTGGGGGAGACTACGATCATATACATACCATATTTTTCGGTATGAAGAGATCGAAAGTCAACTTGAATATCCAGGAAAGAATTTGGCTTGAGTCATTAGCGTACTTTTCTAGCATCCTTCTCGAAAACTTTCAATTAATCGAAGGACTTTTCGAGAAGATTGAGAATTATAAAGCGGAAACCCGACTAACTAACACAAATTACCCTTACTGGCTTTCAAGATTATTATTCTCTTTGTCGGAAAAGGAAAGAGCGAATTTATCCATTGATTTACATGACTCAGTACTTCAGGAACAATTACAACTTTTGAGAGAAGTTGAAAAGATAAAGGGGAAAGTTGTAGATCCAGCGATTAAAAATGAATTGATGGAGCTTATGGAAAAGGTGCTAGACAGTATTCACTTAATTAGAGAAACGTGTAATGAACTTCGACCACCTTTTTTAAATGAAATAGGAATTACTCAATCCATTCAAAGTTTAATCGATCAGACAAAACTGCGCTGTGATTTTATTATAAAAACAAAATTGGATCCATCGATTCGACAACTAGATAAAGAGTATGAATTAACCTTGTATCGAGTGGTGCAAGAACTTTTAAATAATGCATCAAAACATTCCCAAGCTACTGTAGTCGAACTATCTCTTCAACAGACTAATCAACTAGTAACCTTGAGATACAGTGATAATGGGAAGGGATTCGATATGACAGAGTTACAAGATTCTTTTAAAACGATGGGGATTTTCGGGATGAAAGAGCGAGTGAAGAGTATAGATGGTATGATTGATATTAGCTCTGCTCCAGGAAAAGGAACGCAAGTATACATCGAGATAAAATAGGGGGGCTACGAATGATTAATGTATTAATTGTCGATGATCATCCGGCAATTGGACAAGGAACTGTGGCTCTTATAGAACAAGAAGAAGACATGAAAGCTACGATCATTATAGATGTTGATAAAGTTTTAGACGCGATTAAAGAAAATAGTTATGATATTTATTTAATAGACTTATATATGCCGAAAATAAATGGTATAGAACTTACAAAAATGATTTTACACGTTGATCCAGATGCCATTATTCTTATTTATACTGGTTTTGACTTAGTTTCGCATTATAATTTATTAATTGAAGCTGGGGTTAAGGGGTTTATTAGTAAGACTGCCACACAAGAGCAGTTGATCACCGCAATCAGATGTGGAATAAGGGAAGAAGCGGTAATATCCTTTCAGTTATTAAAACAACTGAGAAGAGTGGATTCTGAACCGTCAACTAATAAAATAGAACATAATTTAGGCAATATGACGTTATCAAGCAAAGAACAAGAAATATTAGCAGGGGTTTCTAAAGGTCTGACAAACAAGGTAATCGCAATGGATTTGTCTATAAGTCAAAGGACTATTGAATACCATCTAACCAAGATCTTTTCGAAACTTGGAGTTAGCTCAAGGACAGAGGCATTATTGAAGGCGAAAGAGTTTGGTTTGTTGTCTCAACAGATAGTTGAATAAAGTAAAAAAAGCTGGCATATCATTGTCAGCTTTTTTTACTTTATTCTGCCTTCAGGAAATCGCATGTCTACCGCATACCCCTAGTAACACTTCGGAAAACCGCAAGTTGATTTACGGTGAAATCCGACAGAATCTATGTGAGAATAATAGAACGAGATATATTTTGTGTTAAAAGTATGTAATGACTAATTAGTTGAGTAGATAAGAATGAGTAAAGTCCTTATCCATAGTAACAAGAATTGTTTTACGTTTAAAATAGTTCTAAGATGTTTAGTGAAGGGGATCATGGTATGGCGATGAAAACGTTGGATATCAATAAATATCTTGAAAGCTCTCTAAATAAACTAATCATTAGTAAAAACGGCGATATACTTGGAATGACAAACGTTTTTAAAAATTTGGTGAATGAAAAAGAGCTACCAAACCATATATCAGAAATATTTGATGATCTATTATATAAAAAGATCCGAATTATTCTTGAATGTAACCAAGACCTTCAAACTAAAGTCCAGGAATCTTTAATTGGAAATTTAAAAATATCAGATGGACATAATGCATCCTGTTATATTACGTACGAGCCGGACAGTGAAAAGGCGATTATTACTGTAAATTTATATGAACAACAAGAGTCATGGAGTAAATTATATGAAAATACTTTTTTTGCGTGCACCACACCATTGGCGATTTTGAATGAATGGGGCTTTTTTGTATCGGTGAACGATGCATTCTGTAATGAATTCCATTTTCCGTCTAAAAGTAATGGCATTCATTTGAAAACATTTTTAGAAGGTTTCCAGTGCGAAGAAAATTTCTCTTTTGATGATTATTTTCTTCGAATAAAGAATGAAACATTTTTACAAACGAAAATTTCATCTCAAGTATTGGGGGAAACTACGAATTACAATTTATTATTGCAGCTTGATCCCAAAACTGAATTATTCCTCTTGAAAATAGTAGAAACTACCGAACAAGAGAGACTTCTAGACTTATTAGCCCGTTCCGATCAATTATCGACAACTGGAGAGATTGCGGCAAGTATTGCACACGAAGTTCGAAATCCTATGACAACACTACAGGGATTTCTTCAACTACTTGAGCATGAAGTGATAGGGAATGCTCAAAAATATGTCAAGGTGATTCAGGAAGAAGTTAAACATATGAACAGTATTCTAGACGAAATGCTTTCACTTTCAAAACCAGTGGTGGATAAAGTAACGATATTTTCACTTCCAGAGTTAGTAGAAGAAGTTTTAATTTTACTCAGACCAAAAGCGTTGTTAGATCAAATTAATTTAGTAAACGAAATACTTGTGACTGAGCCGGTTTTAATCAAAGCAAATCCAAAACGTATGAAGCAAGTACTCGTGAATTTGCTGAAAAATGCGATGGAAGCAATGGAGTCTGAAGGTACGCTAGGTGTTCAAATTTGTGCATCAACAGATAGTATAGTGGATATCTGTATTTCAGATACTGGTATTGGCATGAGTGAAGATATGCTAGAAAAGATCTTCTTGCCATTTATTTCTGAAAAAGAGGGAGGTACAGGTCTAGGCCTTCCGTTTGTTAAAAAAACGATAACTGAATACGGGGGGACGATTTCCGTTAGGAGTGAAGTAGGGAAGGGCTCTGTATTCCAGCTAGGTCTTCCACGAATCGATAGTAGTTTATTGGAAATAAAATCTTAATTATACGGACGATAAAAGGCTGAACCGCTTAAGCGTAGTTCAGCCTTTTTTAAGTGGTTAGGGCATTGCTTGATTATTGAAGTAAAAAACATCGAGGTTTCAATAGATCTCCTTAGTACCACAGCAATAGAAGAGAATGAATGTACCCTGTAAAATCAGGACAAGTTACTAGTCATCTAGGCGACTCATTAACATAAAATAAATACGATGGTATTTTTTCGCAAAGAAAGCAAGCGTTAAATTAATAATTAAATATCAAAAAACGGTTGACTGAATGATCATTCATTATTACACTATATTTAGAATATATATGTAAGCGCTTATAAATGGGTCTTACACAGAACTTCAAAGGGGGAGAAAGAGATGAATCTGTTACTTGTCGCAAACTGGATATTATTCCTAGCGGTCGTCGTGTACGGCGTAGGCCTATTTTTATACCTATTAAAAACCCGTTATGAATTTATTCAACTGGGAAGAAAAGAAGACTTTGACCAGAATGTTAAAGAGCGGCTGACAAAAATTTGGGTCTATGTATTTGGGCAAAAGAAATTATTGAAAGATAAAAAGAGTGGGGCAATCCACGTACTATTTTTCTATGGATTCTTACTTGTTCAATTTGGAGCAATCGATTTAATCTGGAAAGGTCTAAAACCGGGATCACACTTACCTCTAGGCCCATTGTATCCTGCATTTACATTTTTCCAGGAGATTGTCGTATTTTTAATCTTAGTAGCAGTCGTGTGGGCGTTCTACCGTCGCTATGTTGAGAAACTAGTGCGTTTAAAGCGAGGATGGAAATCAGGTTTAGTACTCATTTTTATTGGTGCATTGATGGTATCTACACTTGTTGCAAACGGAGCGAACATGATTTGGCATAATGAAGGAACTACATGGACGGAACCGATGGCGTCTATAATTGCCATGGTATTCGCAGGTGTTCCGCAAGGTGTTGCTATCGCAATCTTCTTCGTCGGCTGGTGGGTACACTTACTGACATTGCTGACATTCTTAGTGTATGTACCGCAATCCAAGCACGCGCACTTAATCGCTGGTCCAGCAAATGTTTATTTCCACCGTCTCGATCATGCAGGTCGCTTGAAGCCTATTGATTTTGAAGCGTTGGAAGAAGTTGAAGATGAAGATGACATGCCGCCACTTGGTGTGGGGAAAATTACGGACTTCACACAAGCGCAAATGATCGACTTCTACGCATGTGTAGAATGTGGACGTTGTACAAATATGTGTCCTGCAACCGGTACAGGTAAGATGCTATCACCGATGGACTTAATCACGAAATTACGTGATCACTTGACGAATACAGGCGCTGTCATGACAAAGCAAAAACCTTGGGTACCACAATTGATGTTCAATCAATCGCAAGGTAACCAGTTAGCTCTTGCCGCAACGGCAGAAGGCATGACGATGGATGAAATCTACAATCCTTCATTGATCGGCGATGTTATTACAGAAGAGGAAATTTGGGCTTGTACGACATGCCGTAACTGTGAAGATCAGTGTCCCGTAATGAACGAACACGTCGATAAAATTATTGATCTTCGTCGCTACTTAGTGATGACGGAAGGGAAGATGAATGCGGATGCACAGCGCGCGATGACAAATATCGAGCGTCAAGGAAATCCGTGGGGTCTTAACCGAAAAGAGAAAGAGAACTGGAGAGAGGCACGTCCAGACTTACACATCCCAACAGTGAAAGAAGCGAAAAAAGCAGGAGAAGACTTCGAATACTTACTATGGGTCGGTTCAATGGGGGCGTTTGACAACCGTTCTCAGAAAATCGCATTGTCTTTCGCTCATTTATTGAATGAAGCAGGAGTTAGCTTTGCGATACTAGGTAATAAAGAGAAAAACTCAGGAGATACACCACGTCGTTTAGGGAATGAATTTTTATTCCAAGAACTGGCGACTGCTAATATCGCGGAGTTTGAAAAAGCGAATGTCTCGAAAATCGTGACAATCGATCCGCACGCATACAATATTTTCAAAAATGAATATCCAGACTTCGGACTACAAGCTATCGTCAAACATCATACCGAGCTACTGTATGAGTTGGTTATGTCCGGCAAACTTGAACCGAAATATGCGATCGACGAAGTCATTACATTCCATGACTCTTGTTACTTAGGACGTTACAATGATGTATATGATCAGCCGCGAGAAATCCTCAAAGCGATCCCTGGCGTACAGTTGGTAGAAATGAAACGTAACAGACAAGACGGCATGTGCTGTGGAGCAGGTGGCGGAATGATGTGGATGGAAGAAGATACAGGTCAGCGTGTTAACGTAGCGCGTACAGAGCAAGCATTAGAAGTTAGTCCTGGCATCATTTCATCAGGTTGTCCGTATTGCTTAACGATGTTGTCTGACGGGACGAAAGCTGTAGAAGTAGAAGATCAAGTCGGTACGTATGATATCGCAGAATTGCTTGAACGTTCCATTTTTGGAGAACAGCAAATTGAAGTGGAATCAGAAGCAAGTGAAGAACTAGAATAGAGCGTTGTGAAAGTAGAAATGGCTGCAACTACGGAAACGGTGGATGAAATGCCGAAAAAAGCCGACGAAACGCATAATTAAAATTATTGCGAATATCCAGGTAATAACGTACAATTAGAGTATCTAAAACGCTAACAAAATAATAAATCGGAGGGACAAAGTCCCTCCAATTTATTAACCGGAATCCGAGCGAGCGTTCAGTCGACAAAGAGAATAGGAGGAATATATTCATGCGAACAGTAATATTACAAGGTGCTAGAACTCCATTCGGAAAATTAGGTGGCTCATTACAATCACAAACAGCTAGTGATTTAGGCGGTATCGCCATAAAAGAAGCACTTAAGCGTTCAGGCGTCCAAGGTGACCAAGTCGGAGAAGTAATTATGGGCACGGTGCTACAAGCAGGACAAGGGCAAATTCCTTCTAGACAAGCAGCAACAAAAGGTGGAATTCCATTCAGCGTCAAAACGGAAACGATCAATAAAGTATGTGCTTCAGGCATGCGTAGTATCACATTAGGCGATCAGATCATTCGTTTAGGAGACGAAAAAGTGATCGTGGCAGGCGGCATGGAGTCTATGTCCAACGCTCCTTACTATGTGCCAGGTGCACGCTCAGGTCTACGAATGGGCGACAGCAAACTAGTCGACGGCATGATCTTTGACGGACTTTCTTGTTCATTCTCACCAGACCGTGTCCATATGGGAACATACGGAAATAGCACAGCATCTGCCTTTTCATTGAGCCGTGAAACGCAGGATCAATGGTCATTACGTAGTCATGAACTTGCCTTAGCGGCGATAGATAAAGGATTATTAGCTGAAGAAATTGTAGGTGTTAGCATTCCGCAACGTAAAGGCGAGCCGGTCGTCGTAACAGAAGACGAAGGTCCGCGAAGAGGTAGTTCCCTAGAAGCGCTTGCGAAACTGCGCCCAGCGTTCGGTAAAGAGGGAACGGTAACTGCGGGTAACGCACCTGGCATTAATGACGGAGCGTGTGCAGTCGTGTTGATGAGCGAAGAAGAAGCGAAGAAGCAAGGTAAAGAACCACTTGCTGTCATTTTAGGGCACGCTGAAATAGCTATTGAACCTGAGCGATTCCCCGAAACGCCAGGACATGTAATCAATGCATTACTAGAGAAAACAGGTAAAACTATCGAAGACATCGATTTATTTGAAATCAATGAAGCTTTCGCAGTAGTAGCCCTTGTTAGTTCACAACTTGCTGGACTTGATGAAGAAAAAGTCAACGTTAACGGAGGCGCTGTTGCACTTGGCCACCCAATCGGTGCAAGTGGAGCGCGTATTGTACTAACACTTGCGAATGAACTAAAACGCCGTGGCGGTGGAATTGGTATTGCGGCAATCTGTTCAGGTGGCGGACAAGGCGATGGAATTATGATTGAAGTACCGAAAACTAATTAATCGGGGGTATTCTACATGACAATTGAGCGAGTATTTGTAATTGGCGCAGGCCAAATGGGTGGAGGGATCGCCCAAGTTTGTGCGCAAGCAGGTTACCAAGTAACACTCCATGATATCAGTGAAGAATCCTACGACCGCGGCTTCCAAGTAATCAAGAAAAACTTGAGCCGTACGGTGGAAAAAGGCCGAATGACAGAGCAAGAAATGCAAGAAGTCCTCGGTCGTTTCACGAAGTCAACAGATTTACAAAATGCAAAAACTGCAGATATCGTTATCGAAGCAGCTGTTGAAAATATGGCAGTGAAGAAAAAAATATTCGAAGAGCTAGATGAAATTACGCCAGCCCATACGATATTGGCAACCAATACTTCATCTTTGCCTATCACAGAAATTGGCGCAGCTACAAAGCGTCCAGAAAAGGTGATTGGTATGCACTTTATGAACCCCGTTCCTGTTATGAAGCTCGTAGAAATCATTCGCGGCCTGGCGACAGAAGATGAAGTGTTTGAAGTGGTTGAAGACATGACGAAGAAACTTAGTAAAACACCAGTTGAAGTCAATGATTATCCTGGCTTTGTCGCTAATCGCGTGTTGATGCCGATGATTAACGAAGCAATCTTCACGCTGTATGAAGGTGTTGCGACCAAAGAAGCAATTGACGATGTTATGAAGTTAGGTATGAACCACCCAATGGGGCCGCTACAACTAGCAGATTTCATCGGATTGGATACATGTCTTTACATTATGGAAACGTTGTATGAAGGATTCGGAGATTCTAAATATCGTCCATGTCCGTTATTACGTAAATACGTCAAAGCAGGTTGGTATGGTAAAAAGACAGGTCGAGGTTTTTACACGTACGAATGAATCAATAAAGCCGAAAGTCAGAGGTGAAGAAGATGGATTATACATTTTCAGAAGAACAACAAATGATGCGTCAAATGGTTCGTGATTTCGCGAAAAAGGAAATTGAGCCATGGATTCCACGAATGGAAGAAGGAGAATTTCCACGCGAACTAATAGAAAAAATGGGCGAACTTGGATTGATGGGAATTACAGCACCTGAACAATATGGTGGTTCTGAAATGGACTTCCTATCGTACATAATTGCCATCCATGAGTTATCTAAAGTAAGCGCAGTCATGGGGGTCGTATTATCTGTCCATACTTCTGTTGGAATGAATCCGATCCTTTACTTCGGCAATGAGGAACAAAAAAATCGTTACTTACCGAAAATGGCGTCAGGCGAATATTTAGGTGCGTTCTGTCTAACAGAAGCTTCTTCTGGATCAGACGCAGGTTCTTTGAAGACAAGAGCGAAACGCGTGGATGATGAGTATGTCATCAACGGCTCTAAAATGTTCATTACAAACGGTGGCGAAGCGGATGTCTATATTGTGTTCGCCAACACCGCACCCGAAAAAGGAACATATGGCATTACTGCTTTCATCGTTGAGAAAAACACACCCGGACTCGTGATTGGTAAAGACGAAAAGAAAATGGGCTTGCACGGTTCGCGTACAGTTGAGTTACATTTTGATAATATGAAAGTACCGCTAGAAAATAGACTTGGTGAAGAAGGCCAAGGCTTCAAGATTGCGATGGCTAATTTAGATGTAGGAAGAATCGGTATTGCTTCCCAAGCACTTGGTATAGCAGAAGCCTCACTAGAAGCCGCAGTCGGATATGCAAAGGAACGCGAACAATTCGGCAAGCCGATCGCCGCCAATCAAGGCGTCGGTTTCAAACTAGCGGATATGGCTACTGCAACAGAAGCCGCAAGACTACTAGTGTACCGAGCAGCTTGGCTACGTTCAGAAAATAAACCATGCGGTAAAGAGGCCTCCATGGCTAAACTTTTCGCCGCACAAGTAGCAGTAGATAACTCTATTGAAGCCGTCCAAGTTTTCGGTGGTTACGGTTACACGAAAGACTATCCGGTAGAACGCTACTTCCGGGATGCGAAGGTCTGCCAAATTTATGAAGGCACTAGCGAAATCCAACGTATGGTCATTGCGAAACACGTTACCAACTGATGTTCAAATAAATCATTAGAAATAAAAAACATTAAAACAGTATAAGGAGTGGGAGAATAATGGACTTTAAACTATCAGAAGAACATGAAATGATTCGTAAAATGGTAAGAGACTTTGCACAGAAAGAAGTAGCACCAACAGCAGCACAGCGAGACGAAGACGAAACGTTCGATATGGAGATCTTCCGTAAGATGGGCGAACTTGGACTTACAGGTATTCCTTGGCCGGAAGAATACGGTGGGATTGGTAGCGACTATCTAGCTTATGTCATCGCAGTAGAAGAACTATCTAGAGTGTGTGCTTCAACAGGTGTTGTTCTGTCCGCGCATACTTCATTAGCAGGCTGGCCACTATTTAAATACGGTAACGAAGAGCAAAAACAAAAATACTTACGCCCGCTTGCTGAAGGATCGAAAATGGGCGCTTATTGCTTAACTGAAGCAGGTTCTGGCTCAGATGCGGGCGGCATGAAAACAACAGCAAAACGTGATGGTGATGACTATGTGCTAAACGGCTCAAAAATCTTCATCACAAACGGTGGAATTGCTGACACATATATTGTCTTCGCAGTTACGGATCCTGAATCCAAACATAAAGGGACGAGTGCATTTATCGTTGAAAGTACGTTTGAAGGATTCTCTGTTGGTAAAAAAGAGAAGAAATTGGGGATTCGTTCTTCACCTACGACAGAAGTTGTGCTTGATAATTGCCGCGTACCGAAAGAAAATCTTCTTGGTGAAGAAGGCGAAGGATTTATTATCGCTATGAAAACATTGGATGGCGGACGAAACGGTATCGCTGCTCAAGCGGTCGGAATTGCACAAGGTGCGCTGGACGCATCTGTGGAGTATTCAAAAGAACGTGTACAATTTGGTAAACCAATTGTTGCTAATCAAGGTGTTAGCTTTAAATTAGCGGATATGGCTACGTCCATTGAAGCGTCTCGTCTGCTTACGTATCAAGCAGCGTGGCTAGAATCGAATGATCTACCATACGGTAAAGCGTCCGCGATGGCGAAGTTGATGGCTGGCGATACAGCGATGAAAGTTACAACTGAAGCTGTCCAAGTATTCGGTGGCTACGGCTATACAAAGGATTATCCAGTGGAGCGCTATATGCGTGACGCGAAAATCACTCAAATTTATGAAGGAACACAAGAAATTCAGCGTCTCGTCATTTCACGTATGCTGACGAAATAACAGGAGGAGTACAAAATGCCAAAACATGAAGTGAAGTCCACAGTCAAAGATGAAGAATTGATTCAGAAAAGACGCGAGCAAATTAGTCGTGGTGCCGTGAAATTATTCATCGACAAAGGCTTCCACCGCACGACTACACGTGAAATCGCCAAGGAAGCGGGCTTCAGTATTGGCACGCTGTACGAGTATATCCGTACGAAAGAAGACGTGCTATATCTCGTATGTGACAATATCTATCATGAAGTAAATGAGCGATTAGCTAAGTTAGATACAAATGACAACACGCTAGAAGGCTTGCGTACGGCAATCGCCAACTATTTTGAAGTCATTGACGAAATGTCAGATGAATTCCTTGTCATGTATCAAGAGTCGAAATCACTGCCGAGCGAAGCATTGCGCTATGTGTTGACTAAAGAACTTGAGATGGTGCAACAATTCGAAACGATTGTTCGACGTTGCGTGGAAGCAGGCAACTTACGTATCGGACCGGAAGAGGTCTCACTAGCAGCGCACCATATTCTCGTCCAAGGTCAAATGTGGTCATTCCGCAGATGGGCATTGCGCAGAGAATATACATTGGAGCGTTACATCCAAGTGCAAACAGATCAAATCATTAATGGACTAGCAAAATAAACAATAGACTCCACCACGCGAGATTTCCGTGGTGGCAGTCTGTATGTAAGGAAAGGCGGAAAGCTAATGGCTACTGAAGAAATTTATAAACCGAAACATCATATTCGTTTTGTGACGGCATCTAGCCTATTTGATGGGCACGATGCATCAATCAATATTATGCGAAGGATTTTACAGTCAACCGGAGCGGAAGTCATTCATCTCGGCCATAACCGATCTGTTGAGGAAGTTGTAAACGCTGCCATTCAGGAAGACGTTCAAGGTATCGCGATTTCATCTTATCAAGGTGGGCACGTAGAATATTTCAAGTATATGTATGATCTGTTGAAAGAACGAGGCGCTTCACATATCAAAATCTTCGGAGGTGGCGGAGGAGTCATCATCCCGAAGGAAATCAAAGAACTTCATCAATACGGTATCCAGTGGATTTTTTCGCCTGAAGATGGACGGAAAATGGGTCTGCAAGGTATGATCAACCGAATGATGGAACTATCGGATTTCTCCACGACGCCCGAAAATGAGGAAGCAAATCTAGAAAAACTGACAGCAGAAACGCCAGGCGTCTTAGCTAATCTCATTACCTATGTTGAAGATAAGCACTTGAAGAAAGATCAGGCGGCTGAAAAGTTAGTTGAACACGCACGTAAACTTTCGAAGAATACACCGGTTCTTGGAATTACAGGTACAGGCGGTGCAGGGAAAAGTTCATTGACGGATGAATTAATTAGACGCTTCTTACGGGAGTTCCCAGATAAGCGTGTAGCTATTTTATCCGTAGATCCGACGAAACAAAAAACGGGCGGTGCATTACTTGGAGACCGAATCCGCATGAATGCTATTTTTAATAATCGCGTCTATATGCGCAGTTTGGCGACAAGAGGCTCGCGTTCGGAATTGACGACTGCTATTCATGATGTGTTAGATGTTACGAAAGCTGCGGGCTTTGATTTAATCATTGTCGAGACGAGTGGGATTGGGCAAGGTGATGCGCAAATCACGGATATTTCGGACGTTTCTATGTACGTTATGACGAGTGAATTCGGAGCGCCAACGCAGCTAGAGAAAATCGACATGATTGACTTTGCAGACTTAATTGTCATCAATAAATTCGAACGAAAAGGTTCGGAAGATGCACTGAATCAAGTACGTAAACAGTATCAACGAAGCCATACGTTGTTTGATCAAGACTTAGACACGATGCCAGTATTCGGTACAATCGCTAGCCAGTTTAATGACAAAGGTACGAATATCTTGTTTGCGGCACTCGTGGATCGACTGAATGAAGTATGTGACTTTGATTGGACAACGAGTTATTCGGAATCCATTACGGAGCAAAAACAAACAGTCATTATTCCGCCTGACCGTAGTCATTATTTACGTGAAATTGCATCGACGGTACGTAATTATCACGCGAAATCTAAACAACAAGAAGAACTAGCGCGACGCCTATTCCAGCTTGAAGGTGCAATCGAAGCAGTAAAAGAAGCGGATTCCAATGAAGCGCTAATCGATTCATTAACTAGTTTGAAAGAAGGTATAGAAGAGCAGTTAACTAGTGAATCCAAACGTACGTTAACGAACTGGGAAGCGTTGAGGAAATCCTATGAGCAAGACGAGTATATCGTGAAGATTCGTGATAAAGAAATTCGCACAACTCTCAATACGACTAGCTTATCCGGCTTAAAAATCCCAAAAGTAGTTCTACCAAAGTATAAAGACTACGGAGAAATCTTGCGCTTCGTTTACAATGAAAACGTGCCCGGTTCATTTCCTTATACAGGAGGTGTGTTCCCGTTCAAACGTGAAGGGGAAGATCCGAAGCGTCAATTCGCTGGAGAAGGGACACCGGAGCGAACGAACCGCAGATTCCACTATGTTTCAAAAGACGACGATGCCAAGCGTTTATCGACCGCGTTTGACTCCGTTACATTATACGGTGAAGATCCTGATGAACGACCAGATATTTACGGTAAAGTCGGTGAATCAGGTGTTAGCATCTGTACGCTTGAAGATATGAAGAAACTCTATGCTGGATTCGACCTATGCGCACCATCTACATCTGTATCGATGACCATCAATGGACCTGCACCAATTATTTTAGCGATGTTCATGAATGCTGCTGTCGATCAACAAGTGCGTAAAAAAGAACAAGAGCTTGGTCGCACATTAACTGTAGAAGAATTCACAGATGTACGTGAGATGACATTCCAGACTGTTCGCGGTACCGTACAAGCTGATATTCTAAAAGAAGACCAAGGACAAAACACATGTATTTTCTCTACTGAATTTGCTTTACGACTGATGGGCGATATTCAACAATATTTCATTGATAAAAAAGTGCGTAATTACTATTCTGTGTCCATTTCTGGCTATCATATTGCAGAAGCTGGAGCAAATCCAATTTCGCAATTAGCTTTCACATTGGCAAATGGTTTCACTTATGTCGAATATTACTTGAGTCGCGGGATGCATATTGATGACTTCGCACCGAACTTATCGTTTTTCTTCTCAAACGGACTCGATCCAGAATATACCGTTATCGGACGCGTCGCACGCCGCATTTGGGCAATCACGATGCGCGATAAATACGGTGCCAATGAACGAAGCCAGAAGCTGAAATATCATATTCAAACATCAGGTCGTAGCTTGCACGCGCAAGAAATCGACTTCAATGATATCCGTACGACATTGCAAGCGTTAATGGCACTACAAGATAACTGTAACTCGTTACACACGAACGCTTACGACGAAGCCATCACAACACCGACGGAAGAATCTGTGCGCCGAGCTATGGCGATCCAGATGATTATTACAAAAGAACACGGCTTATCAAAAAATGAAAATCCACTACAAGGCGCATACATCATTGACGAACTAACGAGCCTAGTGGAAGAAGCTGTACTTCAAGAGTTTGATCGACTAAATGATCGTGGAGGTGTACTCGGCTCCATGGAAACTCAGTATCAGCGCGGTAAAATCCAAGAAGAGTCGATGCATTACGAGATGAAAAAACACTCAGGCGAGCTACCAATCATCGGCGTTAACACGTACTTGAATCCGAACCCGCCATCTGAAGAGGATATTGATAATATGGAAATTGCACGCGCGACACAAGAGGAAAAAGAAGCGCAAATCCGCAACTTGCGCGCGTTCCAATCCACTCATGCAGACGAATCAGAACAGGCCTTGCTAGACCTTCAGCAAACGGCCATTTCAGGAGGCAACGTCTTCGCTGAATTGATGAAAACAGTCCAAGTCGCCAGCCTAGGTCAAATCACCAATGCGTTGTACGAAGTAGGTGGCCAGTACCGACGGAATATGTAACAAGCTAAAAAGCTGCATATCTCATGCAGCTTTTTTTCCTGTAATTTCACTAACGCGCTCATAACCTAGGTGTCTACGCTCATAGAAAGTGTTCTGACGCTCATAGCCGTGGTGTCCGCGCTCATAGAAATGGATCCCGCACTCATAGCCTGGGTGTCCGCGCTCATAGAAATGGCCCCCACGCTCATAGCCTGGGTGTCCGCGCTCATAGAAATACTCAAATATAAAATCCGCCACACAATAGTGGATAAATTTTAAATTCCAACAGTATAATAGAAACAACGAAGAGAAAGGGGTGTGCTAAATGTGAGATGGTATCACCATGCGATCATAATTTTACTACTATTGATTCTCACATTTTTCCTTTATAACAGCGGTTTAGGAGCAATCCCCTTCAGCTTATCAGCCATATACTTGGGATGTTTGACGGTAAAAGAGTATAGAAACGTAAAGAGAAACAAAAGAATGTAGCATATTGGAAGATAAACTGTATATAATGTAAACTATGCTTATGTGATTGAAGAAAGGACGTGCCATACATTGAATATCCAGGAAATGACAAAAGAAGAACTATTGGAAGAGTCGTTCATCAATATTACACACCACATCTTAACCGAGCGACGCGAATCTTTAACATTACAACAACTGATGGACGAAATACGCAAAATGACAGGTCTTTCTGAAAAAGAAATGAAAGAAAGAATCCTTCAATTCTATACAGATTTAAACGTAGATGGAAGATTCCTTGCGATTCAAGACAACCGTTGGGGATTACGCGAATGGTATCCGGTAGACCAAATCGAAGAAGAAACAGCACCAGTCGTAAAAGTACGTAAGAAGAAAAAGAAGAAAAAAGACTATGATGACGAAGATGAAGATATCGAAGAGGACGATGAAGATGAAGAACTCTTCGATGAAGAATATGTAGAGCTTGGCGAAGAAGATGATATTGATGATGAAGAAGAAGAGGAAGATGAAGAAGTAATCGAGATCGAAGAAGAATTGATCGATCCAGACGATGACTTAGAAGTAATTCCAGATGAAGAACTCGACATTGATGAAGAAGATGAAGAGGAAGACGAGTACGAAGAAGAATAAACAGACTTGACATTTGGAGCCTGAAAATATAAGATTTGTATGGGCTCCTGAAAAGGACACATGAATTCGTGTATACGCGCTCCTTATTGTAGTTACGCTACAACTGGGGCGCTTTTTATATTTTTCACTTCAGCCTTCGAGTATATAAATAGAATAAATGGAGGAAGTACACATGACAAAATATATTTTTATAACAGGCGGCGTCGTTTCGTCTTTAGGTAAAGGAATCAACGCAGCATCTCTAGGAAGATTGCTGAAAATGCGCGGTTTGAAAGTCACAAACCAAAAATTTGATCCATACATCAATATCGACCCACGTATGATGAGCCCATACCAACACGGTGAAGTATTTGTTACAGAAGATGGCGCGGAAACGGACCTTGATATCGGACACTACGAGCGTTTCATTGACATTAAATGTAACCGATACTCAAACGTTACAATGGGTAAAGTGTATGATCTAGTGTTACGCAAAGAGCGTAGCGGGGAATATAAAGGAGCTACTGTACAAGTAATTCCACATATTACGAATGAAATCAAAGAACTAATCAAACGCGCAGGCCAAACGCTCAATGCAGATGTCGTCATCACAGAAATTGGTGGAAGTGTAGGCGATATCGAATCATTGCCTTACCTAGAAGCCATTCGTCAATTGAAGACGGATTTGGCAAAAGATGATGTCATGTACATTCATACCACACTTATTCCATATCTACATGCTGCAGGTGAAATGAAAACAAAGCCAACACAGCACAGCGTTAAAGAATTGAGAAGTCTAGGAATTCAACCGAACATGATCGTCGTACGTAGTGAATATCCAGTACCACAAGAAATGAAAGACAAGATTGCGTTATTCTGTGATATTAAGCCGGAAGAAGTAATCGAAGCATTAGATGCAGAAACATTGTATGAAGTGCCGCTACGTCTAAACGAACAGAATATGGATCAGTTAGTAGTTGACTACTTAGGTCTAGAAACGCCACAGCCTGTATTGACAGAAGTTGAAGAACTCGTCACACTCGTCAAATCACTGAATGAAAAAGTGAAGATTGGTTTGGTTGGTAAGTATGTAGAGCTTCAAGACGCTTACATTTCTGCAGTAGAAGCTATGCGTCATGCAGGGTACGCATTCGGTGCAGACATTGAAATCAAATGGATTGATTCGGAAGCGGTCACGAAAGAAAACGCGGAAGAATATCTTGGTGATGTCGATGGAATTCTAGTACCAGGTGGTTTCGGAGATCGTGGAATCGACGGGAAAATCGAAGCAATCACATATGCGCGTGAACATAATGTACCATTCTTTGGTATTAGCCTAGGTTTACAATTGGCAGCTACTGAAATCGCACGCAATGTACTTGGTTTAGAAGATGCACATTCAATAGAGTTCAATACAGAAACGAAAAATAAAATCACGGTATTCCACCCAGATTGCTTAACTGCAAGCGAAGCAGACAGCACATTACGTCTTGGTGCATATCCATGTAAAGTTACAGAAAACACGAAAGCTTATAATGCGTATGGTGAAGGGTTAGTATATGAACGTCACCGCCACCGCTATGAAATCAACGTTGCGTATCGGGGGCAGTTGGAAGAAGCGGGATTCATCGTCTCGGGTATTAGCCCAGATGGTCGCTTGATCGAAATTATGGAATTGAAAGATCATCCATTCTTCATCGGTTGCCAATTCCACCCAGAGTTCGAATCACGCCCGACACGTCCACAACCACTATTCCGCGAATTTATCCGCGCTTCATTGGAAAATCGCTAAGTAGTAAATAAAATGCCGCCAGAAGGGCTAACCTTCTGGCGGCATTTTTGTATGTAGGCAAAGTAAATGGGTAAACAAATTATACCGTGTCACTAGTACTGTCTTCAAACGATAGCGAGTAGAATCTTCAGCTTATTACCTAGTATCTTAATTTGAACTTTATAAAGTAAAAAATAGATGCTAAGTCACTAAAAAACTACAATGAAATCTCGAGCACACATCAAGTAATCACCTTTACTTGCTATCATTTTTGTTAAAACTCTTCATCATCTTCGAGCATTTCATCAAGTGATAACTTCACCGCTTCATAAATGAAAAGAGTAGCTAGTGCGTGAGGCTGTACGATACGTTCGCCTGTAGGACCCGGAAGCAAACCTTTTTTTAAGCCGGTAGAAATATAAGTGAATGCTAAATCTGCAAGATCATTTGAATCATCTACCGCACTCGCAGTCAGTGCTGCGAATGGAATGAACTGATCTGCTAGTTTTCGAGCAAGTGCTAAGGCGTCTGGATGATTTGCATTTCTTGCAAGTAGCCAAACACGATCTGCTTTCGTCGGTTCCATTTCTACGGTATAACGAACGGCTCCTTGCAAAGGCTCCGCGCCATATAAAGCGGTAGCGGTTACGGCTTCCATTTCGTCGAATGCAGCGATAATGATTCGCCCTTCGCCGACCAAAGCTTGTGCTAGTAAACGTGCGGTTTCATCTATATTCTCTTGCTGTCCATCAGCAATGCGCTCTAAAAGACCTCTAATTTGTGTCGTCAATATTTTCATATATATCCCTCCGACGTTTAGTATAGGGGAGATAATAAAGAAGTGCAAAAATAGATTGTAAAAAAAGAGGGGAAATTGAAATAGTTGCGAATAATATACATATATAGACTAAATGTATAAAATTAGGAATACTTCTTTATTATGAATATGAATGGCCACAATCACATACGCAGTGACAACTAGTATGCAAGCGTTTCCATCTTGTGGAAATTAACGTACTAAACGATCCAATTAGTATTAAAGTATAAAAAACGTAGACATGAAAAGAGAAGCAGGGCGATCGGGGGGCATGGGGATGAAAAAACTATTGATTATTGACGATCAGGCGGGGATCCGATTTTTACTTGAAGAGATCTTTAAACAAGCAGGTGTTCAAACATTATTGGCTGCAAATGGTAAGGAAGCTTTGGAAATACTTGACGAAACAAAACCTGACTGTATTTTATTAGATATGAAAATGCCTGGCATGAACGGTGTCGAAGTCCTTCGTGAAATTAGAAAACGAGTACCAGAAATGGTCGTTATGATGATGACTGCCTATAGCGAAATAGAGCTAACCGAGGAAGCGGGAATGTTAGGTATCGATCATCATTTCACTAAACCGTTCGATATATTTGAAGTGCGTGACACAGTCTTAAAAAGGTTGGAAATTCAAGGCGCCTGACAGTAGTAATAATGGTCTGTATTTGGTATGCTATAGAGCAGAAAGTGTAATGAAAATGCACAAAACTCGTTAAGAAACCAAGGAGGAATATTAAATGCCACTCGTCTCGATGAAAGAAATGATGATTAAAGGTAAACAACAAGGATATGCAATCGGTCAATTTAACCTTAATAATTTAGAATATACACAAGCCATTTTACAGGCAGCTGAAGAAGAGAAATCACCTGTTATTTTAGGGGTTTCAGAAGGTGCAGCGCGTTATATGGGCGGTTTCAAAACAGTTGTCATGATGGTTAAAGGATTGATGGAAGACTATGGTACAACTGTGCCTGTAGCGATCCATTTAGATCACGGCTCCAGCTATGAAAAATGTAAAGAAGCAATTGAAGCCGGTTTTACTTCTGTGATGATCGATGCATCTTCTAAGCCACTCGAGGAAAACATTGAAATTACGAAAAAAGTGGTAGACTTCGCAAAACAACATAACGTATCTGTAGAAGCAGAACTTGGAGTCGTGGGTGGACAAGAAGACGACGTCATTGCAGATGGCGTAATCTATGCAGACCCTGCAGAGTGTAAAGAATTAGTAGAAAAGACAGGTATCGATTGTCTGGCTCCTGCGCTTGGTTCAGTACACGGTCCTTATAAAGGAGAGCCGAACTTAGGATTCGAGGAAATGGAAGAAATATCTAAACAAGGTGATATTCCACTCGTATTGCATGGCGGTACTGGAATTCCACTAAAAGATATCCAACGCTCGATTTCTTTAGGAACTTCTAAAATTAACGTTAATACAGAAAACCAAATTCAAGGTACGCAAGCGGTACGCGACGTACTAGCGGCAGATTCTGAAGTATACGATCCACGCAAATATCTTGCGCCAATGCGCGAAGCGATCAAAGCATCAGTCATCGGAAAAATGCGCGAATTTGGTAGTTCACAGCAAGCATAACCAAAGAATTTTGATTGAGAGAAGGAGGAGTGCAAGACGTCTCCTTCTTTTCCATTGGAATTGAAAACACAATATATCAGGAGGGTCATATACGTGAAGTTTTTTATAGATACTGCAAACTTTGATGAGATAAAAGAAGCACATAGCTGGGGGATTATTTCTGGTGTTACAACGAACCCATCACTTGTCGCAAAGGAAAACATTTCGTTCCACGACCGTTTGAAAGAAATTACTGCACTTGTACCAGGTTCTGTTAGCGCAGAAGTTATCGCACTTGACGCTGAAGGTATGATTGAAGAAGGACGCAAACTGGCGAGCATTGCCGAAAATATTACTGTGAAATTGCCAATGACACCAGAAGGCTTAAAAGCTTGTTCTGTATTCGCGGCTGAAGGAATCCAAACGAATGTCACGCTCATTTTTAGTGCGAACCAAGCGCTACTAGCTGCACGAGCTGGCGCAACATATGTTTCACCATTTATTGGCCGTTTAGATGATATTGGACAAAATGGTGTCGAGTTAATCGAAACTATCTCTGATATTTTCACAATTCACGATTTGGACACGCAAATTATTGCAGCTTCAATCAGACATCCTCAGCACATTACTGCTGCAGCATTAGCAGGCGCTCATATCGCAACGACACCATTTAACGTGTTGCAAAGCTTATTCGCACATCCGTTAACAGCTAAGGGAATCGATCAATTTCTAAAAGACTGGGAAACTAGAACGAATAAGTGATGGAACAAAAGGAGATCGAAATGGACGTTTACAAAATTAAAGGTGGCAAACGACTACAAGGAACGATTAGAGTGAGTGGCGCAAAAAACAGTGCGGTTGCTTTAATTCCTGCAGCGATTTTAGCTGACTCACTTGTAACGATTGCAGGCCTACCGGAGATTTCGGATGTTTTCACATTACAAGCGCTAGTTGAAGAAATTGGTGGGAAAGTAGAAATGAAAGACGGTACGATGACGATTGATCCGTCTGAAATCATTTCTATGCCGCTACCGAACGGCAATGTTAAGAAGCTCCGTGCATCATATTATATGATGGGTGCGATGCTAGGTAAGTTCGGTCATGCTGTGATTGGTTTGCCGGGTGGCTGCCATCTAGGACCTAGACCAATCGATCAACATATCAAAGGGTTTGAAGCGCTAGGTGCCACTGTAGAAAACGAACATGGTGCAATTTATTTACGTTCAGAAGAACTGAGCGGTGCGAAAATTTATTTAGACGTCGTTAGCGTGGGCGCAACGATTAACATTATGCTTGCGGCAGTTAAAGCTAAAGGTAAAACGATTATCGAAAATGCCGCAAAAGAGCCTGAAATCATTGATGTTGCGACACTTTTATCCAATATGGGTGCCAACATCAAAGGGGCAGGTACAAACGTTATTCGTATTGAAGGTGTGGAAAAACTACATGGCACAAAGCACACAATCATCCCAGACCGTATCGAGACGGGCACACATATGATTATGGCAGCAGCTATTGGCGACGGTATTACGATTGATAATGTGATCCCACTTCATGTGGAAGCCGTTACAGCGAAACTCCGTGAGATGGGTGTCAAAGTAGAAGTCGGTGTAGAACAGATTTACATTCCTAAAACGTGCAAGTTAGAAGCAGTGGATGTCAAAACACTAGTGTATCCAGGGTTTCCAACAGATCTTCAACAACCGTTTGGTGTGCTATCGACGCAAGCGGAAGGCTCTTCCATTTTGACTGATACAATTTATCCAGCGCGTTTCAAGCAAATAGACGAACTACGTCGCATGAACGCAAATGGTCGAGTGGAAGGACGTTCTGCGATCATTACAGGCCCGACACCTTTGCACGCGGCGACTGTAAAAGCGACAGATTTACGTGCGGGAGCTGCATTAGTAATCGCTGGATTGGTTGCAAGTGGAGAGACAGAAATAACAGAAGTTGAACATATCGAACGTGGTTACGGCAATATTATTCAAAAACTACAGAAGCTTGGTGCTGATATTATAAAAGTAGAAGGTCTTAAAGCAGCTTCCATTTCAGAGTGACGTTAATTGCCAATTCGTGTATAATAGATACTAACGACACATTCAAGGCGTAGACTTGCCATGGATGCGAACGTGGCAAATGAAAGGTGAAACGTGTCATGCGTCTTACCGCAAACAGGAGGAACAACACATTATGGAACGTAGTTTATCGATGGAATTAGTACGTGTAACAGAAGCGGCAGCCGTTGCAGCGGCACGCTGGATGGGACGCGGAATGAAGAACGAAGCAGACGATGCAGCTACAGAAGCTATGCGTCAAGTATTCGATACAATCCCAATGGAAGGTATTGTTGTTATTGGGGAAGGCGAAATGGACGAAGCACCAATGCTTTATATCGGTGAAGAACTAGGAACAGGTCACGGTCCAGCAGTAGACATAGCGGTCGATCCAGTAGAAGGAACGAACATCGTTGCAGCTGGTGGATGGAACGCGCTTGCGGTTCTAGCAGTTGCAGATAAAGGCAACCTATTGAATGCGCCAGATATGTATATGGACAAAATTGCAGTAGGACCAGAAGCGGTAGGTAAAATTGATATCGACGCTACAGTTACCGAAAACTTGCATGCGGTAGCGAAAGCAAAAAATAAAGACATTACGGATCTAGTCGCGTCTGTCTTGAATCGGGAGCGCCATAAGGATATTATTGATGAAATCCGTTCAACAGGCGCACGTATTAAGCTGATCAATGATGGAGACGTCGCAGCAGCAATTAATACAGCATTCGACGATACGGGTGTCGATATTTTATTCGGAAGAGGCGGAGCACCTGAAGGCGTTATCGCAGCAGTTGGCCTAAAGTGTTTAGGTGGAGAAATCCAAGGTCGTCTTGTACCTTCAAATGATGAAGAGCGCGAACGCTGCATTAAGATGGGCATCGACGTAGACAAAGTATTGATGATGGACGATTTAGTTAAAGGTGATGACTGTATCTTCGCGGCAACAGGTATAACAGATGGAGAATTGATGGGCGGGGTGCAGTTTAAAGGCACATACTGCAGTACTCACTCACTTGTTATGCGCTCTAAGTCAGGAACAATCCGTTTCATAGAAGGACGTCACAGCATGAAGAAAAAACCTCATCTCGTTATGCAAGACTAACTCCCTCACATCCCGGTGTCACAGCCGGGTCTCTTTTCCAAAACTATGAATGATCCATAATGCGCATTATAGTAATAAAAGGAAAGGAAGTACGTTACGTATCTTCCTTTCTATTTAATTTGCGCAGAAATCCCCATATTATAAATGAAGAGTGGTGCACACAGATGACAATGATTACCCTGGCAGATCTAGAGAGTATGACGTTGAAAGACCTCTACGCTCTAGCGAAGCAGTTTAAAGTTACAAATTACAGCAAATTAACAAAGAAAGAATTGATCTTTGCCATTTTGAAATCCCGTGCGGAACAAGAAGGTTTCTTTTTCATGGAAGGCGTTCTAGAAATTATCCAATCTGAAGGGTATGGATTCTTACGTCCGATCAACTATTCATCGAGTTCAGAAGATATTTACATATCTGCGTCTCAAATCCGTCGTTTCGATTTGCGTAACGGTGATAAAGTAACGGGAAAAGTTCGCCCGCCAAAAGAAAACGAGCGTTATTACGGCTTGTTGCAGGTAGAAGCAGTCAATGGACAAAATCCTGAAGTAGCACGTGAACGTGTACATTTCCCGGCATTGACACCGCTGTATCCGGATCGCCAAATTAAGTTGGAGACAACGAAGAATCATATTTCTACACGTATCATGGATTTAGTTTCCCCAGTTGGATTCGGTCAGCGTGGTTTAATCGTCGCTCCTCCAAAAGCAGGGAAGACGATGTTGTTGAAGGAAATTGCCAATTCAATTACAGTCAATCATCCAGAAGCAGAATTAATTGTTCTTCTAATTGACGAGCGTCCTGAGGAAGTAACGGATATCGAACGTTCCGTTAAAGCAGATGTAGTCAGTTCCACATTTGACGAAGTGCCGCAAAATCATGTCAAAGTGGCAGAACTTGTACTTGAGCGCGCGATGCGTTTAGTCGAACATAAACGTGATGTAATCATCTTAATGGACTCCATTACTCGCTTGGCACGTGCATTCAACTTGGTGATTCCTCCGAGTGGACGTACATTGTCCGGAGGGATTGACCCAGCAGCATTCCACCGTCCGAAACGATTCTTCGGTGCAGCGCGTAATGTAGAAGAGGGAGGAAGTTTAACTATTTTAGCGACAGCTTTAATTGAAACGGGCTCTCGTATGGATGAAGTCATCTATGAAGAATTTAAAGGAACAGGCAATATGGAATTACACTTAGATCGTAGCCTTGCTGAGCGCCGAATCTTCCCAGCGCTTGATATTCGTCGCTCGGGTACGAGAAAAGAAGATCTTCTTATTCCGCCTGAGAAGTTAGAAAAGCTTTGGGCTATTCGAAAAACATTCTCAGATGCACCGGACTTCGCAGAACGCTTCCTACGAAAACTTCGCCAATCTGAAAATAACGAAGAATTCTTCGATAAATTGAACGAAGAAATGAAAGCTCACCGTAAAGGTAAAGGATTACTTTAATCTAGAAACAACCAATAAAAATCCAAATCAAACAGTTGCGCGTGACGTGCAATTTTGCTATACTACTTAAGTACGGTTTTCCGTACACTGCATATGCGGCTGACATAAACGGGCCGTGTAAGGCATCGATCCGTCTTATTGGCAATCGGTCAATAAAACACCCCATAATTTATACTCTGTTCCAGATGGTCCAGGGCGAGAGGAGAGATATCGATGAAAGCAGGAATTCATCCTAATTACAAACTTGCAACAGTAATTTGCTCATGTGGCAATACATTCGAAACAGGTTCTGTAAAGGAAGATATTCGAGTTGAAGTATGCTCAGAATGTCACCCATTCTACACAGGACGTCAGAAGTTTGCTACAGCAGACGGACGTGTTGACCGTTTCAACAAGAAATACGGCATCAAAGTTGAACAAGAACAACAGTAATCAAATGCCAGATACCCGTCAGGTGCAGTCGTGCCAGACGGGTATTTTTATCATTTAGCATGCTAAAATAGCCTAATAATCCCGCGCACGCTCTTAGAAAGTGTTTTCGCGCTCATAGAACTCGGCTTCTCGCTCATAGAAGCTGGTTGCGCGCTCATAGAACTTGGCTTCTCGCTCATAGAACCCGGTCGCACGCTCATAGAACTCGGCTTCGCGCTCATAGAAGCTGGTCGCGCGCTCATAGAACTCGGCTTCGCGCTCATAGAACCCGGTCGCGCGCTCATAGAACTCGGCTTCTCGCTCATAAAACGTGACCCCGCGCTCATAGAACCCAGTCAAATGCTCATACCACATTAAATCTAAACTTAAATCAGCAATAATCATACATAACACGGCATCGAAAGGAGATTGAACATGTACGTTTCAATGCAAGGCGGCTGGATGGAAGTCATCTGCGGCAGTATGTTTTCAGGTAAATCGGAGGAGCTTATTCGTCGAATTCGTCGAGCGGAATTTGCTAAACAGAAGATTGCGGTATTCAAACCGGCAATTGATGACCGTTATAGTGAAGAGGCAGTAGTCAGTCACGATGGCTCTTCAACGATTGCTAATCCAATTGTCAAAGCCCGTGAAATACCAGATCTTGTATCAGATGATTTCGATGTGGTCGCCATTGATGAAGCTCAATTTTTTGACGATGAAATACTTAAAGTTGCGATTAGTCTAGCTGATCGTGGATTCCGTGTAATTATCGCCGGGCTTGATCAAGATTTCAGAGGAGAGCCTTTTGGACCGATGCCACAACTAATGGCCGTTGCAGAACATGTTACAAAGTTGCAAGCGGTTTGTACGGTATGTGGATCTCCTTCGAGTCGTACGCAACGATTAATCGATGGACAACCTGCTCGCTATGATGACCCGATTATTCTTGTTGGTGCATCGGAAGCTTATGAACCACGTTGTCGACTACACCATGAAGTGCCTGTTCGCGCGCACGTAAAATAACACCGACGCCGTCTATCCACAAGTATAAAAGGATAGGCGGTTCTGCTATACCTTAAATCATTGAAAAGCCCAACATTATAGAAGAGGTGAAATCATTATGTTCGATAGACTCCAAGCAGTAGAAGATCGTTATGATCGACTCAATGAACTACTCAGCGACCCCGAAATCGTCAATGACTTAGACAAATTACGCACGTATTCCAAAGAACAATCTGACCTTCAAGAAACCGTAGAAGTATATCGGGAATATAAAGAAGTTCAAGCGCAGTATAAACAAGCTAAGGAAATGCAGGAAGAACATTTGGATGAGGACATGAAGGAACTTGTCAAAATGGAAATTGATGAGCTAGAAGGTCGTATCGAACCATTGGAAGAACAACTCAAAGTTTTACTTATCCCGAAAGATCCAAATGACAATAAAAGTGTCATCATGGAGATTCGTGGTGCGGCGGGTGGAGATGAAGCGGCATTATTCGCAGGGAGTTTGTATCGTATGTATACACGTTATGCAGAATCAAATCACTGGAAAGTCGAAGTATTAGATTCATCGCCAACAGAGCTTGGAGGTTTTAAAGAAATTATCTTCATGATTGACGGTACGGGAGCGTATTCGAAATTGAAGTATGAGAACGGTGCGCACCGTGTACAACGTGTACCGGAAACAGAATCTGGTGGACGCACGCATACATCTACTGCGACGGTTGCCTGCTTACCTGAAACGGAAGAAGTAGAAATCGAAATCCATGAAAAAGATATTCGTACCGATACATTTGCTTCATCCGGCCCAGGTGGACAATCCGTCAACACGACGATGTCTGCTGTTAGATTAACGCATTTGCCAACGGGAATCACAGTATCCATTCAAGATGAAAAGTCGCAAATCAAAAATAAAGAAAAAGCAATGAAAGTATTACGTGCACGTGTCAATGATAAATTCATGCAAGAAGCCCAAGCGGAGTACGATGAAAAAAGAAAAAGCGCTGTCGGTTCAGGCGATCGTTCTGAACGGATCCGCACATATAACTTCCCGCAAAACCGCGTGACCGATCATCGAATTGGTCTAACGATCCAAAAGCTTGATCAGGTGATTGAAGGGAAGTTGGATGAAGTCATTAATGCATTGATTATCGAAGAACAAGCGCATCGCTTAGAAAGTTTGGACAAAAATGACTGAAACCATTTTTGAATCAGTTCAACGTGCCAAGCAACTGCTCGAAGCGCGTGGATTGGAACCTAGAACGGCGGAATTGGCAATGCTTGCGGCAACCGGGAAGAGTCGAGCAAATTATCTCGCTAGCTTAAACGAGCATCTGCCTTCTAAACATGATACACTTTTTTGGTCTTATATTACAGAATTACTGACAGGGAAACCGATTCAATACATTCTAGGTGAAGAATCATTTTATGGTCTTTCATTTGAAGTGAATGAACATGTCTTAATTCCGCGTCCGGAGACAGAAGAATTAGTGCACTACGCATTGGAACGTGCGAAGAAATTGTTTAGTAACGAAACGATTCGTGTAGCGGATATTGGAACAGGTAGCGGTGCGATTGCGGTGGCATTTAAAACAGAATGTCCGAGCGCCCAAGTAACTGCCACAGATTTTAGTGAGCGCGCACTTGAAGTAGCGAAGCGAAATGCCGAGCGCAATGAAGTAGAAATTACATTTTTACAAGGCGATATGGAAGAACCACTCGAACAGCAAACATGGGATATCATTTTATCTAATCCACCCTATATCGCAGCGCACGAAAAAACAGAGATGTCAGCTACAGTCTATGACTTCGAACCCGAGTCGGCTTTATTTGCGGAAGAAGACGGGCTATACTTTTATCGCAGACTGGCAGAACGGCTAGCCCCTATGATGAACCGTCCGGCGCTCATCGGTTTTGAAATTGGTTATCAACAAGGAAAAGCGGTGCAACAATTTCTTGAAAAAGCCTTTCCTGAAGCGAAAGTGGATATCGTACAAGATATCAACAAAAAAGATCGAATGATATTTTGTGAGATTCGATGAATAAAACTCCCTCCTGCGGGTCATGATAGATTGCAGGAGGGGATGACATGTTACAAGATTATCCGATTACACAACAACCGACAAAAACATCAAAACTAGTTGCTTTTATAGAATTTACACTTGTACTATTCGCAATTCAAGGGGTGCTATTATTATTTAGTCAGGAAGTACCTACAAGTGAAGCTACGCAATTTCGTATTCTAGCAAACTCAAATACGGTAGCAGATCAGCAAGTGAAACAACAAGTTCAAGAAACTATTGCACCTTTACTTGAACAAGCGATAAGTCACTCAGCTACGACGCAACAGATGAATGATAAGCTACAGCTATTGGAGCCGAAAATTATCGAACTTGCCACACAACAAACGAGTGGATTACCTGTAACGTTTGAATATGGTGCTGCATTGATTCCGCCGAAGAGATTCGGCTTTGCGATTCAACAACAAGGTGTGTATGATGCGTACGTTTTGAAAATTGGTAAAGGTAAGGGAGATAATTGGTGGTGTGCATTGTTCCCAAATGTTTGTTTTCCAGAGGAAGCAACAGTAGTTGAAACAGAAGAAGAACCTGTTACATTTTTCATTTGGGAGTGGATAAAGTCTTGGTTCTCATAAAGATACCCACATTTTTTGTGGATAAAATTTGTGGAATGTGTATAAAAAGGGGTTGATCACATGAAGACATATAGTAAAATGGTGGATAACCCCGTTGATAAAGATGCGGTATATGCACAAGCTGTGGATATCCTTCGTTCAGGAGGAGTTGTTGCATTCCCGACTGAAACAGTTTATGGTCTAGGGGCTATCGCTACTGACGAGAAAGCTGTACAGCGAATCTTTGAAGCGAAGGGTAGACCGGCAGATAATCCATTGATTGTACATATTGGAAGAAAAGAAGATGTCGCGCAGTACGTTGCGGAAATACCTGAAGTAGCAAACACACTAATGGAAGCATTTTGGCCGGGGCCGTTGACATTAGTGATGGAAAAAAAGCCTGGAGTCATTGCTGAAACAGTGACTGCTGGTATGCATACAGTTGCGATCCGTATGCCTGATCATCCTGTAGCGCTGCAACTATTACAAAAGCTAGAATTGCCTCTAGCCGCGCCCAGTGCAAATCGCAGTGGAAAACCTAGTCCAACCGAAGCGGCACACGTGTATCATGATTTAATGGGAAGAGTTCCATTGATTATAGATGGTGGGGCAACAGGTATTGGTGTGGAATCAACTGTTCTAGATATCACTGTCACGCCGCCAGTAATTTTACGTCCGGGTGGCATTGTCAAAGAGCAGTTAGAAGAATTGATTGGTACCGTCCATTTAGCAACAAAGCCGAATGATGTTATCGAGACACCGCGTGCGCCGGGTATGAAATATACACATTACGCACCGGATGCACCGCTATTCGTTATTGAATCGGACGCTGCCATTATAGAACGTGCGCTAGACACCATTCATCAACAAAAAAAGCGCGCTGCGATCATTGGCCCGGATGAGTTATACACAGAAAAAGCGGATTGGTACTTTTCAACAGGAGCGATGGATAATCATGAAGCTATGGCGACTAATCTGTACAAAGCGATTCGTCAATGTGACGCGACTGATGCTGACATGATCTTAGCAATCGAAACAGATCTTTCGGGTATCGGTGCGGCAGTTATGAATCGACTAGACAAAGCCTCTGACGGCAAACGTTTTACGGAATGAAATAAAATAGGAATAGCCCCCTGAAGCGTACGCATACGATAGATAGATGCGGACGGCAAGGGGGCTTACTCATTGATAGAAATCATAGCGGCAGTTATTACTACAATTGATATCCTTATCATTTACACTGTTCTTCAACTACGTCGTGGAAGACTAATGACTGTGTTATGGACTACGATTTTAAATATGCTGTTACCGCTTATTGGGTTTTATATGGGCGAGTTAGCCGTGCAGTATTTTGCGGGGTGGAGTCAGGCTTTATCAGGTATTATGCTTGGTTTGATTGGCTTGCATGTTTTATTAGATGATGCAGAACGTCCAACTATGATAAAGAGAATGTCACCGTTTTTCTTGGCATTGCTTGTAAGTTTGGATGCATTTACCGTAAGTGTGACATTCGGAATGATGCAGTTAAATAAATGGTTGTTTATTCTAGCGTCAGGTTTCTTTTCTATCATCTTCTCTAGTATCGCTTTGTTATCAACCGGACGTATTCATTTTATCAATGGAAAGTATATTAGATATTTGACAGGGGGTATATTTATTTTTATAGGTGTATTGTCCTTTATAATCTGAAGGAAAGTATATCTTTTATCTTATAAATCCGTTATTCTATAAAGTAGGTGAGGAAAATGAATATTTACTTTATTTGTACAGGAAATACATGTAGAAGTCCGATTGCTGAAGCGATAGTGAATCACTCGAATGTGCCAGGTATAACGGCGAAATCTGCAGGAATTCATGCAATGGATGGCTTGCCGATCTCCGCCAACTCCGCGCAGTTGTTGGCAGAAGCCGGAATGTCATACAAAGAGTTTTCAAATGAACTTAAACGATCTGACATGCAATGGGCAGATGTAGTCTTAACGATGACAGCGAGCCATCGAGATTTTCTACATAGTACATTTCCAGAGATGAAAGACAAAGTTTTTACGTTAAAAGAGTATAGTGGGTTACCTTTTAGTCCGGATGTGCATGATCCATTCGGCGGTGATCTAGCGACATATCGCAAAACATTCAATGAGCTGACAGAACTCATCCACTCTGTCATTCAACAGCTCGCGGGAGGGAAATAATGACAGAAGTGAAGAGGAAAGTAGGTTTGCGTAAAAAACTCGTATTTTTTGTTGTAATTCTAGCAGTCATTACCTATACAACAAGCGCAGTCTTCATTAATTGGGTACAGCCAACGTTCTTCCCGAATGTCCAGCCATTCGTCTTTGAATTGCTAACGTATGCAATGGGTGTTATGTGGTCAGGAATTTTAGCTGCACTATTTAGCGTGATATTAACTAAGCCATTACAGCGTCTTGAAACAGCTGCGATGAAAGTGGCGGATGGCAAGATTGGTTCGGATATTCAATTGCCTAATTCGTCTGATGAAATCCATTCCGTCTCGTTAGCATTTCAACAAGTTGTTAGGAATTTACGCAGTATTATTGAACAAATAGAATCCAACTTTCAGACGACAGTCAAATGCGTGGATTCATTGACGAAGGAAACGGCTGTAGCTTCAGGTCAATCGGATGCAATTGCACGCACAATTGGAGAGATTTCAAGCGGTGCGGAAGCTACATCCAATGCAATTAGCGAAACGGTTCAAGCGATCGAGGACGTTCGGCAACTGGCGACGGAAGTGAATAGTCGTGCGGGTCAATCATCCGAGCAGTCCAAAGCGATGTTACGCGAATTACATAAAACGACGGAAGTATTTCAAACCGTGTTGACAGGTATTCATCAAATGACAGCGCAAAGTGAACAAGCATTGGAAACAATTCACGAATTAGATGACAACGCACAAAAAATCGGTGAAATCGTCGAACTGGTAGGCAGTATCGCAGGTCAGACGAATTTACTTGCGCTCAACGCCTCCATCGAAGCAGCTCGAGCAGGGGAGCACGGAAAAGGTTTCGCTGTAGTCGCTGGAGAAGTCCGCAACTTAGCAGACGAAAGCGCCAAAGCCGTCCAAATGATCTCTACACTCGTTATTAGCATCCAAGAGAATGTCGAAAAAGTCGTTTCCGAAATGAAAAACCAAGTCAATACAGCCTCGATAGAAGCAAAGCGAGCAACCGAAACAAATGCCAATGTGGAATCCATGACCGTTACCATTCACGCCGTCGTTGAATCCGTCGAAGAAATCTCACACATCGTCAGTCGTCAACTTGAAACCATCGAGCACACAGCGGCACAATCGATGGAAGTCGCCTCCATCGCAGAGGAAACATCAGCAGGCGCTGAAGAAGTACGGGCCGCCACGGAAGAACAAGTTGCTTCTATAGAACAAACTAACGAAAAAGCCCTTGAGCTACAAACTCAATCCGAGCAACTATATAAAGTCATACGCAAATTCGATCGATCAGTAGATTGAAAACACAAGCCTAGCCGCCAAGTCAGACATATCGACTGCGTGGGTAGGTTTTTTGTTCGAGGAAACGCGCGGGAGTGTTCGTCACGGATTTGGTGAGTTCTAGACATATCAATAGGTTTCTGCATGTAGTGAAGTAATTCGTCACTGAACCCACTTCGGCGCTGGCGGCTGGCTCCCACAATGAGCCAGAAAGGAAGATCGCCTCTCTGTCTTATCGCTCCGCCTACGTTTCGTGAAGGTAAATAAGTGGCATAGTACGTTGAAGTTGGTTAGTGATTCAGTTTGTTCAAGACACATCAAAACGCTTCTGTATGTGGAAAAGTGATCATCACTGAACCCACTTCGGCGCTGGCGGATGGCTCCCACAATAAGCCAGATAGGAAGAGCACCTATCTGTCTTATTGCTCCGCCTACCGCTTGTAAGGCGCCTTCGTTTGGTGAGGGGAAGTAAGCAGCATAGTACATTGAAGTTGAAAGGTTTCATTCGGTAAGTGCCAAAGCCCACTAAAACTACACTGTACATACTAGCGTAGGCACAACTGCGGGGTCGGCCGAAGCCATGAGACAACTAGCGCGCCTTTCGCTTGTTGGCTCATGGCGGGAGG
>NZ_JAPMIW010000025.1:11809-44071 GCF_033088395.1 Sporosarcina sp. GW1-11 | reverse complement strand
CGCGAAAACAAGGTCTATGAGCGCGAAAACAAGGTCTATGAGCGCGAAAACAAGGTCTATGAGCGCGAAAACAAGGTCTATGAGCGCGAAAACAAGGTCTATGAGCGCGAAAACAAGGTCTATGAGCGCGAAAACAAGGTTTATGAGCGCGAGAACAAGGTCTATGAGCGCGGAGACAAGGTTTATGAGCGCGGGGCCGAGATCTATGAGCGCGAAAACAAGGTCTATGAGCGCGAAGCCACTAAAAAAAGCCATCGCAGATCCTCAACACACTAGGAGTCCACGACAGCCTATATAATTTATTTCATCAATTCCTTATACCTTTGCACACATGCTTCATATGCTTGTTCCACAGTATCCACTTCAATCACATGCTCCCCAGACTTCTCAAAGCGGGCGACGGTATAATCGTATTGCGGATCATAATAATATATCAGCAATTGTTCAACAGCTTCCGCAAAACGTCCTGCTTCAAGATCACTTTGAATTTGTGCAGCGATCGGCTGGTGAATACGTTTGCGAATGCGAGAATAAGCTTCCAAAAACTGTTCCGGTCGTTTTTCCGGATTATATTCAGAAAGAATTTCTTCTACGCGGACCGATATTGGCAACTGAATAATCCATTGTGGGCTTTGCTCTTTTTTCTTAAATATATTTTCCGGCATATGCACTTGTCCGATCCGCTTGCTTTCGCCTTCGATAAAGACATATGGTTCGTTAGCATATTTCACTAACTTGTCCGCAAGCAACAACTCGAAACTTTTCTGATTATTTGGCTTGACGCCTATCTGTCCAAAAATCGAACCTCGGTGTCCAGCCATTCCTTCTAAATCAATGACAGGATAACCATCGTCCATCAACTTATGAAGAATCTTTGTTTTGCCGCTACCAGTATAGCCATTTAACACGATTAGTTGAGGTGTAAATGGCTCCTTCAAGCGTTCTATAACCCATTGACGATATGTATGGATTCCCCCACTAATTCGGCTCGAGCGAATGCCCATTAATTCTAGAACCGTCATAGCCGTTTTACTGCGCATACCACCACGCCAGCAAAACACTGTAATCGGCGTCTCAATTTTCTTAAACTCTGCGATAAAAGAGGGCAGTTTCTGTGAAAATATCACCAAACCACGATCCATCGCCGCTTCCTTGCCCACTTGTTTATAGAGCGTGCCTACTTCAGCCCGTTCCTCATCTGTAAAGATCGGTATATTAATGCTACCTGGAATAGTCGCTTCCGCAAACTCTTTAGGTGAGCGTACATCAACTAAGGTTTGTCCGTGTTGTTTCTGTAGATCCAATGCGTCCGTTAATGTAATATCCCGTACCATGTTGTTCCCCTTTTCCTTGATTTACTGCACGATTATGCGACCGTTTTGCTCGTCTGTAACTTCCCCAATAATATGTGCATCAACGCCTTCTTCTCGCAACTGTGTAAGGAGACGTTCCGCTTCATCGCCTGCGACGGCAACGAGTAAGCCACCGGACGTTACTGCATCACATAAAATCCATCGACCAATTTGATCAAGCGATTCAGGATAATCAACGATGTCATTTACGTGTTTAAAGTTATTCTTCGTTCCACCTGGTACAGAACCTGCTTCTGCCAATTCTCTCGTACGTGGTAGAACCGGTACTTTTTCGTTATCGATACGCAAACATACGCCGCTTCCTTTAGCCATTTCAGATGCATGACCAAGCAAACCGAAGCCTGTAACGTCTGTCGCTGCGTGAATGGTATAGTCGTCCATCACTTCAGACGCTTTTTTATTCAGTGTAGTCATTACTTTTGTGACTCGGATTTCTTCTTCTTCCGTCAATAATTCATTCTTCAAAGAAGTCGTCATAATGCCGACGCCAATCGGTTTCGTTAAAATCAATCGGTCACCGGGCTTCGCACCTGCATTCGTTCGGATCTTATCAGGATGTACTGTCCCTGTAACCTGCATACCGAATTTAGGTTCCTGATCGTCAATCGAGTGCCCACCAACGAGTACTGCACCGGCTTCTTTCAACTTATCGCCAGCACCGCGAAGAATTTCCGTCAATATACTGCGCTCCAATGTGTGGATTGGGAAAGCTACGATATTTAGAGCAGTAATCGGCTTGCCGCCCATTGCGTAGACGTCACTGATTGCGTTCGCTGCTGCTACTTGTCCAAAATCATATGGATCATTGACGATCGGAGTGAAAAAGTCGAGTGTTTGAACGATGGCTGTCGTGTCGTTAATTTTATAAACGCCTGCATCATCGCTTGTATCGAGACCGACGAGCAAATTTGGATCAGATAGACCTGGTGGTAATGTATATAGTACTTCAGCAAGATCCGCTGGCCCAATTTTACAGCCGCAGCCTCCTTTTGAAGATAATGAGGTAAGCTTTACAGATGAATTTCGCATTAAGGATATCAACCTTTCATAGTGTAATACATTAATTTTATCACAGACTTCCCTATCTTTAGCGAATGGGCACTTGAAATGCTAACACTACATAAAAATGTTCCCTCTACGACGCGAAGGAAACATCTCGATTATTTAATATTTTCTCAAAAAACTCGGCTTCTCCTTATACCATTCCTTGCTAGCGAATCGACGACATTGCCCAATCACTCGCTCAACTACTTGTGTTTGATTGGCTAATATTCGTACCGTAAAGCCAACTGTGGGTAAACGGGAAATACTAATTCTGCAATCGTCTGACGTAATCAACTCTTCGTGGAGTCTGTTGATAAGCGATTAAGGCATCGGGCAAATACTCTAGATAACTACCTTTCTTCAAATGAAAGTTCCCTTCTTGATAGACATGATTGCGAGTTGTTCGATACACTTTGGTTGCCAATTGCGTCGTTAACATTAGGCGCGAGTCTTTTTCGGCCGTAATATCCATCCGATAGCGATCCCCGCCTACATAACCCCCACCTGGATTTAGCAAATAATAACACGCTTGACCCGATGCGGAATGATAAATGGGGTGCATTACTTTGAACGCGCCTTGGAAGTAGACACTCTTCGGCATCGTCTTGCCCCTACGATCCTCCACTGCCAACTGAAGAAGTCCCGTCCACTCCTCCATTTAGGTCAAGCCTCTTAACAACACATGCTCCTCGATCCAATGAAGCACTTCATCGAGCCCAGTATTATCCTTTAAATTCGTAAAGACAAAAGGTTTCTCCCGACGGAACACTTTCGTGTCAGCCTCCATTACTTCCAAAATAGCACCGACGTAAGGGGCCAAGTCTGTTTTGTTAATGATAAATAAATCGGATTTGATCATTCCTTGTCCAACTTTACGCGGGATTTTCTCGCCTTGTGCCACATCTATAATATAGATGGAAAAATCGACGAGTTCTGGACTGAATGTAGCAGCTAAGTTATCCCCGCCACTTTCCACGAAAATCATCTCTAAATCTGGATGCTTGCTGATTAATTCATCTATTGCGGAGAAATTCATCGAGGCATCTTCGCGGATCGCGGTGTGCGGACATCCACCCCTTTCCACGCCAATGATGCGGTCTTCAGGCAAGACACCATGCCGGATTAAAGATACGTTCTTCTACAATACAAAACTCGCGCCAGTATGCATCGGCGCGAGTTTTCTTTAATTGGATTGTATTACTGTCGTTTTGCTAGTGCAATCACACTTGCTTCTACCTCTTTCACGTGCTGTCCACTCACACCGTCTGGGGCTGTGGGTGATACCAAGAAATTTCTCCACCTTCTATAACTCCCGTGTACTCGTTACCAATAATCGTCAAACAAAATTGATGACGTTCGTGTACCTGATCTTCAAAAAGTGGATCAATTAATTTAAATCCTTCAAACACGCGGTCACTCCCTTGCTGTCATTTTCACCATACGCTCGATAGTATGTGTTAAAAAGGGATATTGTAAACACCATGTATTTCATCAGTCCAGCTCTCACTTTACGTACACAACGTACCAATCAGTATCTAGTTGTTCCATGCGCTGACCGATCCAACCGTCTGCAAGTAGTTGCTGTTGTTGTTCCGTGTCACTCATTAACACTCGTTGTTCTTGCTTCGCTTTAGTCTGAACAGACGCTTCTAAATCTTTGATTAAAATATAGCGTAGTTTGTTGCCATACTTAACTTTCAGTGCAGCTACTTGTAAACCAAGCGCAAATTTATCTTTTAAACTCGGTATGTTATACGGTGCGACGGTTGTGCAAATATAGCGATAGCGATCTGCATCTACATGCTCCATCAGCCATTTTCCGAGAATCGTTTGGAGACCATTGCCTCTGAATGCTGGATCTACTCCGGTAATTTCAGAGTATAGGACGCTTGTAAGTTGTTCTGTCGGAACCTCTGCATCAACACCTAAATGCTCGTCATCTTCTCCTGGATCTAACATAGCACGAAACGCGATGAGTTTATCATCGACGAATGCACCTGCCATCATTCCATTACCTTTAAGAATATACAGATAATCTGCCTCTGTTAATGGCTGGAGAAATTCTGGTTTTTCAAGAACGGCAACTACTGTTTCTTGCAACGCCATAATCTCTGGAAGCTGCTCTTCTGTTAGCAAGGAAAGATTAGCCTGTAGTGCTTGCTTCATCATCCCGTCACCTTTTCTTTGCGCACGGTCAACTCTTCAAGTGCTTTTTCATCCACGTCAATACCAAGTCCAGGCTTTTCATTAAGCTGAATGAACGGCACATCATAGTGTAGATTACCAACGTCTTTACTAAATTTTAATGGGCCTGTTAGTTCGACACTTGTTATGACTTTTTTCGAGAACGCTACGTGGAAACCTGCAGCAGAACCGATTGAGGATTCGACCATTGAGCCCACTTGGCACTCGATACCTGCCATCTCCGCCATATGCGCAAGTTTATTTGCTGGATACATTCCGCCACATTTCATTAGCTTTATATTCACTTTATCAGCAGCACGTTTAGCGATAATTTCACGCATCTCACGTACGCCTTTCAGCCCTTCATCTGCCATTAGCGGTGTGGACGTTTTCGATTTGGTCTCTACTAACCCATCAATGTCATCTGCTTTTACCGGTTGTTCTAGCCAATCCAGATTACAGCTTTCCAATTGCTTCATCGCCTGTAATGTTGTCGCACTATTGATCCAGCCTTGATTGACGTCCACACGAATTGCAATATCTTTTCCTACGCGTTCACGCACTGCTTGAATCCGCTTCACATCTTCCTTCGCGTCAGTCCCAACTTTCATCTTCAATGAATCATAACCTTCCGCTACACGATCTGCAGCTTCTTGTGCCATATGTTCAGGTGATGCAATGCTCAATACATGCGTAATCGGAAACTTCTCGTGATAGCGACCGCCAAGTAAATCATACGCTGGGACACCATATGCTTTCCCGACTACATCAAAACAAGCAATATCAAGTGCGGCTTTGGCAGAAGGCACACCATAAATCGCTTTGTCCATCACTTCATGGATTTTTTCAAATTGACTCGGATTTTCACCGATTAATTGTGGAGCGAGAGTATGGTGAATGACAGCGAATGTACTTTCCCAACTTTCACCTGTTACATGGTCGTCAGCCACGGATTCGCCGTAACCAATATGACCTGTATCTGTCGTCAATTTCACGATGATAGATGGCATGTCATCGTATGTTGCATAGCTAATAACAAACGGTTCGTATAGTGGTAGACGAATTGCAAATACTTCTATTTCCGTAATTTTCATTTAATATTTCCTTTCTTATTGGCAAATCTTCACTGCCGTTGTATGATTGTCGTTAAATAGTCGTTAATGACGTTAGGAGGGATTACATGAAGGTCACTATTGCACTCGTTGGATCAACGGCATTCTGTCAGCGTACTGAAGCAATGACGCTTCCTAAAGATATACGTATCCACTGCTACAGCTACGAGCATCCTAGTGAAGCACCTAGCTTGCTTCAAAAGTTAAAACCTTGTCACGCCATTTTATTTTCCGGCTCCTTACCTTATATAGCCGCTGAAAAAATAGTACAGAGGTTATCTATTCCTTCATTCTATCTTCAGCAAAATGAAAATACAATTGCTGTCACTCTATTATACCTTGCTTCAGAAAAAAACCTATCGATCCATGAACTTTCTATTGATAGTAAAGAACGAACTCACATCGAACACGTTCTACAAGATATGGATCATCTCTCCATTATGGAGCAACCTGCTATTCACGAACTGGCGACTACAAGTGATTTACAAGCTGTCGTAAATTTTCATATCGCACACTATCGTAGTGGACGGACAAAGATGGCTGTTACAAGTGTTCATGCTGTTTATGACCAACTTCAAGCAGCCGGAATTCCAGCCTTTCGAATGATTGACCCTGTCAGCAATATTATACGCGCACTAGAAGATGCCGCGCAGCAAGCCCAACTCCAAAGAAGCGAAGCGACTAAAATTGCTGTCGGTTTATTAAAAGTCCACCAGCCCGATTCGTTCAATCATGAAACAGTAGAACAACTAGCTTCACATTTGCATGCACAATCTATGCAAGAAGAAGATGCATTCCAATTGTACACCACACTCGGTACAATTGAATTTGCTTTACAAACCGAAAAATTTATACAGTTGATCCACTCGCTGTCCCCTATAGCTTCCCTAGCATTCGGATGCGGACAAACGATTGTGGAAGCGAGAGAAAATGCTGCCAGTGCTCTAGATTTAGGAAGACAATCAGATAACCATGGAGTTTTCATGCTAGACGAAAAGAAACAACTGCATGGACCTTTGCCAACTGTCATACCCGCTGTTTCCATGAAGCTTGAAGACCCTGTACTTCTTGATATTAGTTCTAAAACTTCTTTGAGTCCAGCCGTTATTTCTAAGCTAATTCAGTTTAATCAATTTAGACAAGCATCTTCCTTCACAGCAAATGACTTAGCAAGCTATTTAGAAGTTTCGAGAAGAACAGCAGAACGAACAATCAAAAAGTTAACTGATCAGGAATTGATTAAAACTGTTGGTGAAGAAATGACCTATGCACAAGGTAGACCGCGTGCACTCTACGAATTACATTTGCCTATTTATTAAAAAAGAAAAGCAACGGATGCCCGTGCTTTTCTTTTTTCACTTTGTATAAAACTACTATTCGGGTTGTGCTTCCATTTCTAACCGTTCATCTCTCGCATTCATTTCCATTAGCTCTTCTGGTGTTAGTTTCACAATGGTAAAACCGGTAAGTGCGTAGATAATCGAAATTAGTGGTACAACTAAGTTCAATATGGCGTATGGACCGTATTCTACTACACTCACTCCGAGCGTCCCAAGTATGAAGACACCACAAGTATTCCAAGGAATGAACACCGATGTCAAAGTTCCTCCATCCTCAAGCGCACGAGATAAGTTTTTAGAATTTAGACCTTTGTCTTTATACGCTTTACTGAACATTCTTGACGGCACAACAATGGATATATACTGTTCAGAGCACGTAGCATTTGTCATAACACAAGCACCAATTGTTGAAATGATTAATGAAGAAGTAGATTTCACAACCTTTAATAACTGATTCATAATCGCACGAAGCATTCCCGAATACTCAAGAATTCCTCCGAAAGTCATCGCAACGAGCGTCATTGAAACTGTATACATCATTGAATCTAACCCACCGCCATTGAACAGCTTATCGACTAACTGATTGCCCGTCTCAATCGCAAAACCACTTTGCAATGCATCAAGTGCATCCGCGAATGATCCGCCTTGAAGCGTAACATGTGACACGAATCCAAGAACAATCCCAATAATTAATGCTGGTACAGCTGGAACTTTTAGCGCTACCATCAAAATAACTGCTAGCGGAACGAGCAATAACCATGGTGAAATTATAAAACTGTCCTGCATCACTTGAGATGTTTTTGCAATAGACGTTAGCTCCGCTTCTCCTGTTCCAAACTTACGCCCTAAGAATGCGAACACACCAAGTGCAATGAGCAATCCCGGAACTGTCGTGTACAACATATGTTTAATATGATCGAATAAATCTGTACCCGTCAAACCCGCGGCGAGGTTTGTCGTATCTGATAAAGGTGACATCTTATCTCCAAAGTAAGCGCCTGAAATAACAGCACCCGCTACCATACCCGCAGGAATTCCCATACTCAAACCTATTCCCATGCCTGCCACACCGATTGTCGCCATAGTAGACCAAGAACTACCAATAGCCAATGAAACAATTGCACAAATCAAAGCAATCGCTACTAAAAACCAGGAAGGCGTAATAATTTTCAAACCATAAAAAATCATCGTCGCAACGATTCCGCCGCCCATCCAAGAACCAATCACTAAACCGACTAGCATGATGATCACGACTGCCGGCAAAGCTAATCGAATCCCTTTATACATCATTTCCTCAATTTCTTTCCATGAGAAGCCGTGACGCCATGCAACAATAGCTGCCAGCGAAGTTCCGACAATCAAAGGCATATGTGGACCTTGTTCAAGTTTTACTACTGTGATGATCATGACTAAAATCATCAATACAAGTGGCAAGATCGCCCACCAGATACTTATATTCCGCTTTTCTGTTTGTTCCATCAGAGTTCACTCCGTTCGTTTTCAGATAATTCAAAACCGTCGTTATATAGTCGCTTAATATATAGTAAGCGTTTTCTTTAATGTTTGTCAACGCAAATTTTGTAAGCGTTTTCTATTCGACGGAAAATTTCTCGGCCAAAAAAAAACAGCCGCATATGTTTATTGGCGACTGTTTTAGTCTGTAGACGGTAAAGACTGCGCACGCGATGGATTATCATGCTCTTAATTGAGTAGTCTACAGTTTTTTCGATTATAATATTTCAATCCTATAGTTCTCAAATTCATCCGCTGATTGTGGAAGATGGAGCTCAATCGATTCAGGAATACGCAAATGAACCGTCATCGTGCCCGACATTGAACCTGAGCTATAACTATAGCCAATCCTCCGTCCTTCCGAAAATTGAGTCAATATATTGGAGTCATGATAAAACGTGTAGTGTATAGTATTTGATGGTTGCAAAGGTACGTACATAGAACGACTGTCCCAAACAGGTAATTCAACTTGTATCTTGTCTGACACATCATAATACGTGCCACCCAAGCCGTCATAGTTCCTGCTATCAAAGCCACCAAACTCCACCAACATTTCAGGTCTATACACGGTCTCTTCTATAAGATTACTTTTATCTGTTGTTCTCTCAATCAAAATAATAGCATTATCAGGAAATTTCGGTATTGAAAAATTCTCTTCTACTTCATGTGTTCTCTTTGTCGCAATGAGCCGCTGCGGAATAGGTAAACCCTTTTCAACCGCATTTCTCACATCAAATCCATACTGCTCTCCTTCGACAATCGATAACTGCTCAAACTCATAGTTTCGTTCCATAACTTCAGCAATAATTAGAAAAATCAAGAGTAAGATAAGATAACCAATAATAAATTTGCGATGAAATATCTTATTTATGCCCAGACGCCCTGCATTTTTTACTACTAGCATAAGGACTACAATAACCATTAATAGTACAATAGTTGCTCCTACTGCAAAAATCATCATGGGTTTCTCACCTCCAAACGATTCGTCACCCAAAAGCTAGCACCGAACAACACCGCAACTGCCAGTAAGATTTTCAATGTGAATAATAGAATCGACGTCTCTCCATAAAAAAAGTGCAGTAAATCAATATTTTTTCCACCTATTGTAAAGAATGTCGTTTGTGTAAAAACAATATAGACTAGCGCAAACAGCATAATAAACAATTTACTGAACTGAATAAATGAACCTAGTGTGTAACCTACCAACATTAAAAGCAGTGTATAAGCAGTCATCACAAAAATTTGTGAAAAGAAATCGAGTGGCGAAGACAGTAACCCATTCGTTTGCATCACAGTATTGACATTAAACATCGCAAATATTTTCATAACTGATCCAAGTAAAACGGTTGTCACGCCACCAAAAAGTGCGGCTGTACAGAAGAAGTAGAAATTTGCGAGCTGAAAGGTCAAACGGTTTGTTACAAATGTAAATGATTCATTGCGCTGCGCAGGCGATGTCAGAACAAATCCTATAATAAATGCCCAAAACAACGTCAATCCTACTTGACCATCATTTGAAATCGCTGAAAAGTTAAATGATAGTATATTTGTCTCTTCCGTATACGTGGATGTGGATGTGGAAGTCGCTGAGCCACCCATTAAGACCGTGCCAATGATCTGCAATACGATCAGTACAGAAAAGATAGACCCATTTCCATTTAATTTGAATAAAAACTGACGCTTCGCTAACTCATTGACGCTCCATTGCGTTGAAAACATCATCGACCCCTCCTCCCGCCTGCCCCGTCATCGCTAAATAGGCATCGCTTGCTGTAACTCCCGCTACACGGATTCCTGCTTGCCTCAATTCATTCAATTCTGCTTCTGAATACTCATTATCGACAATCCACTCTGTCAACGGACCCGCCATGGAACGATGAATGATCGCATATCGGGTGGCATATGTTTCGAGCGCGTTTGCTTTACCTTGCAGTGATAAAAACTTCTCCTGTAAATCTATTATTGGGCCGTGAAACCCAACACCTTTCCCATCAATCAATAAAATATCTTCTAACAAGTCCTCCATTTCTTCCATATGGTGACTTGATAATAAAATCGTTCGTGGATGCGCAATATAATCTTTCAGCAACGCCCTGTAGAAATCTTTGCGTGCTGCTGCGTCCATTCCCGTAATCGGCTCATCGAACATCGTCAATGGACATCTCGATGCAATTCCAATCACTGCATTGAACGTACTACGCTTCCCTTTGGACAGCACACGATGCTTAAACGTTAGAGGAAGCTGAAAATATTCCAATAACCGCTTAGCTAGTTCATCATCCCAATTTTCATAAAACCTATCACACTCTATTAAAATATCCTCAAGTTTAAAAGCGTCCGGAAAGCCCATCCTATCGTCAACAAAAATCATATTCGCAGACACAGTAAGACTATTAAAAGGTCGTTCACCAAACACACGTAACTCACCGCTTGTTTCTTTCGTGAAACCAGCAATCATTTTCATGAGCGTCGTCTTACCCGCTCCATTTCTTCCGACCACGCCTGTAATAACATTTCTACGAATATCTAGCGTGATTTGGTCGAGCACTTTGAATGATCGATACTTTTTTGTAACATCCCGTAACGTAATGACTTCCATCATGCCCTCCCCTTTCGCTCTGACTCGATTAATCGGATAAGTTGCTGTTCTTCTATCCCAAGTAATTTTGCTTCATCAAGCAACTCTCGGACTAAGCGACGAAGTGTAAAATCTTTGCGTTTCTCTAGCAACTTCTCCCGTGCATTCGATGATACAAACGTTCCAAGTCCGCGCTTTTTATAAATAAGTTCCGCATCTAACAAAATCGTCAGCCCCTTCCCAGCAGTTGCCGGATTAATATTAAAAAGCTCCGCTAACTGGTATTGCGAATACACCTTGTCATCGGCTTTCAGCGTACCGTCAATAATTTCTTTCTCCAACCATTCTGCGATCTGTAAATAAATTGGTTTCTCTCCGTCAATCTCCAACAAGAGCTTCACCACCTTCAGGTTACCCAGTACATTACTGTTGTAATGTACTATACTCCTTCTAGTAGATAAATGCAACTCTACGTGAAAAAAGATGTTTGGCTGTATGCCGCACATCTTTCAAGAAAAGGTTGGAGAATAGTCGTCAATGAATTCATTTCATTGTATAAAATGGACATTTCCAACACATCCTATCTATTTATAACGTATGTTAGGAGCGAAACAAATGAATACTGTAAAAGACTTCCCCATTCAACAAAACAGATTATTGAACGCAGGTTTTTTACTAGCTTGCTTATGTGTATTAGATGCTGTTTTTACGGACTATGGTCTTCGTTCAGGGCATATACAAGAAGCGAATCTGTTGGTCGCATTTTTATACGAGCAGAGTATTGCGCTGTTTTACATCGTCAAATTAGGATTGCCACTACTACTTCTATATATCGTTACAATCAGTAAGTCGGGCATTTGGCTACGTGTATCACTGACAACTGCTTTGTTTCTTTATATTGTGGTGATGTTCGTCCATGTTTTTTGGTTGGTAGTTGCGGCGATGTGAGTCCGCGGATAGTAAACCGCTTTTAGGATTGTACGTTTGAAGTACATGAAAAAATGCCAGAGTCCCCCAGTTTAGTCGGGAATTCTGGCATTTTTCATCATAGTCCTCTATCTTGTTTTACATAACGAATCAATTCTTTTTCTCTCGCAGTATTCATCTCTTCAGTAAAATCAGGGCTCCATTCATAATAACCTTCACCTGTTTTACTACCAAGTTTGCCTGATTCTACTAACTCATCCATACTAGATGCGGATAGTTTTGCCGTCGATAGATCTTTATATAGATAATTAGAAATTTCCTTAAAGACGTCTAAACCACCCATATCCGCCGATAAAAATGGACCGGTAACAGATAATCTTCTACCGATACTATAGAGTACCGCAGCGTCAATATCTTCTTTGGAAGCAATTCCTTCTTCCAGGATGTGCTGCGCTTCACGTAATAAAGCAAACTGCAAACGATTACCTACAAAGCCAGGTGCTTCTTTTTTTAATTCGATTGGCTTTTTATTCAGATCGTTCATTAATGCCATCGATCGTTCTACTGTCTTATCACTTGTTTTTTCACCACGAACCACCTCAACTAATGGGATCAAATGCGCCGGATGCCAAAAGTGTGTGATGACCGTTCGTTCTGGATTTTTTGTTTCCGCTGCAATATCGGTTGGACTAATGGCTGATGTATTACTTGCTAAAATAACTGTCGGATCGCAAAGACTATCCAATTGTTTGAAGACTTGTTGCTTCAAGTCTAAACGCTCAGGTACGGCTTCGATCACGAAGGTCGCATCTTTTACCGCTCTTTCAATCGTCGTTACCGTCGTTACTCGGTCACGGACCGTCAGTAAATCATCGCTTGTCAGCAAGTCGTTAGCCATCAGCACGTGTAACTTATTTTCGATACTGTCAAAAGCGCGTTCCAGTTCTTCATCAGAAATCCCATACATCATCACATCAAATCCAGCCCATGCAGCACTTAACGCGATAGAGTGTCCCATCGTTCCGCATCCTATTACCGCTATTTTTTCCATAAAACAACCTCCAAATTAACCCCATTATGTTAAAAAGACGATACCCTGAAGTTAGGATATCGTCAAAAATTAATTCGCTGTAAAATTAGGTGAAATTGTAAAAGATGCTTCCGTCTTTTCTTTCACTTCTTCTACAGTAACGCCTGGAGATGTTTCCACAAGTACCATACCTTCATCCGTGAAATCAAACACTATCGACAACGCCTAGACCCGTTAAAGGCAGCCCACATGTCTTCTTCACTTTTGATTCACCATGCTTACTAACATGATCCATGATTACAACAACACGTTTAGCGCCTACTACTAAGTCCATAGCGCCGCCCATTCCCTTGACCATTTTCCCCGGAATCATCCAGTTAGCTAAGTCTCCTTTTTCAGAAACTTCCATACCGCCTAGAATCGCCAAGTCGATATGTCCGCCACGGATCATCGCAAATGACTCTGCACTATCAAAGAATGAAGATCCCGGTACTGTTGTGATGGTTTCTTTTCCTGCATTGATTAAATCCGCGTCTTCTTGACCTTCAACCGGATACGGTCCAATACCGAGCAGTCCGTTTTCCGATTGCAATAATACGTTGACGTCTGCAGGAATTTCATTTGCCACAAGTGTCGGCATGCCGATTCCAAGATTTACGTTCATACCATCTTGTATTTCCTTTACCGCACGTTTAACGATTGTTAATCGAGTATCCATTGTTGTCATCTCCCCTTTTTACGCTTTTCTAACTGTTAAGCGTTCAATCGGCTTTACATAGTCCGTTCCAAGTAAAACACGTTGCACATAAACACCTGGTGTATCAATTTCTTCAGGCTTTAGTTCGCCTGCTTCTACAATCTCTTCCACTTCTGCAATGGTTATTTTGCCTGCCATTGCTGCAAGTGGATTAAAGTTTCTAGCCGTTTTGCGATACACTAAGTTGCCAAGTGTGTCGGCCTTCCAAGCTTTTACAAGAGCAAAGTCCCCAACAATTCCTTCCTCAAGCAAGTAAGTCTTACCGTTAAACTCTTTCGTTTCTTTACCTTCTGCAATCGGTGTTCCAACGCCCGTTGCTGTATAGAATCCAGGAATACCTGCGCCACCTGCTCTAATTCTTTCCGCCAGTGTTCCTTGAGGGCTCAACTCGACTTCCAATTCTCCACTTAGAAACTGCTTTTCGAAAATCTTATTCTCACCAACGTAAGAAGCGATCATCTTTTTGATTTGTTTATTGGCAAGTAATATACCTAGCCCTTGGTCATCCGTACCACAGTTGTTACTAGCAATCGTTAAATCTTTAACGCCACTTTCACGTAATGCTTCTATAGACTTTTCTGGAATACCGCATAACCCGAACCCACCAACGATAATCGTACTGCCGTCTTGAACATCCGAAACCGCTTTCACGAATGAATCATATACTTTGCTCATACCGTAACCTCCTCCAACTCTTTAGTAATAGTTTACATAGTTCTGACTTATATGTAAAATGAATATAAGGAATGAATAGTATTCTTCTTTAGAATAAATGAAGTGGAAGGTTGATTCGTATGGATCTCAAAGACTTTAATGCTTTTATCGAAGTAGCCAATCATTTAAGTTTTACGAAGGCTGCGGAACATACGTATATGTCCCAACCTTCATTAAGTAAATCTGTTAAAAAACTTGAAGAAGAACTGAATATTACACTCTTTAATCGTTCTACCCGTAACTTAAAACTTACAGACGCAGGAAATATTGTCTATTCACAAGGACAGCAAATACTTAATTTAGTAGCGGAACTTCCTACTTTATTGGAGGATCTCGTAGAAGGCGTAGCGGGTGAGATCAAAATCGGCATGCCACCATTAATCGGTACTCTTTTCTTCCCTCAGATTGCTAAAAACCTACAATCTAATTATCCCAATATAACGATTGAATTACACGAGCACGGTGCAAAAGTAGTCGAAGACCTCGTAGATAAAGGACAGATTGACGCTGGTATTATCGTCTTACCAACTGATACAGAAATCTTCAATGTCCAACCGTTTATATCCGATAAGTTCTTCGTTTTCGTTCATCGTGACCATCCGTTTGCAACGAGAGATGCTGTTAAGCTATCCGACTTAAAAGACGAAAAGCTTATTCTATTTTCCAAGAGCTTTACATTGCACCGTTATATTATTGGTGCTTGCAAAGAAGTAGGCTTCAACCCAATGATCTCTTATGAAAGTTCCCAATGGGATTTAATCATTGAACTCGTGGCAGCGAAACTAGGAATTACATTATTGCCTCAATCTATTTCCGAAAAATTCTCCAATGACCAGATTAAAATAGTCCCGTTAGAAGAACCTCCGCTATTGTGGAAACTCGGCATCGTAACAAAAAAAGACAGTTATCATTCATTCGCACTTAAGAAGTTCATGGAAATGTTTCACAAGTGACGGAACACATTATACTGTCCCCCTAAAAGTGTAGAACTATTCGTCTATCTTATGAAGAACTCATCGAAAAAGTCAGACCACGGAAGCATTACTGAACAACAAAAACTCCAACCGACACTCGGTTGGAGTTTTTGTTTCACGTGGAACAAGTTAGAACTTTTTCGTCGTCCAAGATTCACCGTTCCAAATAGTTGTTACGACACCTTCGTAAAAATCTGGTTCGTGTGAGATGAGAAGGATGCTACCTTTATACTCTTTCAACGCACGTTTAAGCTCTTCTTTCGCATCAAAGTCGAGGTGGTTGGTTGGCTCATCCAATACTAATAAGTTGGTTTCTGAGTTAACGAGTTTACATAGGCGCACCTTTGCACGTTCTCCCCCACTCAGAACTTTCACTTTACTTTCGATATGCTTCGTAGTCAATCCGACACGCGCCAATGCAGCTCGCACTTCATACTGTGCGAAATGTGGAAACTCAGCCCAGATTTCTTCAAGACACGTGTTATCTGTATCTGCTTTCATTTCTTGTTCGAAGTATCCAATCGATAGATGTTCACCTTGTTCCACTTTTCCTGAAAGGGCAGGAATTTCACCAAGGATGCTTTTTAGCAAAGTAGTTTTCCCAATCCCATTAGCTCCTGCCAAAGCAATCTTTTGTCCTCGCTCCATAACTAAGTTGAGTGGTTTTGAAAGTGGTTCTTCATAACCGATTACAAGATCCTTCGTTTCAAATAAATATTTCCCGGGAGTTTTTGCTGTTTTGAAATCAAAATGTGGTTTCGGTTTTTCCGAATCTATTTCAATAATATCCATTTTATCAAGCTTCTTCTGTCGGGACATCGCCATACGGCTAGTCGCAGCATTGGCTTTATTACGTGCAACAAAATCCTTTAAGTTTGCAATTTCTTTCTGTTGCTTTTTATATGCAGACTCCGCTTGTTGCTTCTTCATCTCATGAACGCGTAAAAACTCATCATAGTCACCTGGGTAGCGAGTGATTTGTTGATTTTCCATATGATTAATTAAATTAATGACACTATTCAAAAACGGAATATCATGCGAAATCAAAATGAATGCACCCGGATACTCCTGCAAATACGTGCGTAGCCATTCGATATGCTCAACATCCAAATAGTTCGTTGGCTCATCCAACAACAATATATCAGGCTTTTCGAGTAGTAGTTTCGCAAGCAATACTTTCGTACGTTGCCCACCGCTTAGATCATTAACCTCTGTATCCAGTCCGAATTCATTCAACCCTAGACCGTTTGCGACCTCTTCTACTTTGGCATCAATCATATAAAATCCGCTTTGCTCTAGGGAATCTTGAATTTGTCCTGTCTCTTCTAACAGACTTTCCAGTTCATCAGGCTCTACTTCACCCATCTTCGCAAATAGATTGTTCAATTCTGTTTCCATATCGTATAAGTACTGAAACGCTGTGCGTAACACATCACGAATAGACATTCCCTGTTTTAACGATGCATGCTGATCCAAATAACCGACACGGACACGCTTCGACCAAGTCACTGTGCCAGCATCTGGTTCCAGTTTATGTGTAATGATATTCATAAACGTAGACTTTCCTTCACCATTTGCACCTATTAACCCGATATGTTCACCTGATAATAAACGAAATGATACATCATCAAAAATTGCTCGATCGCCAAAACCGTGGCTAATATTTTTTACTGTTAATAAACTCATGTTGTACACCTATTCCTTTTCATTCGTTTCGATATAAACGTAATAACTCATTTTACCACCCTACGCACATAATTGCCTCAGTAAAAGAAAAACTAGCCTCTTGTAAATAGGCTAGTTCTCCCTCAATCCTTTACTTCCACGATCAACTCAATTTCTACAGGTATATCAAATGGTAATGTATTAACGCCAATTGCAGACCGCGCATGTTTTCCCTTGTCGCCAAACACTTCAATAATAATATCAGATGCCCCATTGATTACTTCCGGCTGACGTATAAAGTCATCTGTTGAATTGACAAAGCCAAGTATTTTCACAAAGCTTTTAATTCGATCTAATGAACCGAGTTCCGCTTGTAGATTGCTCATCAATTGCAGTGCCGTTTCACGCGCCGCATTGTAACCTTCTTCCACGGAAACGGTATCACCTAGTTTCCCTGTAATCATCGGTTTTCCTGCACGCATATAACCAGCACCAGACGTATATAAGGCATTGCCAAGTTGCGCTGTCATCTCATAATTCGCCATTGGACTTGACGGTGCAGGCAATTCAATTCCAAGGTCTTGTAGTCGTTCTTCGATAGTCATTGGACATCCTCCCATTCTCAAAATTCAACTTGATCATAACATGCTTGGTAGTTCGGTCAAAAGTATTTCGTAATCAGAAGGATTTTGGCAATAGGTGTAGAACAATACTAGTAACACTAAAGGAGGTAACTATTAATGGGCAAATTAATGCAAGATAAAGTAGGCATTATTACAGCAGCGGGTAGTGGTATTGGTCGAGAAAGCGCACTTGCGTTTGCAGAGGAAGGAGCAAAAGTTGTCGTTTCGGATATTAATGAAGAAGCAGGTAATGAAACCGTTCGTCTAGTGAAGGAACAAGGCGGAGACGCAATCTTTATCAAATGTAACGTAGCAGAAGAGCAGGAAATCATTGACTTAGTGAAGCAAACTGTTGAACATTATGGGCGCTTAGATTGGGCACATAATAATGCCGGAATCGGTGCACCCTCTAAACCGATTGCAGAAACTAATACAGCAGACTGGGATCGTTGCATCCAAATTACCCAAACAAGTCTATACTTATCCTTAAAACATCAAATTCCCGCCATGCTAGAGTCTGGTGGCGGTGCTATCGTTAATACAGCATCCACTTCTGGCTTATTAGGTTCTGAAAACCTAGCAACATACAGCGCCGCAAAATGGGCTGTTAATGGCATGACAAAATCTGTCGCACTCGAATACGGTAAAAAAGGCATCCGCGTTAACTCCATCTGTCCGGGCATGACATTGACACCTGCCGTTGAACATTGGGCAAAAGAAGTACCTGAACAAGCGAAGTTCATGGAAAACAGTATTCCACTAGGACGCATGGGACGCCCTGAAGAACAAGCACAAGCAGCAGTTTGGCTATGCTCAGACAAAGCATCGTACATCACAGGGGTTAATCTAGCCGTAGATGGCGGTCAAACAGCACAATAATAGTAAAAAGCACACGTATTTGGATTCGCGTGTGCCCTTTTTATTTCATTTTATATAACTCTTCATTCATCGATTTGAACAATGAATACATCATCAATTAAAACTTCTTGTTCTTTGTTTGGATAGATCCGAAACTTATATGCTTTGTTGACCAACATTACTTCACATCATTTCATACGGGAATACACGTTCTCATTCTGTCATTACAGAAACTGTTTTGTCTACAGACAACCGACATTCATCTCCCTCTTATCATCGGGCTCTGCCCTTCACATGATTGAAGAGGGAGTCTTCTGTCGGAAACTGATAACAGCGGAGGTTTTTCGAATGAATAATCCAATTGAATTCATTAAAGAACATAAACAACAAATTGTTCAAACCTATTCAGAACTACATGCTATCGCTGAACCTAGTCGGGAAGAACGGCAGACCTCCCGCTATTTACAAGAAAAATTAGCTGCAGCTGGTTTGCAAGTCACTACGTATACCGATCATTATGGATTCATTGCTGAAATACCTGGTGAAAAAGAAGGTGTCATTGCGCTACGTGCCGATATGGATGCATTGGTTCAAGAAATAGATGGCGTAGTGAAAGCGAACCATTCATGCGGACACGATGCACACAGTACGATGGCCTTGTACACGGCATTGGCACTAAGTGAGTCTAGTCCACAACATACGTTGAGATTCGTTTTCCAACCAGCGGAAGAAGTTGCAGAAGGTGCTCTGCAAATGATGGAGGAAGGCGTTCTAGAAAACGTAATATTTTTAGGAGGCATTCATGTTCGACCGCATATAGAAGTTCCGTTTGGTAAAGCTGCACCCGTCATTTTACACGGTTCATCCGCCACAATTATCGGTTCGATTATTGGAACACCTGCACACGCAGCTCGACCTGAAGAAGGTAATAATCCAATTGAAGCAGCTAGTTTCCTTATTCAAGCATTACGGCAAATCCGCCTGCCAGGCAATAAAAAATTCTCTATTAAAATCACCGAGCTCCATGGTGGTGAAACGAGTAATTCAATTCCAGAAAGTGCACGTTTCACATTGGATGTTCGTGCAGAATCAAATGAAACGATGGATGCGCTACTTGAAAAGGCTCGTCACATTATCGACAATGTCGGTGAATTGACAGAGACGGAAATTACGTATGAAGAAGAAGGCTATTCCCCTGCCGCTACTGAAAGCAAAGTTGCAGTCCAATTGGCAGAGCAAGCCATTGGTTCTGTGTTGGGAGAAGAGAATATCGATGGTCCTTGTATTTCACAAGGTGCGGAAGACTTCCATTTCTACACGTGGAAAACGCCTGACATCCCCGCAACAATGATTGGTCTGGGCTGCGATTTGAAACCAGGACTGCATCATCCACAAATGTCATTCAATACAGAAGCATTAGTATACGGAGCCCAAATTCTAACTCAAATGTTACTAAACGCGGATCAAGAGCTATGAAAACAATTATCTATCACGACCATGACCAAATTCTCTCAGGCATGACGATGAAAGATTGTAATGAGCCGGAGTGCTATAATATGGCGCTTCACGCATGTACTTCTGCCGAACAAGTAATCGGCAACCGAAAACTATTGGCTAGTTTCCTACAAAGTAAGCCTGAAGATTTTGTATTTGCCAATCAAACACATAGTGCAAACTTTCACCGCGTGACGGATCTAGACCGCGGCAAAGGTGTGTTCGAACAAGAATCTGCACTTGTAGATACGGATGCGCTCTACACGTTTGAACCGAACATTGTGCTATGCAGTATGACCGCGGATTGTGTACCGGTAATTTTTCATGCTGACGAACTTATCGGAGTTATTCATTCAGGGTGGCAAGGAACCGTGAAAGAAATCACACCGAAACTTCTACGCCACCTACGAGAAGTTGAGAGCTGTGACTTGCGCCATATGCACGTACAAATCGGTGCAGCACTTAGTCAAGAAAAGTTTGAAGTTGATGAAGATGTCTTTAAAAAGTTTCATTCACTCGGTTATGCAGAAGAATTCATCCGCTACAATGAAGCAACAAACAAATATCATATCGACAATCAACTAACAGTAAAACGACAATGTGAATTGGCTGGAATTCCCGCTGCAAATATTACAATTGATCGTACGTGCACGTTCCAAAGTCCAGATGGTTTTTCTTATCGAGAGGACAAACAAGCAGGTCGGCACGTTAGCTTTATCAAAAGAAACGTATAAAAAGGTAGACAGGAATGTAACGTAAGACATTCCCGCCTACCTTTTCTATCACAACTTATCCTTTTCAATTGGTTCTTTTACTTCTTTACGCTTTTTCTTAAAATCTAGTTCCTCGCCGAATTCTGTATTGTAATTCACATTTCGAATCCGATCAAAGCGATCACTAGGTTCTTCTTCCCTTTCGACATCAGTGACAATTTCTTCATTTGTTTTGAATAAAAGAGCAATTGTCGCCAATCCACTCAGCCCTACAACAGCATAGACAATCTTCGCGAGGGTTGTATTTTGTCCTCCGAATGCAGTTGCAACTAAATCAAAGTTAAAAAATCCGATTAATCCCCAATTTAATGCCCCGATAATGACTAACGCCAATGCAAACCGCATAAAACCACTCAATGCACACACCTCCTCTATAGATCATTGAATCCACGACAACTATGTATAGACTCCCTATTATAGTTCACCAAAAGAGACTTTTCATGCATTTTCATTAGGCAATTCTTTTAAGACAGTTCTATTTTGGCTCTCTAGACTCTAAATTAGAAGACCACTACAAATGAAAGCAGGGATCGTATGCAAATTAATGGCGTTTTTTCAGGCGGCGGATTAAAAGGATTTGCATTAGTAGGTGCTGTTCAAGAGTTAGAAAAACTAGGGTACCACTTTGAGAATGTTGCAGGAACGAGTGCAGGTGCAATAGTAGCAAGCTTCTTGGCTGCCGGCTATACAGCAGATGAAATTGAAGTCATGTTAGCTGAAGAAGATTTCCAATTGCTACTTGATCCTCGCAAGACATTACTGCCATTTTCATTCATGAAATGGGTCACTCTGTATTGGAGGATGGGGTTATATAAAGGAAAAGCACTTGAGGGTTGGTTCTTTGATAAACTTGCGAGAAAAGGATGCTATGCCTTTGGCGACCTTCCGAAAGGTTCTTTAAAATTAGTTGCCTCCGATTTAACGAACGGCAAAATGATGGTGTTACCTGATGATCTTGAGGACTACGGCTACGATCCAGACAAATTTTCTATCGCAAAAGCATTACGTATGAGTTGCGGCATTCCTTACTTTTTTGAACCTGTTCGATTGGATGCACCAAAAGGAACTATAGTCGTGGATGGTGGTATACTTAGCAATTTTCCGATGTGGATTTTCGATAATGTACCACAAACAAAAAAATATCCTTTAATTGGACTTAAGCTAAGTCGCAGTCAAGAAGAAGTACCAGGGCGCTCCATTCATAATGCATTACAATTATTCGAAGCCTTATTCTCCACGATGAAAAATGCACATGACGAAAAGTATATTTCGCGTACACATGAAAAAAGTATAGTTTTCATCCCAGTAGAAAATTATAGCGCAACGCAATTTGATATAGGTGAAGAACAAATCGAAGAACTACTAGCAATCGGACGTAGTCGTACCAAGGAATTCCTGCTAACTTGGTCACCAGTGCAAGCCAAATTAGTTAGTCACCGAAATGTCATCTAAATGAAACATTTGAATTGTATGCAGTTTACATCATTGCTTTGGCGGGTAAAATGACTAGTGAGGAGGGTTGCAATAATGACTAACTTTACTGAGGATCTACTCTTCACTCGTGAGCTTGAACTTCTAACAGACGAATACGACACTGCGCCCGCCGACATAAAGACTTTCATCTTAAAAGATATTCAGTTGCTTGAATCAGCGATTTCCCTATTGGCTAACGATGTCCAGTGATTAAACATATATAGTAAGTAATTCTTACTTATCTAAATAACTGCTCCATCGTCTCGTTTCGCTTCATTCTTTCTTCTTCTGTAACCAAATCATATTTCTTTAATAGATGAAATACTTCATTCAATGTCTCCTGGCCCAAAGGCTTACTCAAAAACAGTTCACCACGCTTCACCAATTCACCAGGTAATAACGCTTGCTGTTCCATCAACTTTTGCACCACATCATTTTGCGTATGATCAATTGTACATCTACTCAATACTATCGACTCCTTTACCCAACACTATATCACAATTTTCGGTGAACTTAAAACGAAGGCTTGTTGCTTATGTTATAAAGGCTACGAGTCTTTTTTTCTATCCAAAAGTTATGTGAAGTACTCTAGCTTTGCATTCGGAAAGAACTCATCTATATAATTGTACAGCTTTTCTTTAATTTGATCTTCTTCATCTTTCGGATAAATATATTTTCCAATTCCATACTTACCCCATTTATATCTACGTTTTTCTTCATCCAATTCCAGTTTAGTCTTGGGGTAATTCTTTTCAATCACTTTCTTCGCAGACTTTGTAAAACGATGCTGAATTAACTCGAAAGTTATATCAACCCGTGCATCTTCTGGTAACTCAGCGTCTAGACGTTCAAATAAATGACGATAGCCGTCTTCCCACCCGTCATGTAAGTAGATAGGTGCAACGATAAAACCAAGCGGATATTGCCACTTTTCCAGCTGCTTCCATTCGTTTATCTAATGGTGATGTTCCCGGTTCAAAATAGACCAACTGAGGAATGAAAGGTTTATTCATATCGTTTTTATCTCCTATCCATAGTGGATTTACGATCGTGTGGACTTTTCCTTTAATATTATGATGAATGGATTATTCTTTACAAACCAAAGTTCTATATACCTATTGCATTGTTATAAGAATAATCAATACTCTGTATATAGAGATAATCATGTTATACATTCGTACATAACAGGAGATGAGTGAGGATGAAAATAACTAAGCGTAGAAAAAAGCACCTATCTCCACCTGCTTTAATCGCTTTATCTTTTTTATTCACTATCTTAATCGGTACGTTGCTTCTAAAATTACCTTTCGCAACAAAAGTACCGATTACTTGGGTAAATGCCCTTTTCACAGCTACTTCCGCTACAACCGTGACAGGATTGAGTGTAATTGATATCTCTTCCACACTCACTGTATTTGGAGAAGTCGTACTGCTACTGCTAATTCAAATTGGTGGAGTAGGCTTAATGGCTTTCGCCGTAGCCATACTCATCATTCTTGGAAGAAAGGTAGGTATGAAAAACCGTATCTTCATTCAAGAAACGTTTAGTTACCGGTCCATAGGAGGTACCGTTAAATTCCTTCGTGAAATTCTTCTGTTTGTCTTTATCTCAGAAGGCATTGCGTTTATTGCGTTATCAATCTTTTGGGTACCTGAATTCGGATGGAAAGATGGCTTATACTACAGTGTATTTCATGTTGTCTCCGCATTTAATAATGCTGGGTTTTCACTGTTCCCCGATAATCTCATGCCGTTCGCTGGTAATCCAGAGGTCATTATCATCTTATCCGCATTATTCGTCATCGGTGGCATCGGGTTTGTCGTAGTAATGGATGTTATACAAAAGAAATCGATTCGACAATGGACACTTCATACAAAAATCATGATTTATGGCACACTCATATTGAACACGATGGCTACGCTATTCTTGCTCATCATGGAATTCCATAACTATAAAACCATCGGGGAACTGAGTTTTTTGGATAAAGTATGGACGTCTTACTTCCAAGCTGTATCCCCAAGAACAGCTGGTTTCAATATGGTCGCAATGGGAGATATGGAAGAATCCTCATTACTACTGACTCTTTTGCTGATGTTCATCGGAGGAGGTAGCGCATCAACCGCTTCCGGTATTAAACTAACAACATTTATCATTATCTTATTAACTACTCTTTCTTATTTTAAAGGTATTAGCGAACCACATATGTTCAATCGGACGATCAAAACAGAAATCATCTTTCGGTCCATGGCTGTTGCAGCTGTAAGCTCTGGTGTAATCTTTGTCGCTTTATTTTTATTGACCATTACAGAAAAAATGCCCTTCCTGCCGCTGCTATTCGAAACTGTTTCAGCGTTCGGAACCGTTGGACTATCATTAGGCATTACTAGTGACCTAAGCCCTGTCGGTGAAATCATAATTTGTCTTGTCATGTTTTTAGGTCGCATCGGCCCTTTAACATTATTCTTCCTATTAATTCGTACAAAAAAGGAGTCGTATCATTATTCATACGACCACGTGCATACAGGATGATTAAAGATGAAGTGTCTGATACAAACAGACACTTTTTTTGTCGTTTAGACAACGGCATGAAAAGATATATTGAACTCTACAGGTTGCGCTGAGTCGTTGTGGTCTATTTCTATGACTTGTAGTGAAGGTACGGTGACTGAACGTGACGTATGTGGCGGAATGATAATCGACGCTGTTTTATTCAACCTACTAGTTATACTCTTATTACTAGTATTTCGAATTGTAACGGTCGCAGTCAGCAAGTTGTTCGTATGATTTTGAAAAACCTTCCCCGACGCAGAGCATACATGAAGTGTTTCTGAAATCAAAGCACGCTCTGTAAAGTACTTTTGGTGACTACAACCAGGATCTTCAATTCTATTTGTATACACTTCATGAAGTGAATTTGTATAACTACCTATAATAGGAGATGATTGGCGAACAATTTTGACTTTCACCAGATCCGTGACGGCTATACTCCTCGTCTCCCCTCTAGGAATTGTCAGCAATACTACCTTTCCCGAGCGACTAGTGATTCGTAACTGAATCTCCTCTTTCTCACCCTTCCAATAAGAAAATACATAGAACGCAATAGATGGCGTATGCGTATAGTTTTTATAGATAACAGATTGTTCAAGCGACCATTTCATACAAACATTTCCGCACATACGATGACGCGTCGTTGAACATAGCTCTACCCAATCTAAAATAGGGTAGTATAGTTTTTGCGTTGCACACACACAATTTAAATTTATCAATAACACTTGACTCGTTCGAATAAATAATAGCCTGTTTCTGAAAATCGGGCGTATTAATTGTAGAACGACAGAACCGATTTTACGATCAATACTCTTCACAATAAAGTAACTCGTCGTAAAACAATCTCCATTCGTCATCTTACTAGCCACGCGTAGTAATTTAGTTCGCATCGTCAACTGGATCAAGTCATTTGCAGAGACTAGATTATTACACTGGCCATGATGCTCCCCTCTTCGTCTATCCATCAACCCATCCCTTATTTTTTTAGTATTGTATAGTATGCGCTACTTACAAATAGGTCTTATACAAATCACCTATCAAAATATTTATTCAGATACTCCAAGACAAGCAACTATACATTGTCTTGTTTTCTGCATTAGATACAACAGAAGGACAAAGCAACACGATACGTTCTTCAAACAACAGATTGGAGGTGAACAATATGAGTTGTGGATGTAGTCCAGATCCGGTTTTCCCACCAGTACCACAGTCTTTCTTGTCTTCTACTTCGGTTTGTGGGAACTGGTGCTATCCATGCGGTTCAAGTTTCCCTGCTGACTTAAGAGTTCTTTGGGAAAAAGACAACAGCTTCGTTGGGACAATCTCCGGTACAGTAACAATTAACTACCAAGGGGGGTGTGATGATAGACTTGGCGTAGTTGTTAGAGACAGCAATGGAGTTATCTATGGCGGTGATGACGGAAGTTTTGCGGTTCCTCGTCCAACGGAAAAGTGTACACAAAACGGTCAAACAGGAAACACAGTGAGCCGTACGTTCCCCGACATTGCTAGTGTGGAAATCCTCTGTCAAGGAACACCATGTAAAACTTGCTTTGGAAAATACTGTTTAGAATTGAATTATACGGTTACAGTGTAAATTCAACAGTATAATAGATGTAACGAAAACAGCCTACTCGACTAAGTTGTCGAATAGGCTGTGTTTATGTCCCACAATATGTTTGATAAGGCGTCTTGTCTTCTGGTGGATTCACATACTCTTCTTGCTCCACCGTATACGCATACGGATTTTCAAGTACGTCTAGCAACTTGACGAATGGAGTTAAATTACCACTTTCCGCCGCTTGTAAAACCTCTTCCACATAATAATTTCTTGGAATAACGGAAGGATTATGCTGTTTCATCAGCTCCTCCACCGCTTCTTGATCATTCGGCTGACGGTGTAATCTAGCGGTCCAACGTTCTTTCCATTCTCTAAAGTCAGCAGTATTGAACATATCCTCCGCTTGTCCTAGTGTCAATGAACGGAATGCATTCGTATAATCCGCCTGATGCTCTTTCATGATGTTCAATAAATCCTGAACTAGCGTTTCGTCTTGTTCTTCTTCATTGAATAAACCAAGTTTCGCGCGCATCCCTCTCATCCATTCAGTTACATACAACCTGGCAAATTCAGAAAGCTTACTCTCTGCCAGTTTCACAGCTTCATCCTTATCCTCATGCAATAACGGCAAAAGCGTTTCAGCAAATCGCGTCAAGTTCCATTCCGCGATACCTGGCTGATTACGGAACGAATATCTTCCTTGAACGTCAATTGAGCTAAAGACCGTTGCTGGATCATAGCTATCCATAAATGCGCACGGACCATAATCAATCGTTTCACCGCTAATCGTCATGTTATCAGTATTCATTACCCCATGGATGAACCCTACCAACTGCCACTTCGCAATGAGGGAAGCTTGACGTGCGATTACTTCTTCCAACAACGATAAATACGGTTGTTCTTCATCAGCAGATTTTGGCGTATGACGCATAATCGTATAATCAGCCAATGCCTGCAAATCTTCAACGACTTTACGCGCAGCAGCGTATTGAAAAGTGCCTACACGCAAATGACTTGAAGCTACTCTTGTCAGTACTGCTCCTGTCAACGCAGTTTCTCGTAGTACAGGCTCGCCCGTCACTGTGACAGCCAAGCTACGCGTCGTCGGAATACCGAGTCCGTGCATTGCTTCGCTAATAATATACTCACGTAACATCGGACCGAGAGCTGCACGACCGTCCCCTCCACGTGAATAAGGAGTCCTTCCAGAACCTTTCAGCTGTATATCCACTCGGTTCCCATCTTTAGTAATATGCTCACCTAAGAGCATTGCACGTCCATCACCAAGCATTGTAAAATTACCAAATTGATGACCTGCGTAAGCTTGTGCGATTGGCTCCAGCCCTTCTAAGCGTTCATTTCCTGCAAAAACAGCAGCGTATTCTGTGGAGTTCAATTGCTTCGCATCTAGACCAAGCGAAGTTGCAAGCTTGTCATTGACTACGACAAGTTGTGGATAACTAACAGTATTCGGTTTTACGACAGTATAAAAAGCTTCTGGTAACTCGCGGAAGCTACATTCTACATTCCAACCTATCAGATTTTTATTTTTCATACGTTCTCCTTTCATTTCATATACATTATGCTTATTTCAATCGACCTTGATACAGAAGTAGATGTCTAATCATGACAAAAGCCAAGTATTATTGATCAATATATGAATCATGACTTTTTAATGGCATTTAGCACTTTTTACATAAAAGTAAGTTCATTTCTACATAATCATATTGATTTATATGAGAAACTATCTATAATAGTTATAAACGACGTATTAGGAGGTTCATACCATGTCTTCATTTCGTCCCAAAATGGATGTCAAACAATTATTACAGCGCGGTACAGATTTACAAGCGCCTACACGTTTTTTAGATACACTTCACTATAATAACTTTCGAAAAGTTGATGTCCAAAATCTTGCTGAGTTACATAAAAAACTAAAGAATATCACACCTACTATATCAGAAATTTTTGAGCAATATTTACAAGAACTCTCCCCTAATCACCAAAATCCAGTTCCTAAAACGGTAATTGATACGTATTTAACTAACTTCTTTACATACACGCGTGATAAAGAGTATATGGAACAGACATTGCAATTCTTCCTCACTTTACGAAAACATCGCTTTGAAGCGGGTAAAACGATTGTACTGTTGAATCAGTTCGCATTTTATATCCAGACACATCTATTATACCACTTCGGTTACCGCCCAACGAAAGCATTCGAATTGATGAAGTCACTCCAAGCTGCCGTTAATATTGATCAACAACTCTATGTTGAACTAATGACTGAGCAAACGGTTGAACATGTCGTAACAGAAATCTCTACTCTTGTTGATACAAACGCTAAAATCATGTTTATGAAAGATTTGATATTCAATCTAGACAACCAGTCCGATGAAATCCAGTCATCCACTGCGGCAACTGAACAAATTACTGCATCCATTACGGAAGTAGCCAATACATCTTCACGGATTTCAGAAAAAACAGCAGACTCAGTACAATACGCTGTGAATAGTAAAAAGACGATTGAAACTACGTTAGATGATATATTCCAGACTGAAGAAAAGTTCCACTCTATCGTGGAAACATTTGCTTCTTTACAACATCGTGTAGGAGAAATTGAAAACGTTGTACAATTAATCAATGGCATTGCAGGCCAGACAAATCTATTAGCGTTGAATGCATCTATTGAAGCAGCACGTGCAGGCGAGCACGGTAAAGGCTTTGCTGTCGTTGCGCAAGAGGTACGAAAACTTGCCGAAAATACAGTATCCGCATTATCTGAAGTGACGGAAAATGTCGGTCATCTAAAATCGTACGCAAATAACGTGTCAACTTCCATTGAAGAAACAACAAAAATTATAAACCATGCTACTGCAGAAGCAAAAAATGCCTTGCCTTTGCTAACAGCTATTGTAGCAGCAATCGAAGAAATCAATATGGATGTTAGTAATACGGCAGCTATTTCTGAACAGCAAGCCGCTTCTATTGACGAAGTATCTCACCGCATGATGGCAATCTCTCAAGCACAGGATGATATTCGTGACTTTGGAGAAAGAACATCAGCTTCCATTTATGGTTTAAGTCAAGAAATCAACAACTTCCGTTTACGTGTCATTGAAGATAATAATGTACATTTATCGTCGAATGCCTTATTACAATTATCAAAAGCAGACCATATTCTTTGGAAGTGGCGCATTTACAATATGCTTCTTGGTTTGGAGACTGTCAAACCATCTGACGTTTCCTCCCATCACGATTGTCGTTTAGGTAAGTGGTATGGTGAACCACTCACAAAAGAGAAACTAGGTCATTTACCAGCCTATCAAAGCATGATGGCTCCTCATGCAGACGTGCACAAATACGCACGTGAAGCAGCAACAAATTTCGAACAAGGAAATATCAAAGCGGCAGAAGAAAACCTACGTCAATTGGAAACCTCCTCCGTTGAAGTTATTCGCCTTCTTAACGAACTGATTGCTACGAACGCAAAAGAATCTATTACTGTGCAACCTATTATATAACTGATCCCTATAAATAAGGAGATCCGAAACGTCACATACCGTGACTTTCGTGATCTCCTTATTTTCTATTTAGCTAATGAAAATCCTTTACCTAAAATTTCAGATGCATTTAGAAAAACAACAAATGAATGGGGCTCTTCTTCTTGCAGTACTCTCTTCAAGTAAATCGCCTCTTGTTGCTCTACCACACATAAAATCATCGTCTTTTCTTGATTTGAAAAACCACCTATCGTTAATCCTCGATCAATTTCTTCTTTAATAATCGTCTGGATTCTCTCTTCGTGTTCGGTAATAATCAATACAAGTTTAGAAGGAGACGTTTGTAATTGAACAAAATCAATCACTTTGCTCGTTACGAAAATAGCCATCATCGCAAAAAGGGCTAATTCGAGATTGAACACTACCGCAGAAGCGACGACAACCATACCATCGACGAGTAGTTGGGCATAGCCACTTGACAAACCCGAATACTTTTTAACAATTTGTGCAACCGTCGCGAGACCTCCTGTAGAGCCGTTCCCCCGATAGACAATACCGAGTCCCACTCCTAGTAAAATCCCTCCATAGATAGCCGATAACAATGGATTATCTATCGTAAACGGGATATCAGCACTCAGCCAAATAGTAAATGGTACAAAAAATGTACCTACTAATGTTTTAAGGCTAAACTCTTTTCCAAGCAATACGAATCCAAGGAAAAATATCGGGATATTAATTAGCCATTGTATAAAGGCTGGTTCAAATTCATATAGTTCATACAAAATTGTACTAATTCCCGATACACCACCCGCCGCAAGCCTAGCAGGTAAGAAAAACATATTAAAGGCTAAGCCGACAAATATTGAACCAATCATAATCCAACTATACTCTGTGAGTAACTTTCTCATCGTTGTCTGGGTCTTCATGTGAGATTCCGTCCTTTCTTGGTAGACGTGCCTTTGTCATTTTACATCATATTTCGTATATTGACACCCTACCTTTTCCCCGTTATTATATGCAAAACCCGCTAGACTGCAAATACGCAATCTAGCGGGTTTTAAGCTTCTATTAAATAATTATACAGTTTACTCTCAACCGCATGCTCCATCACCATATTCATATGAACGACGGGCAATCTCTTGCCTTTACTGTCGAGCATACGATCTTCAGCTACACTTTGTTGATCTGGAAATCCCTTACCCAAGTAATAGAAGTCCGTGCCTTCGTCATCATCTTTCTTTACGAAAAGATGAATATCAATATCTTGTTGCTCGGCTTGAATAATTGTTTGTACCTCATTAGATTGAAGTGTGCGATTGCTACGTGTATACCATTTGAATAACTCCGGATTAATAAATTCATCACCGTAATCTACACTCGACTCTACTTCTCCATGTTTATGATACGTAACGAAGACAGGACATGTACCATGCTTCGTTTTATAGCCGTACATCGTAGAACTCTCATCTGCTTGCCAGTTTAGTAACTTGCATACATCTTTACGTGAATACTTTGCATGCAATGTTAGTGGTTGTGAAAAGTCATAACTCTTCGCCTTTTCGCGCGCACAACATAAAATATCAGCTAGTAAAAATGCTGCATAAGAATCATTGTGCAAACTTTCCCGAATCGTATCATTAAATGTAAATACTTTATTACTATCCATTGTAATAATCGCTCTGTCACCATATTTTTTTCGTGCATTTTGTGTATAGAACGACAAATCATATATACGTCTTACAGATGCAATGGTATCCGAATCTACATGACACCCATGCAACTGAAGTTGTTCAATGAACTCATCTACATGTACTCTTCCCTTATCTATTAATAACTCTGCTAGAACGATTTCATGCATTCGTTTACCACTCATCAACTCTAACGAGAACATCGTCAATACTTGGTTTTCATAAGGCGTGATCATCGGCGTTTCTTCCTTCAACCGCAATAGGAAATTGAAATAGTTATTGTGCTTATCTACAATAACGACCGGATCAATTGAATGCTGTTCTACGAAGTCATATAGGTAAGGAACTCTGCCTAATTTATTTTTCAAATCATGATATGCATCACGCAAGATTTTCAAGGACGTCAGATTACTACTGCTAATTGCGCTAAAAATCCGCTTTTGAGCAACATCTTCAAAGTTAATAGTTGAAACGCCTTTAATATAACTCGTATCCTTCGTATATCGACGAACATTGTCTTTATTCATCGAT
>NZ_JAPMIW010000025.1:0-11784 GCF_033088395.1 Sporosarcina sp. GW1-11 | reverse complement strand
ACCGATAAAATCGATCACAGTAACGAATGATTTTCCTGCATACTTTCGTAATCCACGACCTAATTGTTGAATAAAGATAATGCTAGACTGCGTCTGTCGCAACATTACCACTTGATTAATACTAGGAATATCAATACCTTCGTTAAAAATGTCAACTGTTAAGATATACTCTAATTCCCCATTTTCCAACTGTTGCACTCTATTCATGCGCTCTTCGTTTGAATCATCACCAGTCAAAGCGACCGTTTTGTAGCCACGCATATTTAGCTCTTCAGACAACTTCCGAGCTTCTTCTTTTCGACTACAAAACATAAGCCCTTTCACTTTGTCTCCCGCGTGACTATAGTAGGTAATTTTATCAATGATATGTTCCACACGTTCACTCGTTACTAATTTGGAGAGTATCGTATGGTCACCTATCAACTCGCCATCCATTTCAAAGTCTGTTACGCCAAAGTAGTGGAATGGACAAAGCATGTCTTCTTCTAATGCTTCTTGTAAGCGAATTTCATAAGCAATATTGTAATCGAATAACTCATAAATATTAAAGTCATCTGTCCGTTCGGGTGTTGCAGTCATTCCTAGTAAAAACTTCGGTTGGAAATGATTGATCACCCTTAAATAGCTAGCGGCACCTGCTTTATGTACTTCATCAATTAAAATATAATCAAAAGCTGCTGGATCAAATTCTGCAAGATTCTCTGGCTTTGATAATGTTTGGATACTCGCAAATACATATCTTTTATCCGCTTGTCGATTTGAACCAACATACAATCCGAAATCTTCTTCAATCCCACCTAGAACTCGTTTAAAGTCCTCCTTAGCTTTCTTCAAGATCTGTTCACGATGTACGATGAAAAGCATACGCTTAGGTGCAACTCTCCGTACATCGAAAGCAGATAAATAGGTTTTACCTGTACCCGTTGCTGAAATGACTAAGCCTTTGTCATGGCCTTTCTCACGTACAGCTTCTATTTTAGACAGTGCCGCCTGTTGCATTTTGTTTGGTGTAATTTCCAAGGCTTTTTCAATCGCATTCGTTTGGTAGGCTGACGGATGTTCCAGTACTTGACTAGCCATCGTACGCTCTGCATTGGCTTGGTAACCGGCTTCGTACTGCGCAATCCAAGTCTCTGTCAGTACATTGGCATCACTCCACACCTCTTCAAACTGGTCTTTGAAATGGTAGACAATTTCTCCGTTGCTATGGGATGTTAATTTGACGTTCCACTCATAATTCACTTGTAAAGCGTGTGCCGTTAAATTGGAGCTCCCCACAATTAGCGAATACTGATCTGCTTGCTGAAATATATAACCTTTCGAATGAAAACCTTCTTTTTTCGTCAGTCGGACTTCAACATTAGGAATTTTAAGTAGCTCACGAAATACCTTTGGTTGATTAAAATATAGATAGGTAGACGTAATAATTCTCCCCGTTACACCCCGTTGATGTAAATCATAGAATAATGACTTTAGTGTAGCTAGACCACTTTCCGTTATAAATGCAACAGAAAAGAAAAAATGCTCGCAATGTCGAAGTTCATCCTGAATAGAAGATAGTACAGTTTTATTTTGTGTAGAACTATTCACTAGTAATTCAGGCTTATAACTTCCACTAGTCACGCCTGCTTTATCTACAAATCCCTTATGTAATGACGCTTTTAATTGTCGAATAAAATCTCCCATTCCACACCCTCCCTTCTATCGTTTAGCTAGCTTCTCGATCGCTGGAATATCAGCAGGCGCCCAATCCAATCCAGCTAATTGCTCTCTAGGGATCCATCGTAATTCGGCATGTTCCGTAGCAATCGGTGTCCCCTCTACAATCTTCGCCATAAACGTCTCTAAACGTACAATCACTTTTTCATATTCATATGTAGTATCTTCCACTGCTTCTCTCACTTGAATTACACATTCTAGTTCTTCTTGTATTTCACGTTGAAGAGCTTCCTCTGGTGTTTCTCCCTGTTCGATCTTGCCCCCTGGAAACTCCCAATAATTTGGTAGTGTCATCGTTGGACTGCGAAGAGCAGATAAGATTTCTCCCTCATCATTTTCAATCACAGCCCCTACTACATGTACACTTTTCTTCATATAAATGACCTCCATATCGTCATTAACCATTTTGCATCCATTATACCATCCACTGGAAATAATGCAGCATCGATAGTTTTCCACTGAACATCTCAAAAGCATTTCAACTTACTGTAAAGTATGAATACTTAACTAACTGCACTAATAGAATTTCAGTAAAAGAGACCATACAGCGAGACAGTTTTGGGGGTTGCAGGCTTGAATTGTCATGACCTATCTCCTTATGGTCACTGTCAATGTATTGGCCAATATTCTACCTATTTTGAAGCGACGATAATAAAAAAGCGCAAAGGAGAAGGCCGTGGCCTTCTTTCCTTTGCGTTAAAACTTTGTATAAAATTAGCACATGTTATCATACTGTACCCTATCCATACTACTACAAAAACCTCTCTTGGTGTATTTAAATTTGCATTGCTGTCAGTATCAATTAAATTGTTGCATCGCGGTACAATACTATATAAACAATATTTTTATACTAGAGGATATACTAACTGACCCCTAAATATTATTAGAAATTGATGCTTTCAAAAATACCAGATTCGCTTTATTCTAAACCTATTAATCCCACAATGTTAGGAAGGTTTAGACAATGCAAAAAACACATCATTATACGGCTCAACGGACAAAGACGTTCGATTTAATACTGACTTCAATGCTTGCTTCACTCGTGTTTGTCGCAACACTTTTACTTAATATTAAGCTCCCGCTAGGAAATGGCGGACTAATCCACCTTGGCACTTCAATGTTATTTATTGTATCTATTTTATTCGGTTCTAAGAAAGGGATGATTGCAGGAGCTGTTGGAATGGGCTTGTTTGATCTTGTCAGCGGCTGGGCGTTATGGGCACCGATCACTATCATAACCCGCGGATTGCAAGGCTATATTGTTGGAAAGATTGCCTGGTCGAATGGACGGAAAGGAACAAGTTTCAAGTTCAACTTACTGGCAATGCTAGCTTCTATACCATTTACCATTGCAGGCTATTACATTGGTGAAAGTATTCTTTATAACAGCTTAGTTATACCGCTCGCCTCCATCCCAGGTGACCTTATTCAATGTGCTGTCGGTATCGCCATTGCCATTCCGGTTTGCGCAATGCTGAAGAAAACTTCTATGTTTAAATAAGTAAGAGCACCAGTGCAAGTTAGCGCTGGTGCTCTTTATTTCAATCAACCATTTTCTTTCGATAGATGATGCGTGTCACAAGGAACAGCACAATAACCCACACTAAAATAATGAATAACTCTAAGATTACATTCCCAAAACCACCGCCCGCTTCCACTTTTGCAGCCAGTTCAATCAGCTGAATGTTCGGCAAGTACATACCAATTTTAAGAATGGGATACTGCTCTATAAGCGTCGGAAGAAAAGATCCGAGTGAAAAAACAGTAACTACCGGTAAGACAATAACCGAAGCCTCCATTACAGATTTTGAAAAGAGACCGAGTAATGTACCTAATGCAATATAGAAAAATGATGAAAGTATGAATGCTATCATGATGATACCAATATTAGCCGGGTTGTACCCAGAAAAATATGCGGTAACTACCACAACAAACATAGTTAATATAAATGTTAGTAAACTCTTTCCACCCAGAATTTCAACTGTACTTGCCGGCGACAACATAAGGCTCCGTAATGTATTTTTTTCCTTTTCTTCAGCTATGAGGCAACTTTGAATAAAGGTGGCAACCATTACAAAAGCTAAATTAATCAGCATGAAATGACTTTCTATTGAATCAATACCTGCACGTCCATACATGATTCCTAATCCGATAGGTAAAATGAGAACTGTGGAAACATACAAGTTCCTTGAAAAGTCTTTAAAGTCTTTCATCAGTATTGCATTCATACGCTTCATTGAAATCATCAATCTAATTCCCTCCCTGTCACTTTCACGAATATCTCACCCAAAGTTGGCTCATTTGAATGAACCGTCATTACTTGATTGCTATTCATATAGTCAAACAAACGATTCGCTCCTTCTTTACCTGCAGGCAACTTTACCTTCTCCTCCGTTACCAGTTCCACGGTAATCGTTGAATCTGAGAATCGTCGCTTCAATTTTTTAGGAGTATCTAGCAGCTGAATCATCCCTCGATCTAAAAACGCTATCCGGTCACACAAAAGTTCTGCTTCCTGCATGTCATGCGTAGTCAGGAAAATGGTCGTTCCTTTTTTATTAAGAGCACGCAAACCTTCGTGTATATGAAGTGAATTTCCCGGATCCAGCGCGGAAGTAGGTTCATCAAGAAACAACAATTCAGGTTTATGAATCAACGCTCTCGCCAATATTACACGCTGTGTCATCCCCTTTGATAAAGCAGAGACTCGCTTTGTCTGATCTTCTTTTAAATTAACAACATCAAGCACTTCATTGATTTCTGAATGTGGAACATTATACAGGTCACAATAGAGCTTTAAATTATCACGAATCGACAGCCTTTCGTAGAGTCCGCTGTTATCAGTAAGCACACCAAAACGGCTTCGGTATTTTGATTTTTTTAACTGAGATACCGGCTCACCGAAAACTTTTGCCGTACCACTTGTAGCTATTAGTTGTCCCGTAAGTATTTTAATAGTAGTAGTTTTACCGGAGCCACTGGGTCCTAAGAAACCAAAAACTTCTCCTTTCTTTACATGAAAATCTACGCTTTCCAGTGCGCTTTGGTTTCCAAACAACTTAGCCAACTGCTTTACCTCTATTATATTCTCCATGTTCACCCTCCTCAGTACTTTCTATATCTCTTCTTCACACTCTTAGATTAAGGGAAATAAATCTAAACAGCATCATATTTTCAGTGAAAAGAGACTGGCGAAGGGTGAATGGAGCATATAAATAGGTGAATGGCCGCAAGATATAGCTAAAATCCAGGTAAATCATTTGTTTTAAGGTAATTTACATTAATCTATTGCCCGGGAAATATGTTGAATTTCCACAGATTTAGAGACCAAGCATCTCTTTCAGCTCTACCATCTTCGTTTTTGATAAAGGGATTGTCGATTTCTCTGTGTCCTCTAATACAAGACTATAGCTGTTTCTCGTCCAAGTAATTACTTCACGTACCTTCTGCAAATTCACAATATATGATCGATGACAACGGAAGAAGCCGAATGGAAGCAAACGCCCTTCCAGTTCGCTAAGTGTAAAATTTGCCGGGAAAGACTCTCCCTTTATATGTAAGTAGGTTTGTCCTGCGTTACTTTCAATATAATCAATTTCAGTAGGGTCAAATAGAACAATCTTTTCATTTACTTTTGTGGGGATTTTTTCAAACCGAACGGGCTGTATGGATTCTGCGGAAGCCAGTGTTTCATCAGCGACAGGTTCATCTTCCGGAATATCGTGCACTTGGATAGAATGAAGACCATAGTCATCCAAACGAAAGACCTCATCTGCACCAGTGATTGCACTTTCCATATTGCCTGTGAGGATCAACGCCCCCTTCTCCTTCTGTTTCAGTGTCTGCAGAACCGCAAGGAAAATACGTTTCGACTCAAGATCGAGATTTTGATCCGCTTCTTCAAAAACATAATAGGTTGGATTCTGTACAAGCAGGCAAGCTAGTTGTACCCGCTTTCGTTCCGAATAACTTAGCTGCCTTATTTTCACCTTTCTTTTTGAACCTAATTGCACAGTGTCTATTACCTCCACAACTGACTCGTGTGATGTATAGAGCTTCTTAGTAAAGGCCACCATTTCTTCAACGGATAATCGCTCATATAAGCCAGACCCTAAAAATAAAAACCCTACTATTTGTTTATTTTCCCCATAACTGTCATTTCCTATTTTGACTTCTCCACTTGAAAGCCTGACATCTTCTAAAAGTAACTGAATTAATTGTTCACGAACATTAACACTTGAGTAAATCGCCACTGATTGCCCACGGTTTACCGATAGATTAAAAGGTGGAAAAATAATTGAATCATGTATACGTTTTTCTGCATTGATAAATCGAAGTGACATAAAGGTAACCCTCATTCCAATTGTTTTCTAACTCATTAATTATAACAGTTTATAGTCCCGAGTATTTCTTCACGGTATATGTGCAACAAATTGATTTATTCTATATATGGTCCTAACCAGAATAATGGTGTTTTATAGCCAGTGCAACTAGAGAGCATAAAGATTAAGGGAATTATCTTCATACAAAAAAAGCTCCCCAGCAGTAATACAGCGCTGGAGGAGTTTTATTTTAGACAAAGGTAAGTGACTAGTTCATGTGTGTTCCAAGATTGGAGCTACAGAGACGGAAGCGAAAGAACTAATCATCAAAAAAGCTCTGTTACAATATGAATCGTAACAGAGCTTTTTGATTTGTTATTTAACTATGAACAGTTTCTTTATTAACCAATTCAAGCGTTTTAGCTGTTGAAGCATGAACTTCTTTAAGAAGCTCAGGATTTTCTGCTAACTGCTTGCCGTAAGAAGGTATCATTTCTTTCAATTTCGGCTCCCAGTCGTTTACTTGCTCTGGGAAACATTTATTCAACAAGTCCAACATAACCGCAACTGCTGTAGAAGCACCCGGGGAAGCGCCTAACAATGCTGCAATTGAACCGTCTGCATCCGTTACTAATTCAGTACCGAACTGAAGTGTACCTTTGCCGTTCGCAGTATCTTTAATAACTTGTACACGTTGACCAGCTGTCCATAGTTCCCAATCTTCACTTTTTGCATTGGGAATGAAATCGCGAAGTTCGTCCATGCGCTGCTCTTTCGTTTGTACAACTTGCTCTACTAAGTATTTAGTTAATGGAATGTTTTTTGCACCACATGCAAGCATGGTCGTTAAGTTATTCGGTTTTACCGTGCTGATCAAGTCAAACATGGAACCCGTTTTCAAGAACTTGGGAGAGAATCCTGCAAACGGTCCAAATAACAAGGACTTTTCGTTATCGATATAGCGTGTGTCTAGGTGTGGAACCGACATTGGCGGCGCACCGACTTTAGCTTTTCCGTAAACTTTCGCATGGTGCTTTGCAATAATATCTGGATTTTTACAGATCATGAAAATACCACTGATCGGGAATCCACCAATTTGCTTACTTTCAGGAATGCCTGTCTTTTGTAGTAATGGAAGACTTCCACCACCACCACCGATGAAAACAAATTTTGATTTATGATATTCGAGCTTACCGTCTTTATTATTCTTTATTTTTAATTCCCATTCGCCATCACTTGTGCGCTTGATATCTTCTACTTGATGACCGTAGTTGATTTCAACATTTGACTTTTGCATATGCTCAATTAACATGCGTGTCAATGCACCAAAGTTTACGTCTGTTCCTGAATCGATTTTAGTTGCTGCAATCGCTTCACCCAATTGACGGTCTTTCATGATTAGCGGAATCCACTCTTTTAGTTTTTCCACGTCATCAGAATATTCCATTCCTTCGAATAACGGATTCGCCGTCATTGCTTCAAAACGCTTTTTCAAGTATCTTACGTTTTCCTCGCCTTGCACTAAGCTCATATGTGGGAGTGGCATAATGAACTGGCTTGGATTTTCTATTAATTTCTTTTCAACTAGATGAGACCAAAACTGCATAGATAATTGAAATTGTTCATTTACCTGTGTAGCTTTAGTAATATCAATTGAACCATCTGCTTTTTCAGAAGTATAGTTCAGTTCACATAACGCTGCATGTCCAGTTCCAGCATTGTTAAGCTCATGAGAACTTTCTTCTCCTGCTTTGTCTAGCTTTTCGAACAATGAGATTTTCCAATCAGGTGCTAGTTCTTTCAGCATTGTCCCCAACGTCGCACTCATAATTCCGGCACCGATTAAGATAACGTCTGATTTAGTTTGTATATTACTCATTTTGACCTTCCTTATATGTGAAATTTACAGAAACGTAAATGTTCCTAAATAAGTCGTCACAGCAAACATGGCGCAAACTAGGAGCAATTTTTTCTGTCTCAGTTGACCATACTTCTACTAACATCTTTTTTAGTATACAACAAATGTACCTTATATTAAAGACTGTTATTTATTTGTAATCTTTTAGATAGAAAAATGTCGAAATTTTGATACATATTGTTGTTTTTGTGACGTTTCTCACAGTTGTCACACTACTTTCACTAGTATCTATCTACATTTATATGTCATTCGGTAGACTGCAAAGATTGTTTAGACTATATAGAACTGATTAGGAACTATTTCCGAATAGGTATGTTTATGACTTCATCATAGTTCTTTTCGTAATGAAGGCCATTAATCACTAAAGCCTCTGGTAGCTTTCTCCCATCAAATAGAATAACACGCTCTTTATATTCTTTGCCACGTATTGTGATGTAGTCCTGTCGTAAAGTAGTTTGCAATGGTATCACTTGGCCGTCAACTTGCACGCTTACACCGTCTAATAGGATGTTTTCGGCAGTAGCGATGGTCAGCTGTATACCATCTTTTGTTATCTTCGCATGATTTACAATCAATTCTTCGCCATCCATGTAGGCAATTGTTTGTTCTTGATCAAGAGTGATTGTTTGATCTATTTGTTTATACCCAACGAATGTATCAACTACTAATTTGAGTGAAGTCACATCTTTCGGCAATGCATCATAGTCGATTGTGAATGTCGTACCATTGAGTGCTGATGACGTACCACCACTGACTTGATCAATCTCCACACCGTCGGCTAATAACTTCACACCGCTGAATCCAAGAGGTATGCGATCATAGTTAGCCACATTGAACTTTCCTTTAATAGTTGTTTGGCTTGGCGTTGCAATAATCGAATTAAATCGAATCGTTCCTGTATCGACAGGAACCTCCTTTTTAATAGACTGCTTTAGTACAGTCTGCATCGCAGCACGAGGATTATACGGGAATGTTATTTCCTCCCAGCCGTCTAAGTGCTGGAATCCCAATGTCAATTTTTTTGCGAACGTGCTGACAGGATCGAAAGTTCGAATCCCCTTTAGCACAGTCTTTTGTTCATTCATAGTCGTTGTACCTGAACGAGCACTTGAGTGTGTAAACAAGCCCTTCAATTCCATAAACGATAGATCATCTTCCACGCCTTCAGGATTGCTTAGTGTGTAATAGAGGATACCTTGGTTTTCGTCTGTCAGAATACCATCCAAATGAAGTTCCGTTCCATTCGGAAATACATATTTCTGATCTAGCGTTTGCCCATTGCCCTCTTCGTGTAATTTTGCTAATGTGTACGGCATGATCTCGTCAAAGCCTAGCATTTTTTTTCCGTAATAAGCAAATGCATTATATTGATAGCTTACGAACGACAAAAGGAGTAAAGCCGCTGCTATTGCTATCCATTGCGGCATATAACTTTTCCGACGTTTTGGTGTCTTTTCCAATGCTCTCTGCAAACGTTCATTCAGTTCTTTTGGTGCCTTTACTTCCTCTAAGCGCTTTTTTTCTTGTACTAATTTCCGCTCGATTTCAGTCATCTCGTTCACCCCTGTATCGATTACGCATTTTTTCCAGTCCAGTGAACACTCTGGACTTTGCCGTTCCTATCGAGACATCTGTTACTTCTGCTATCGTCTGGTAATCCAAGTCATGGAAGTACTTCAACTCGATGGCTTCTCTTTGATAGACGTTGACATAAGACAGCATTTCTTCAATATCTATGCGCTGCTCACTTTGTGTGATCGGATCTGCGTCAGACGCTACCTCCATACTTTCCCATTCATCTAACAGCTGTACACGAGCTTTTTTACGCAACATTTGTTTGCATTGATTGACCAAAATAGTTTTACTCCAACTATAGAACGCATCGTTCTTTTTTAGTGTCGGAATGTGGCGATAAAGGCTGACAATCATTTCTTCCATCGCGTCCATCGCATCTTGTGGGTTACCCATATATTTTAGAGCTAGCCGATAATAGTCGTCTTGCTGCTCATTGATTAACTGCAATAGCGCGTCTTTATTACCTCTTTTTGCTCGTTTTACTAACCGAATGACTGTCATATTCTCACCTCTCATTCATAGGAGTCATCATCTCACAAAAAAGTTCATTCTTTATTTAAAAAAAGACTGTAGACAAACTCTTTGCTACTAGAGTTCGTCTGCAGTCTTTTACGTTAACAAATCTTCTGAAATGACTTTAAATCCTTCAATAATTGTATCTTCTTCAACTTCAATTAGTATACATTGTTTGCCGTCGTAGTTGACTTGTTTTACATACTTCAAGTCTTGTGGGCTAATAGAAATATTTGCGACCTTTGTTTCGATTTTAATCGACTTCGATGTATAGCTTGGCACAATATGGCTTGCTTTCATTTCATAAGTCGTATCATCCACTACCGTTTCGAACGCCGCTTCTACAGCTTTTGCATCAACGTAGTCCACGCCACTCATCTTCAACACGCGCTCGACTTGGAATTTGTCGATTACAGGCGGCTCTTCTGGTTCTTCCTCATCTTCTTCGACTTCGGTCAGACGATAAATTGCTTCGTAGACATTGCCAAGCGTTTCTGTATCGACTTCGCCCCCAACCACTTGCTTTACAATTTCTTCGAATACTGCTTTATCGTCAGCTGCCGTAACGACTTCTTCGCCATTTAGTATATTCTCAATGAATTGGTAATCAGGTTTATTCGCTTTACCTGCCGCATACAGAACATGATTAACGTCAGCTGCATTGTCCGTGAAACAAGGGAATAAAAAACCACCGATCGGTGACGTTAGATTAATTATCGGATCCAACATTGTATTAGATTTGAACTCCCGCTCGATGAAGTCAAAGACGATGGAACGTTTCGGTAAGTCCGTCTGATTCATACTGCAAAGAATAAATGGAGTCGTAAATACTTCATCGCGCGCGTCAATTTCCGACTCTTCACTACTTCGTTTGGTCTTCTTGAAATAATTTCCTCGAATAAATGTCACGACAAGATCCTTTTCATATTGAACATCTTGCACCATCTTCAGTGCCAAATGTTGCATTTCATCTCTCCACTGATCGGCTTCTTCGGCTTGCAAACCTTCATATAGTAATTGTTGCGCGTGATCCGTCTGTTCCTCGGTCTGTCGCTCAAATTTCACTTCAAACAACTTCACGCCTAACTTTCCGCCAAGTACCTTTTTAAAATTCGTCATAAATAATTCTTGTTGCTCGCGTTCCAGTAAAGCAAAAGCTTGGCTTTCTTCATGAAAGATTTCATTACTTTCTTGTCGAATATAGACGTTATAAATATCTGTAATGGTTAATAAGTCTGTATCTAACTTAAATCGTTTGCGAATATCCGCGATATCATTTTTGTTCATCTATTCTTTCCACTCCTAAGCCAATAAATTATCCTTTTTAAGTATAACAAGTTCTGGAGAGAAGTTCTTACGGAGTTTCATCATTTGTTAACTGCTACTGATCCATACACGCCTATAGAAAAAGCGGCGGACAAATTTTTCGTTGCCCGCCGCTTTTATATGTAGGAAAACCATTTTGGGTTGTGTCGTAGCTCGACTTTTTACGGTACTAAAGTTAGTAAAGGTCGGCTTACTAACACCGCTGCGGCACGTGGGGGATTGCCTCCCGGCTTCGGCTGACCCCGCAGTTGTGCCTTCGCTAATGAGTACAGTGTAGTTTTGGTAAGCTTTGGTACATAGTAAAATTCACTTTTAGACTTCAACGTACTATGCTACTTGCTTTTCCACACTAAACGAAGGCGCCTTACAAGCGGTAGGCGGAGCAATAAGACGGATAGGCGCTCTTCCTAT
>NZ_JAPMIW010000024.1:38742-46955 GCF_033088395.1 Sporosarcina sp. GW1-11 | reverse complement strand
GTAGGCACAACTGCGGGGTCGGCCGAAGCCATGAGACAGCTAGCGCGACTTTCGCTAGTTGGCTCATGGCGGGAGGCAATCCCCCACGTGCCGAAGCGATGATAGAAAGCTGACCTTCATTAGCTTCAGTACCATAAAAAAGTCGAGCAACGACACATTACTAACAAGTAGTAAGTCCCAGACACATCAATCCGCTTCTGTATGTAGTGAAGTAATTCGTCACTGAACTCACTTCGGCGCTGGCGGATGGCTCCCGCGATGAGCCAGAAAGGAAGATCGCCTTTCTGTCTCATCGCTCCGCCTACCGCTTGTAAGGCGCCTGCGTTTTGTGAGGGAGAGTAAGTGGCATAGTACGTTAAAGTCTAATAGTGAATTTTACTAAGTACCAAAGCCTCCCAAAACTACACTGTACTCACCAGCGAAGGCACAACTGCGAGGTCAGCCGAAGCGGTGATAGAAAGCTGACCTTTACGAACTTCAGTACCTTAAAAAAGTCGAGCCACGATCCAACACAAAATGGTTTACCTTTGTACCAAAGCTCACTAAAACTACATTGTACTCAAAAGCGTCGAGCCACGAAAATAACACCAATTTCTAAACATTCTATTAATAAATTCTTGCATTAGGCGGAGAATAGCCTTATACTATTTTTTGAGATGGAAAACGAATAGACACACTCTTATCAAGAGCGGCGGAGGGAATAGGCCCTGTGATGCCCGGCAACCGGCGAAAGCAAAGGTGCTACTTCCTACAGACTGGTAACAGTTTGGAAGATAAGAGGGAAAAGCGAAAGCGCAGCCCTCTTCTTATTAAGGAAGAAGGGCTTTTTTATAACTAAGGGGCTTCGTACCATCAATACATTAAAAGGAGAATGGTTATGACGAATTTACAGCCTGAAACGATATTATTACACGGAGGACAAAAGCCAGATCCCGAAACAGGTTCACGTGCTTTGCCAATTCATCGTACAACTTCTTATGTATTTAAAAATACAGAACATGCACAAAATTTATTTGCCTTGAAAGAAGCGGGCAATATTTATACACGAATTACGAACCCAACAGTAGCTGTTTTTGAAGAGCGCGTGGCGGCACTTGAAGGTGGTACGGCTGCGGTCGCGTTGTCTTCAGGAATGGCGGCAATTGCTTTTTCAATTATGAACATTGCGGGCGCAGGCGATGAAATCGTCGCGGCTAGTAATCTATATGGCGGTACATACAATTTATTCGTCGTGACATTGCCTCGTTATGGCATCACAGTAAAATTTGTCGATGCATCTGATCCGAAAAACTTTGAAGCGGCAATTACGGATAAAACAAAAGCGCTGTTTGCTGAAACAATCGGTAATCCAAGCTTACAAGTTCTCGACGTAGAAGCTGTTGCGAAAATAGCGCATGATAACGGGCTTCCGTTGTTAGTCGATAACACATTCCCATCCCCATACGGTTCCAACCCGATTGAATTTGGCGCGGACGTTGTTATTCATTCAGCAACGAAATGGATTGGTGGACACGGTACGACAATCGGTGGGGTCGCTGTTGATGCGGGAACATTTGATTGGACACAAGGAAGATTCCCAGGATTTACAGAACCGGATGAATCGTATCATGGATTACGCTATGGTATTGATACAGCGGGGGCTGCATTTGCGACGAAGCTACGCGTACAATTATTACGTGATTTCGGACCTTGCCTAGCGCCGGACAGTGCCTTCAACTTACTGCAAGGGCTGGAGACGCTACATTTACGTGTGCCTCGCCACAACGAAAATGCACAGAAAGTAGCGGCCTTCTTACAAGAACATCCTGCAGTAGAGTGGGTAACGTACACTGGTCTTGAAGATCACCCAACCGCTGCTTTGGCGAAAAAACATTTGAAGAATGGCTTTGGTTCGATCATCGTCTTCGGTATCAAAGGTGGACGTGATGCAGGACGTCAAGTAATCGACAACGTAGAGATTTGGTCGCATGTGGCGAATGTTGGAGATGCAAAGTCACTCATCATTCACCCTGCATCGACTACACATCAGCAGTTATCTGCAGAAGACTTGAAGAACTCTGGCGTTAGTGAGGAATTGATTCGTCTATCAGTTGGATTAGAATCAGCTGAAGATATTATCGCAGATTTGAAACAAGCGATTGAGAAAGCTACGAATTAATCAAATATAAAAGGAAAACCATTGTGCGATTCAGCCAATGGTTTTCCTTTTTATTATGGTTTTCTAATTCGTTTTCGCTCTTGCTTTAATGATTTGAAGAGCGACACAATCATCATTATGAGTATAACTGAAAACGGTAATGCCGCTATGATAATGACATTTTGCAAGGCATCGAGACCACCGACATACAAGAGGATAATCGCGATAGAAGATTGAATGACACCCCAGACGATTTTTAAATTATTAGGAGGCGTCAGTGATCCGTACGACGATTGCATACCGAGTACGAACGTTGCTGAATCTGCTGACGTGATGAAGAAAGAAATAATTAGCAAAATAGCAATTACTGAAATGACAAATGACCAAGGTAATCCGCTAAACATTTCAAAGATCGTCAACTCTGTCGCACTAGAAGCGAGATCTATAACTCCTGCTCTTTGCGTCTCAATCGCTGTCGTACCGAATGCTGCGAACCAAATCGCACTCAATACGGTAGGAACGACCAATACACCAATCATGAACTCTCGAATGGTACGACCTTTTGAGACACGGGCGATAAACATCCCAACAAATGGAGACCAAGCCATCCACCAAGCCCAATAAAAGAGCGTCCAACCGTTTAGCCAAGTACGATTTTCAGGAGTCAATGGTGCGGTACGGAAACTCAATCGGATGATGTTTTCCAAATAGCCCCCTATAGAATCCGTAAACATATTGAAAATCAGTAAGGTAGGTCCGAGTGCAATGATGAAGATCAATAGCGCAATTGCCAAGACCATATTGGCATTGGATAATATTTTGATTCCTTTACCGAGTCCACTCCAAGCAGAAATTAGGAATAATACAGTCACGACTGCGATAATAACGAACTGTGACCAAAAACCAATCGGTATATCAAATAAATAATTCAGACCGGCATTGATTTGTACGGCTCCGAATCCAAGTGATGTTGCTACACCGAAAACGGTCGCGAAAATAGCGAAGACATCAATTATAGTACCGAGTGGCCCATCTACACGATCCCCGAAGATCGGGCGAAGCGTGGATGAGATTAAGCCTGGTTGTCCTTTGCGGAACTGGAAGTAGGCAAGTACTAAAGCGGTCATTCCATAAACAGCCCACGCGTGGAAGCCCCAGTGGAAGAATGTCACACGCATCGCTTCTTTGTAGGATGCTTTCGTCTCAGTTGCTGTCGTGGCAGGATCTATCGCATAATGCGACAAAGGTTCAGCGGCACCGTAAAAGACTAAACCGATGCCCATTCCAGCAGAAAATAACATCGCAAGCCAAGAAATCATCGAAAACTGCGGACGATCCTTCTCTTTCCCTAAACGAATTCTACCGATAGGGCTGAAAATCAGAAAAACTGAAACAAAAAACAGCATAGACACAGTCAGTAAGTAATACCAGCCGAAAGAGTCAGTGATGAAATTCTTAATAATAGACGTTATTTCTTCAAAATGAATAGGTGCAATGACACCATATCCGACCGCCAATAGGACAGCCACTAATGTAATATAAAATGTAATCGAAACTTTTTTCATATATCCCCCTTGTGTAAATATATTAGTATGTATTGCATTTCCGAAAAGTAGGCATATACATTTTAGACTACCCAATTGAAACATACGACAAACGTAAATATCAACTATTTTTATTTAATTATAAAACGTGCAACTTGTAGCCGTGCTATACTAAAGAAACGAAATAGGTGAGGAGGAGATTTTCATGCAATATTCACAACCTAAAATGCTTCAGCTCGTCAAGCATAGCCCGGAGCTTAATAGACAATTAAAAGCGATCATGAAGGAGCATGAACTAGAAAAAAGCTTTGCCTTAAAAGCTTTGTATCATGCGGTAGTTAAAGACGGCGGGAAATATCAAAGAGATTATCAGGAACTGTAAGACATTTCCTCGTATTTTATTTATAAATAGACCGATGAAAAATAATAGTTCATCGGTCCTTTATACCGTTCTATCAAAATAGTAAATGACACGAGACGTAGCTGTGATATACTAAAATAAAAGCTAAATAGATTGTTTTGGTTCTTTGCATATGATGCAGATTAAAATAGGAAACAGGTGAAAATCCTGTACGGTCCGGCCACTGTAAATGGGAAGCGTCTTCAAATACCACTGGTGATAAACTGGGAAGGTTGAAGATGTGTGAATACCCATAAGTCAGGAGACTTGCCAAAACAATATACGTTACGCCTTCCGAGAAAAGGTGTGCATATTGTATGGAGCAATTCCTGAATTACATCCAACTATACAAAATGCCCTTGTCCTTCTCTTTGGAGGCAAGGGCTTATTTTTTTCAATAAAAGGAGGAATTCTATTGGTTAAACGTTATGTTTCATTCATCGCAAGTATTTTTCTTGCTTCATCATTGCTTTTACCAACAACAACTTCAGTTGCTATCGCAAGTTCAGATGCACAGCAACAAATGGCAATTGCACAACAGAATATTGCTGTGGAGGTTGTTGGCTTAGATGATGTTTTATTGCAAGAAACGATTCAAATTACAGAAGGTCAAAATGCGTTAGAGGCACTGAAAATGGCTTTAGATGCTAAGGGAATCGTTTATAAGATTACAGAAAGCAGTTTTGGTTCTTATGTTTCTTCTATAAATAATGAAGATGCAGGTCTACTAGGCGGCTGGGATGGTTGGGGCTATACAGTCAATGGCGTATCTCCTAATATAGGTGCGGCAAGCTACGTACTCAAAGAAAATGACCAACTGCGATTCTCTTACGGTCGTTATGCAGCATTCTCATCGTCAACAGTTGTAACTGCGGGCAGTAAAAATCCTAACATTACAGTCAACTTAGTAGGTGACACATTTACACAAGAGGCTAGCAATCCTGCAAATTGGAGTATTAATCAGTCGAATGTAAAAATCTCCACGATAACTAAAAATACGAATCAGCAAGTAACGATTCAACTAGACGGTGCAGCACAACGAGGCGACTTCACGTTGACTGCATTGGATGGTGTTGTTGTAGGAAAGTCCGAGCCAGCAGCTTCGCTTACTGTAACGGTAGAAGCTGATCCAAAACGAATCGAAAATTCGATTAAAAAAGTTACAGATTATATAGTCAGTAGTCCTGTATCTAGCGAGTGGCAAGCGATTGGATTAGTAAAAGCAGGAGTTGCAGTTCCATCAAGCTATGAAACAGCATTTACCACTAATCTAAAAGATCAAGTCATTGATCAAATCGGCGGAAATCGTTTAAAGATTACAGATGTAGAACGTTTAACGATGGCGGCTGTAGCGATTGGGAAAGATCCTGCGAATATTAATGGAGCTAATTTACTAGATAAGATTTATAACAGTGAAGATATTCGCAATGTAGATACGATGATTCGCCAAGGAACAAATGGATTGATCTTTGCATTGATTGCTTTGGATACGAATAACTTTGACATTCCAAGCAATGCGCGTTGGAATCGTGAAAAAATCGTTGCCGAATTGTTGAAGTATCAGAGAGAAGACGGAGCGTGGAGTTTGGAAACTAGTAAGACAGGCTCAGCAAGTTATGACATAACCGCAATGGCAATGACTTCATTAGCACCATATACAAATCAAGCGGATGTAAAAAGTGCAATTGATCGAGCAGTCAATTACTTGTCAGCACAACAAGGGGAGACTGGTGGTTTTAATGAAGCATTTGTAGGTGGTATTTCAAGTGAAGCGACTTCGCAAGTAATTATCGGTTTGACAGCAAATGCAATCGATCCACAAGGTAAGCAGTTTACAAAGAATGGTGTGAATTTAGTAGATCACTTATTAAGTTTCCAACTAGAGTCTGGTGGCTTTAAACATACCGAAAATGAAACCGCTGCAAATGGTATGGCAACGGAACAAGCATTGCAAGCACTAGTAGCCTACGATTTATTCACAAAAGATCAAGGACGCTTGTATGATTTCTCTCAGAAACAGACACAACCACAGCCAGAAGTTTCAGCACATTCTACTCTTAAAGGGATTCTAAACGGCAGTCTTCTAAACGTCCAGAAAAACAAAAATGGCGCGTGGTCTTCTATTTTAATCGAGAACGAGGAAGCATTAGGCGGGTATTACATCGTTCAAGCAGGGGAGAAGGGTAGTAAGCAATCAGCTACAATCCCAGAAGGAACGAAAAAAATATTTCTAGTCGATAATGACCAGGTATATCGTGATTTTGACGCGAAAATCGTAGCGCCATCGCATCCGTTTACCGTTACATTCAACAAAGAAGTACAGAATACAACAGTTAATCTAAGTAAGATATATGTAGAAGATGTACAAGGTCAGCGTGTGCCTGTAAATGTTTCTGTCAAAGGCAATAGAGCGACTGTCACGCCACAAACAAATTATACGAGTGGTCAGTTGTATTCACTAGTCATATCGGATCTCGTTTCGACTGATGGAAAACCATTAAAACAAGCGGCTCGTAAACTATTCATTATTCAATAAATAACTACTCGGGAGGTATGCTTTATTTCTATTATCAAGAAGTTTACACAGATCACAGCAGCGATTGCTTTGGCGTGTGCAGCTATTCTTGTTCCAATTGCTCCATCCTATGCAGAGCAGCTAGCACCTATGGCAGAAGCTCAATCCGTACAGACGTTACAACATTCCATCACAATCTCTTCAACAGAAGTACCGATGCCACTATCTACGGTTACCGTCTTAGAAGGTGAAACTGTCCTAGATGTATTACGACGCAGTGCAGCTGCAAGTAACATTGCGGTTGACTATTCAGGTAGCGGAGAAAATGCTTATGTAGAAGCTATAGACGGCGTTGGAGAATTCGACAGAGGCCAAGGTAGCGGCTGGATGTACAGTGTCAATGGAATATTTCCAAACCGTGGCGCAGGTATTATCAAACTAATTCCGGGTGATGTTGTTGAATGGAAATATACAACGAACTTAGGGGCAGACCTTAATTCAGATCTTGCACCTTTCCGAGAAAATCTTGAACCGACGATGGCTATTTCTGGCGTCACTTCAGGTACAACGGTTGAAACACAAAACGTATCACTGCAAGTCGATGCAAAAAGTTATTTCGGTACTCAACTTCAACCGACAGCTACTGTAAATGGTCAGCAAGCAGAAGTTGTAGGAAATACAGTACATGTTGTATTGAAAAGTGGAGCGAACACAATTGTCGTGAAGGCTGTGGATGCTCATCAAAGATCAGTTATGAAAACGGTAAACGTCACATACAACCCAGCAGTGACAGAACCAACGCCGGAACCAACGCCGGAACCAACGCCGGAACCAACACCTAACCCAGTTCCAACACCTAACCCAAATCCGGTACCACCAGTACAGAAACCAGATCCGGAAACTCCACCAGCTAAAGACTACACAAAAGTAGTTTCAGCGGCGATTAACCAAGCAAGTGCACAAATTCTTGCGGGTGAAGTAAACAGTGAGTGGCAGGCAATCGGACTTGTGAAAGCAGGAAAGAAAGTCCCGGCTTCTTACATGAAAGAATTCCAAGCGCATTTGCAGGATCAAGTGATAAGCCGATCGGGTAAAGGCCGCATGAAAATTACAGACGTAGAACGTTTAGCTATGACCGCCGCAGCAATCGGAATTGATCCGACGAATGCGGATGGCAAAGGCTTTAATTTAATCGATAAAATTGTTAATAGTGAAAAACATACAACGGGTGCAGATAGTTTAACGTACCAGGGGAATAACGGTATTATCTTTGCGTTGATTGCCTTGGATGCAAGAGACTATCAAGTACCAAGTAATTCAAAATGGACGCGAGAGCGCTTGTTGAGTGAGCTATTAAAATATCAAAAAGAAGATGGTTCTTGGAGCCTTTCGACTGATAAAGAAGGTTCAACAAGCTTCGACATTACAGCAATGGCATTAACTGCAATTGCACCTTATACAGATCAACCGCAAGTGCGTAAAGCGATGGATAGTGCGGTGAGATTCCTATCGAATGCACAAGGATCAACAGGTGGCTTTAACGAAGCGTTCGTTGGGGGCATATCAAGTGAAGCAACGGCACAAGTCATCATCGGCTTGACTGCCAATCAAATCGAT
>NZ_JAPMIW010000024.1:0-38736 GCF_033088395.1 Sporosarcina sp. GW1-11 | reverse complement strand
ACGAACTTAATCGATCATTTATTAAGTTTTCAAATGCCGGATGGTGGATTCCAGCACACGTCTGGAGACCGCAGTTCCAATGCGATTGCGACAGAACAAGCATTACAGGCATTGGTTGCATTCGAGTTATTCACAAAAGACAAAGGTCCGCTATACAATTTCAAAGAAGTTCCAGTGCTTCCGACTCCTAAACCAGATCCAACACCGAAGCCAGATCCAACACCGGCTCCAGATCCAAAAGAATTTACAGACGTTAAAGGGCATTGGGCGTGGACAGATGGTTATATTCAACAAACGGTAGATAAAGGGATCTTCAATGGTTATGCAGATGGTACATTCAGACCGAATCAATCACTGACTCGTGTACAAGCAGTAGCGATTATCGTGCGTGCGTTAGACTTGAAAACTGACAAAAAAGCACCGTTCTTAGATACACAAAACTATGCAGCGACTACGCAAGCTGAAATTGCGGCAGCATTCCATAATGGCATAGTGAACGGCAAAGATGGTAAATTCATGCCGTCTCAAAAAGTTACACGTTCACAGATGGCGCTTATGCTCTATCGCGCGTATGAAGTACAAAATGGCAAGAAATATGAAATCAATCAAGTGGCTCCATTCAGAGATATTCATAACTACAACCTTGAAGCAATCCGTGCGATGACGATGTTGTATGACCTAGACATGGCGAAAGGATCGAATGGTAACTTTATGCCGGGCGATTCTACTACACGTGCACATGCGGCAAAAATGCTTATTCAATTTTTAGCTACTAAATAATCACACAATCTTGCGTTCGATGGGCGCAAGATTGTCTTCATTTATTGAGAAGGAGGGTTCGTTTTGAAACAACTACAGAAATTAACGGGTTTTCTACTCGTATTGACACTTGCTTTTTTATTGACAGCGTGTGGCTCTTCACTTCAGAAACCGACTGGACTGGAACAAAGTACGAAAGAAATTCCAACGATGGATGCATTGCCTACGGATGAATTAGTAGAAGAACCCCCTGGTAAAGTGGAAGAAGATCCATTAGCAACACCAGACATAACAGAAAACAAGCCAGCTGATGTTACGAAAGAACAGCCGGCAACCGCAACACCGCCTACAACTAAACCAGAACCGGCAGCCCCTAGTAAACAACCAGTGGCCAGCCAACCAGCACCAACACATGAACCACCAGCTGTAGTGAAGAGAGTGGAACCAAAGCCTTTGGAAACACCGGTACGACCAGCAGAAAAGCCAGCACCAAAACCAGTAGAAAAACCAGTAGAAAAACCGGTCGTGAAGCCGAATCCAGCACCTACACCAAATCAAGCACCAAAGCCGAATCCAGCACCTACACCAAACCAAGCACCAAAGCCAAATCCGGCTCCTACACCGAAGCCAACACCACCACCAGTAGAAAAACCAGCGGCTCCAGCGCAGAGTACGATTGTCTATTCTATCGTCATTTCACCAACGGAAGTGCCCTTGCCACCGACTGAGATGGAAATCAATGATGGGGACACTGTACTTGCAGCATTGATTGCTATTACGCGAAAGCATAAAATACAGATGGATTATCGCGGGGGACAAGGGGCGACCGCTTATGTCGAGGGAATGGATAATGTCTATGAATTCGATAGAGGCCAAGGAAGCGGTTGGATGTATCGTGTCAATGGCATTTTCCCTGATCGTGGAGCGGGCGTTGTGCCGTTGCAAGACGGAGACCGAGTGGAGTGGCTCTACACGACTAATCTTGGGGTAGACTTGAATGCGGATCTGAAACCGTTCCGTAGATAAGAGAGGGGAATTACTAATGGGCAATGGAATACAAACTGTTCACCCCTTTGTTATGTTTTTTTACTATATATGTATAGGGTTCTTCGCGATGTTTTTCAACCATCCAATCTTCTTACTGGCAGGTTGTCTAGCATTGATTGCGGTCAATTTATCTCATGATGGCGGTGCGGCGATGAAGCAATGGGCGCCGATGATGATTGGTATGACATTGCTCATTATCCTAATTAATCCGTTCATTAACTCAAGAGGGACGCATGTGTTCTTTTATTTTAGAGGGAAGCAAGTGACGCTTGAAGCGACGTTGTACGGTGTAGTGACATCGATGTCGCTGTTGATGATTTTATTGCTGTTTATTTCATTGAATATTGTCTTGAACGGTAATAAATTATTGTATATTTTCTCAAGAATCTTGCCGAAAACCGCGTTTCTCATTATGCTATCGATTCGTTTCGTACCATTATTGAAAAGACGTTTAATGGAAATTCAAGATGTTCAACGACTGAAAGGAATGACTATTTCACAAGGGACATTACGCGAGCGAGCGAGGAGTGGTATGTCGATTTTGCAGATTTTGCTTTCTTGGTCGTTAGAGGAAGCGATTGAAACTGCAGACTCGATGAAAGCGAGAGGCTATGGTTCGGGTAAACGAAAGCCTTACATACCGTATCGTATGACTAATTCAGATAAACAATGGCTTACTTATTTAGCGTTATTATTTACAGTCTGTGTCGCTGGTGGATTTTTAGGTTATGGGAAAATTATCATCTACCCGGCGCTTGGGACATTACACATCTACCCACTGGATTGGATAGTACTTGTTTGTAGTCTAGCAGTCGCACTGTTTCCGGTATTTGTAGAAGGGAGGGAGTTGCAGAAATGGAATTATTCAACATAAATCATGTCTCATTTTCTTTTCCTGATACAAATCAAAAGGTGCTGACAGATGTCAGTCTTTCATTTGATGAAGGTGAATTTGTTGTGATTGGTGGAGCGAGTGGTAGTGGAAAGACGACCTTGCTGAAATTATTAAAAAGAGAATTGACGCCGACCGGTACATTAGAAGGCGATATTTTATATAAAGGCAAACCTATTAATGACTGGGAAACACGACAGATGATTGAAGAAGTCGGATATGTGTTCCAAGATCCGGACAATCAAATCGTTATGGATGAAGTCATGCAAGAAATAGTCTTTGGTTTAGAAAACTTAGGTTATTCAACATTTGAAATGCGTAAACGCGTGGCAGAAATGGTTCACTTTTTCGGTGTGGAAGACTTACTAAATGCAAAGCCTTCAGAACTATCGGGTGGACAGAAGCAAATATTGAATCTATTATCCGTCTTACTAATGAAGCCACGGGTGTTATTGTTAGATGAACCTACATCACAGCTCGATCCAGTAGCCGCAAAAGAGTTGGTCCTCATGCTGGAACGGTTGAATAAAGAAACTGGCATGACGATTGTGTTGGTGGAACATCGTCTAGAAGAGTTGTATGCCATGGCGGATCGAGTCGTCTTCATGGAGCAAGGAAAGCTGCGCTACGATGGGGATAGCCGACAAGTCATTGAACAATTATATGCGGATCAAGCGACCGAACTGTTCCCGTACCTTCCAGCATTTGCACGGCTTTATATGGAATTCGAAGAGCAACCGATTCGTCGGGAAATTCCATTGACCGTTAAAGAGTGTAAGCAATGGATTGGCCGGCAGGAGAGAGAAGTTTCGGTAGTTGATACCAAAACGACTTCAAGTCAACAGCCACTATTGCTCGAATTAACCGATGTCTATTTCCAATATAAGAAGAAAGAATCATTCGTCTTAAAAGGGTTGAATTTGAGTATTCCTAAAGGCCAATTCTTTTCATTAGTTGGGGGAAATGGGAGTGGGAAAACGACAGCTTTGCGTGCAAGCCTTGGAAGTATTCAGCCACAACGGGGGAAAGTCCGATTGAACGGTAAAGATATGAAGAAGAGTAAAGACTCTGATTGGCTTGGGAAGATTGCGTATTTGCCACAAAATCCACGGACTTATTTTGTTCAACAAACGATTGAAGAAGAGATGAAAAATCTCGCGGAACGTTTTGGTCTGAAAGATGCAGACAGTAGAATTGATCAGTTACTGACGTCTTTTGGTATTTCACATTTGCGTGCGAGACATCCGTATGATTGTTCGGGTGGAGAAGTGCAGAAGGCGGCACTCGCTTGTATTTTGATAGGCGAGCCAGAGATGTTGTTCATTGACGAGCCGACGAAAGGAATGGATCCAATTTCGAAGCAGCATCTGGGTGAATTATTGTCCGAGTTGCAGAGAAAAAGATTGACGATTTTCATGGTGACGCATGATATTAGCTTTGCGGCGCAATATGCCGAACGCTGTGCGATGATGTTTGACGGGGAAATTGCGGCAGACGGAACGCCGGATGAATTATTCAAAGGGAATTATTTCTATACGACGGCAATTAACCGTGCGACACGGGAAACGAGACAGCCAGAAGTGTTGACGTATGAGGAGGCAGTGAAGACATGGAACGTTCGAGAAAGTATTTATTAATTGTTTCTTTGTTACTGCTTTCACTGCTCGTCATTTCGATTGTTTTCTTCCATTATAAAGCGTATTTGCTGCTGAGCTTAATCATGATCGCATGTATTATGATTCCATTTTTTGCGCGGTTTGAGTGGCGGGACGTGGCGGGACGAGAAGTTGTGTTACTTGCGATGCTCGCTGCCATTGCGGCGGTCGGACGCGTGCCGTTTGCGGGCTTACCAAGTGTCCAACCGACTTCGTTTATCATTATCATGGCAGGACTAGTCTTTGGAGCGGAATCGGGCTTTATCGTTGGTGCTGTTGCTGCGATTGTCTCAAACTTCTTCCTAGGTCAAGGTCCATGGACGCCTTGGCAGATGTATGCTTGGGGGATGATGGGCATGAGTGCGGGCCTGTTGCGAAATACATGGTGGATGAAGACGCTCTGGGGAAAGTGTACATTTGGTTTCCTTTGGGGTTATTTATTTGGCTGGTTCATGAATATGTGGATCGTTGTCGGCAACATCGAAGCCTTGTCATGGGAGTTTTTTATCGGAATCTATGTGTCGAGCATTTACTTCGACTTGGCCCACGCGCTATCGAACGTATTTTTCCTGATCGTCTTTGGTGCCAGTTGGATTAAAATCTTGCAACGAATTCAGCGGAAATACGGTTTGCTTGAAGAGCAGCCTGGATGAGGGAGGAGTAGCCATTTCTTGGTTACTCCTTTTTTGATGGCGTATAGAGATGAGATCTTCTGAATTATTATTGATAATGGAGTGTGTATTACTATGAAAGAAACTAGGTGTACCAAGTGTATCCAGTGAGAGATTTCTGTTAATTTTAAAGATATGGTACAATAACTTTAATGGGCTCATTCCGTTAATGGGGCCATTTTGAATAAGATGTACGCCTTTTCATTTGGAAAAGTAATTGAATGATTGATGAAGAAAAAGTGGATGTGATTGAATCCGTTATCCAAGGGTTGATGGTACAGTACGGTATCTCAAGTGACCTGGAAGAATTGGAAGTAACGCCGGTGTTCGAAGAAAATGCATACAAACGCCATCAATTCACTTTGAAAGTGCAAGGGGAACAGTACAAAGGATTCGTCCATGAAAGTGAAATTCAATGGTTCCATCCTCAGCCAATGCAAAAGATGGAAGAAGAAAAAGTACAGGCTATTGAAGAGGAAATTCATGAAAAGTTGGCGGATTATCAAAAAGAGGAAGACAAATAAAAAAAGCTCTGATCTAAAAGTTAGTGTGTTATATGAAGTAACTTCTTGGCTGGTGTGAAGACGGTAGTGTACCGGACTCATACCAGCCAATTTTTGCTTTATGCGCTTATTGCTATAATAAATACACGACTCGATAAGTTGCGGCCCGGATAGTCGATCAGCGTATGAAAGCGGCGGTAGCTATCATTCCCAATAATAAAACACCCCAAAAGTTAAATTATAACTCTAACTTTTGGGGTGCACTTCATATATGCGAGAACTTAATTTGCTGTCACTTACTTAATTTTTTATCCCATTCTTCGATATTCCACAAAACACCGAATCCATGATGTCCAAGTGTGCGCATGCTGATTCCTGATACATTTTCATTGACGCCGTATAAAGCCTGAAGATAAACGAGAAAGTTGTAAGGAGGATGAGTTGTTAGTTTTTCTTGGAATTGATGATAATAAGCCTTTCTTTCATCTTGGTTTACCGTTGTTCTAGCTTTTAATAACAATGCGTCGACTTTAGTATTCTGATAGGAACCGAAATTGTATTGCCCGTCTCCTATTTCATCACTGTGGAACAAACGGTACGTATGGTCGTCTGGATCAAATTCACTGCCCCAGCCTATAATCAACACTTCTTCACTATCATATTTGACGGCATTTTGATCGACAGGTTTTGGAGTGGCGATTATGCCAAACGGCTTAAGTTGTTCCTGCTTTCTAAGAAAAAGTAATAGATTTTTGATGGTGAAAGCATCAAACACAATGCCTCATTCTACCATATAGAAAGTTCATTTAAAAATCTTAACGCATATGGGCTAGACCCGTCGTGTAGTCGCCATCTCGGGTGAAAATTCGGGTGAATGCGACTATTTTGGGGGTCCAATCGTTGAACGAGTTAGTAGCGTATAAAGACTATTTAGATAAAAGGCGAAGGGCTCAAAGGAGTGAGAACCTCGCATTGAATCACTAGCCATTTTACTAGTGTATTGCTTCTAGCAATACCTTATGCCAAAAATGAATTTTCAATTACCATACTGTATACTATCGTCCAGCTAACGTTAAGTTAATTGAGAAATATGAATAAGATCCATACAAAAAAATCTGCCGGCCATTTTATTTTTAATCAATCCAAACTTTTTTAAAGTTAAGGCCGTCAAATAACTAGAACATGTACGCGACATGTTGGAAAGTGGAGAAGGTGAATACTTTGTCATGACAAAAACAGAAAAATTTAAACTTATTGAGACATTTATAATAGAAAATCAAGAATCCCATTACCGACTTGCCTACAGCTATGTGAGAAATAAAGAAAATGCACTTGATATTGTGCAAGAGGCAATTATTAAAGCATTACAATCCATTGATCGTTTGGATGAAATCAAGTATTTAAAGACATGGTTTTATCGGATACTGGTGAACACTTCAATCGATTTTATTCGGAAACATCGGCGTGTACTAGTGATGGATGATGAGATTTTGGGTGGGTATTTACCACAAACAGAAGACGAACAGATAGATATGGATTTACTAGACGCACTCGATGCGCTCAGTGCTTATGAAAAGTCATTAATTATCTTACGTTTTTTTGAGGATTTGAAGATTGAAGAGGTAGCAACCGTTTTAGGCGAGAATGTTAATACGATAAAAACTAAGCTTTACCGAACATTAAGGAAATTACGTATAGAAATGGGAGAGGAGATTTAGGATGAAACAGATTAACAAACTTAAGAAGCAATATAATGATATTGAAATCCCTTCTGAATTGGACGAAGTAGTGAGACAATCCATTGAAAGAGCGACAATAACAAAAAAGAAGCGCTCCCCTGTAAAGCAATGGTCCCTTGGCGTGGCTGTAGCAGCTGTTATGTTCGTTGGTAGCATTAATGTCAGTCCGGCATTCGCAAATTCGTTAGTGAATATTCCTGTTCTTGGATCCATTGTAGAAGTCTTCACTGTACAGACCTTAACGATGGATAAAGAGACTTACCAAGCAAATTTGAAAACGCCAGCAATCAGTGGGTTGGATAGAGAAGGCTTGCAAACCGCATTGAATGAGAAATACATCGAAGAAAACAAAGAGCTTTTTAAGCAGTTTAAGGCAGACGTCGCAGAAATGGAAGAGGTCGGTGCTGGCCACTTGGGCATCGATTCTGGTTATGAAGTGAAAACCGATACAGAGCAATTATTATCCATTGCCCGTTACGAAGTGAATACGGTTGGATCGTCTTCCACTACGATGCATTACGATACGATTGATAAACAAAACAATGTTTTAATTACATTGCCAAGTCTTTTTAAGGATGATTCCTATGTGGAAATAATTAGTGCTTATATTAAAGACGACATAAAGCAGCAAATGAAGGATGACGGAAACGTTGCGTATCTCACCGTTGAAGGTGCGGACCTTGAGTTCCGTTCAATTCAAGCAAATCAAAACTTCTATATAACTGCCGATCATAAACTTGTAATCTCTTTTGACAAGTACGAAATAGCGCCTGGTTATATGGGAGTGGTCACATTTGAAATCCCATCAGATATCTTGAGTGATGTCCTTGTGGGAGACACGTATATTCATTAAGTTTCTTTGTAACAGCAGCAGATGATTCATTTCGTCTGCTGTTCTTCACTTTACTAGAATAACCTCTACACATACATAATAGTAAATCACGATCTATTCATCACCAAATGACAGGAGGATTTTTTAAAATGAGTACACTAGGTCAAGAAGTCAGATGGAAAAGGAGAAGGTTAAAAAAACAGTATTTCCTGATTCTTCTCCTCGTTCTATTTGGGACTGTTTTTTTTGTTGGGAAATCCTATTCTTTTCGTGAACTACCTAGCGCACCGGATGAACCTTTAACTACACTAGAGCCAACCGATACAGCAGAGCTAACCGATACACCAGAACCAACTGATACACCAGAACTAACGGATTCACCAGAACCAATCGATGCACCAGAAGAATCGAGCCCTCAACCTGAAGCACTCACTGAAGTGGAATCCGATAAAACAGAAGAAAATACACCGAAAAAAGTAGTCTATTTGACGTTTGATGATGGCCCTGGCAAATTGACTGAGCAATTTTTAGATGTCTTGCAGGCGCATGGGGTGAAAGCTACGTTCTTTATGCAAGGAAGCAATTTAAAGAAAGACTACCTACAGGATAGCGTAAGACGTGCAGTACAAGAAGGCCACTACATCGGCGGTCATAGCGTAACTCATAATTATAAAACGCTTTACACAGATCAGCAATTTGTGCCTGAGATGGTTGAAACACTAGACCTTATCCATGAAATAACAGGAACAACTCCTCATTTAGTTCGACCTCCTTATGGGTCAGCGCCAGGGTTGAAAAACGAACAGATAAGAAAACAACTCGCTGATGCGCATATCAAAGTTTGGGATTGGACTATCGATTCGTACGATTGGAAACTTGCAGGTAACCCTTCTCAAATAGTGCAAAACATCAAACAGGGTACTAGTTCTGACAGAGAAATTGTATTGATGCACGAAAAGAAACAAACCTTGGAGGCGCTCCCTAGGGTCCTCACGTTCTTTAAAGAACAAGGATATGAATTTGCTGTCTATGATGATGCCCATCACTTTGTTCTCAATTTCCAGAATGACTTAGCGCTTTAAGGAAGGCGTTTATTTGAGTATAGTACTAACTGGTTTCTACCATTACTAGTAGTTAATGAATCATCTATAGTAAATTCATGTTTCAAATTGTTCTTTACCAATTCGAAACATGTATACAATACACGGATTGGCAATTCTGTCAAAACAATTTATGATGTTGAAAAATGTGATGAACTGTTCGAAGTAGTTTTGCAGACTTGGCAAAAAAGATTTGATGGTTGGTGCGAGCCAAGCAAGGTGCAATAACGAATTACAAACGGGGAGCAGACGCTGTTTATGTCCGGTTTTAGCCGTTATCTAAAATGAGTGAGCAGAATCTTTCTGCTAATTTGGGTGGTACCACGGAGCTTCCGTCCCTTCAGTTTAATGATGGGGGGAGGCTTTTTTTATTTTTGTCGGAAATTTGAAAGTTGATATACATATAAACAATAGATTCTAGGAGATGCGCCAATATGGATGAAGTAATTTTACAAGTGATGGGAACAGCGCAAGATGCAGGATTGCCGCAGCCTAATTGTTATTGTGAAAATTGTACAAAAGCGATGGATGATCCATCATTCAAACGACGAGCTGCGTCGCTAGATATTGTCTTTCCGGATCACAATGAATGGCATGTAATTGATGCATCGCCTGATTGTAAAAAGTAAATCACTTTGCTGCAACGCACACATGGATTAGAAGGTCATGTCATGGAAAGTATCTTCCTAACGCATGCGCACATCGGGCATTATCCAGGTCTAATCTATCTAGGGAAAGAAGCTATGAATACACAGAATGTGCAAGTATATGCCGAACAGTTGATGAAAAACGTACTAGAAACACATGTACCGTGGCGTTAATTAACAGATCTCGGTTCTATTCAAGTGCAGGCACTTGATGATGGAATTCCAACTAGATTGAATGAGAGTGTGGAAGTTGTTCTAGTTAGAGTACCTCACCGGAATGAATTCTCTGAGAGGTTTGCCTATTGGATGTAACGTTTTTCTCTGGAAATGATTTAGCGGATAGCGGTAGCAGTGACAGGGACTTGAGCGAGATCCCTCATCCTTTTATCACTGACACAATGGAACGTTTGAAAGGTATAACAGACACTTGTAAAATTTACTTTACTCATTTCAATCACAGTGATCCTGCTTTAAGAAACACTAGTGAAGAACGAAAATTCATTGAAAAGAATGGTTTTTATATTGCGGATGATGGGATGACGTTTGTTATATAACTCATTCACGCACTTTTTATGAACAAGCAAAAGCACCCTTTCGAATAGAAGGGGTGCTAGTTTGTGTTTAGGATGGATTTACGGTGCGGGTGTTGCCAGTCTGTACGCTTTTCTTATCTTTTTTGGCGTTTGCGTTGTTTTTCTTAGCTGCGTCGTTTTGTCCGATGACGTCAAAATCATCTGGGCTTAGATCGTATCCAAAGCCATACTCCTCACGCATCTTTTCATTCTTCTTTTTGTTTTTCTTCTTAGGCATCGTCGTCACCTCCATTTAAAGAGTTTGGCTTTATTTATTGGAATTATGCACATATCACTCTAGTTATGAATGCGATGCATAGAAACCTTCAGACTTTCTTCATACTTTTCCTAGATGTTTGTTAAGAGTCGGGTGATAGAATGAAGTTATTAGTGAGACGGGGTGACGATATGACAGAATTTACGATATTGGTGGCGGATGATGATAAGGAAATCCGTGAAGGAATTGAAATTTATTTGAAAAATGAAGGCTATGCCGTGCTGAAGGCAAAAGACGGCCAAGAAGCGCTTGAATTACTCGCTTCAAATGAAGTCCATTTACTCATATTGGACATTATGATGCCGAATATGGATGGCATCACGGCCACATTTAAAATACGGGAAATGCAAAATGTCCCAATTATTATGCTGAGCGCGAAGGTCGAGGATTCGGATAAAATCCATGGATTATCTGTAGGTGCGGATGATTATGTGACGAAGCCATTTCATCCACTGGAGCTGATGGCGCGTGTGAAATCGCAACTTAGACGGTATGTGCAACTTGGAACGTATGAAGGACAAAAAGTCATTGAAGTTGATGGACTGGTGCTAAGTGAAGAAGCGAAGGAGCTGACGGTGGATGGGACACCGGTTCGGCTAACACCAATCGAATATAAAATTACAGAATTGCTGATGAAAAATCCAGGCCGCGTATTTTCTATCAATGAAATATATGAACGAGTTTGGAATGAGCCTGCCTACAACGCAGAAAATATCGTGGCGGTACATATTCGGAAAATTCGTGAAAAAATTGAAACGGATCCCAAAAATCCTCGTTATGTAAAGGTGGTATGGGGCATTGGCTACAAAATTGAGAAATAATAGTGGATTGGTTTGGTCACTATTTGCCATTGTTGTTGCGATAGGCAGCCTCATCTATTGTGCGTCATTTGCTCTAGATCTATTCGCAAATGGATGGGAACGCTTGAATGTAGTTACCGATTATTTCGGACGAATTATTAGAGGGGGAACGGTGTGATGAATAAAAAAATTCAATTAGCTATCTGGTCCGCACTCGTAACGTTCGTGTTGATTGCTATACCATCGTTCATTCACTATGCACCGCAACTTGTTGGCAAGACGTTTACTGAACAAAGAGACTTTGAGTATCGGATAGAGCAGACGTATGAAAACTTAGCGGTCAGTGTCCTTAATCCGATTGACCTTGAAAAGGCTATGAAGACAATACGGGTTTCGCAAGAGGAAATCGAAGAGTATCGGGGAAGGTACGGATCGCTGACAGATCAATTGAGCAGTATCCAGCGACAATACACAGACCGAATTACGGAAGCGAAGGAACAGAAAAATGAAATGATACTGTTAGCACTTGTGAAAGAACGCAACGCAAAGATGAAAGATATCGAAAAGAATTTCACTAGTGATGACTATGTTGCCGATAAAATACGTAGTGATAAAGCGAGAGAGTTGGCTAACACTATAAAAGAAAACGAAAATAATCGTCAGGATCAATTACCGATTTCTTATGACTTAGTCAATACGGAAACGGGTGAACGGTTGACGAAAGGAACGGTTGATATACCATCCATTTTCAGGGAAGAGTTCAATGACGAGAAGGGTTATTTTAAGGCAAACTCCGCCATGCATCATATGGGTTACTCTGAATATATGGATGCCCATAACATGGCCTACTCTACTGATGAAGAAGCGATTATTAGCAATCCACCACAGTATTTCGAAGGAACGATCAGCATTCCAGAAGAGACTGTACAGTCGGGAGCACTGAAGAATGAACACGAGAATTTCAAACGTGGAAAATACATGTTGTATGTATTTTGGATTGTCGGTATAGCAGCACTTATTGCCTTGTTGACCAAAGTGAAGTTTCGTAGTGAGTGGGTAGCGCATACAAAGTTTACTTCTAACTATGTACGTTGGAAAATCGATGTAAAAGTAGCTCTACTTTTACTGACGGCCGTTAGTTTAGCTATCTATATTGAATCTATAACTTTCAATATCTTTAACCAGCTTACTTACTTAACTCTAGGGACGGTAAGTAAAATGATTGTCAGCTTCTTGCTGATTGGCGTTCTGTTTACAATACTACTAGCATTCCAAGCCGTTCATTTATTTGAACAGTATCGCCAACCTGGAACGATCGAAAAAGCCTTAAAAGAAAGCTATACCGCACAATTCATGCAAAATATCGTCGGCATGTTCAGCAATCGTACGATAGGTATACAATTATTCTACTTGCTTATCGGCTTCTTCTTAGCAGGTCTCGGTCTTGCAGTCATCGTCGTCGGTGGATTTGGTGTACTGCTTTATGTAGCCTGTGTTGTGTTCCTAGGATTACCTGCACTTTATCTATTCGCTAGTAAAGGTGCGTATCTAAACCGTATTTTAGCTGCCACAAACGACATGGCAGCGGGTCACTTAACACAGGCGATCCCGGTCAAAGGAAAATCACCACTCGCAAAACACGCAGCCAATTTGAATAACTTACGTGAGGGTGTACGAGTTTCTATCAATGAACAGGCGAAAAGTGAACGGTTAAAAAGTGAACTTATTACGAATGTTAGTCATGATTTACGAACACCGCTAACGTCAATTATCACGTATACCGATTTATTGAAAAATGAAAACTTGTCTGCTGAGGAGCGTAGCAAATACGTCGCGATACTCGATCAAAAATCACAACGTCTGAAAACGTTAATCGAGGATTTATTTGAAGTGTCAAAAATGGCAAGTGGAAATATGGAACTAGTAAGACAGCGCGTGGACTTGAATCAGTTGATGCAGCAAGCGTTAGCGGAACATGCAGAAGAATTTTCAAAACAGGATTTATCTATTCGCAGTACGTTATCGGAAACACCAGTTTACGCAATGGTGGATGGGCAGAAATGGTGGCGTGTATTGGATAATTTGCTCATTAATACACTGAAGTATTCATTGATTGGTACGAGAGTGTACGTAAATCTCCAAAAAATCGGATCCAATGCACGTATCACTATAAAAAATGTTGCGAAATATGAAATCGGGGATAATACAGATGAATTATTCGAGCGTTTTAAGCGCGGTGACGAATCAAGACAAACGGAAGGTTCGGGTCTTGGCCTCGCAATTGCACAGTCGATTGTGGAGTTGCATGGAGGCAAGATGGGAGTAGAAGTCGATGGAGATTTATTCAAAGTGACGATTGATATCATCGCTGGGTAAATGGGTATAGGGCAAGATAGGTGAAAACTCCTGTCTTGCTTTATTTTATCGCTAGAAGAAGGAATTAGTTTAACGTGAAGCGAAATAGGGTAAGTATACAAGGTGCGTTCTGTTTTATAGAATAGATTTAGGGGAGGAATAGAAAGATGACAACTGTTGACGGTAAATATCCAAACAAAAGAGATTTAACTCCAAAAGTAGGAATTGACAATGAGAGAGCGGTCGTTCCGGATGAATTGCCATTAGCGGATCCCGCTGATTCAGATTCTACAGCCACATTTAGAGAAAATGCGCAAGACGATACAGGAAAGCATCAGCCTTCCGCTTATAGTCAAAACAAATCACCGAGCCAAAACTATCATGACTTGAAACCAGGCGAAGAATTTCCGTATGGTGATCAAGATGAATATAATCGCAAGTACAATCACGAAGCACACGGTCAGTGGAACGAGCATAAAAACATTGAAAAACCGACAGATCTATCGTGAAACCAGCCCGCAACTATGCGTGGCTGTTTTTAGATTGACGAAGAGAGGAGAATGAATGTATGGGAGCTATTCAGCAACTATCTATGGCAAGAGGTTACACATTAGGTCGCATTAAAGGTGTAAGTGAGGATGCATGGGATGTGCAACCCGCAGGATTTTCGAACACGATTCGCTGGAATGTTGGTCATATTTATGTGACGGTAGAAAGCTTGTTAAGCCGAGCGATTCAGGCGTATGAAAAAAATCATTCGGACTGGTCGGAGTTTTTTGCGCCAGGTAGTAGTCCAGCTGCATGGCAAAGCACGCCACCGACGACTGAAGAATTAGTTGGGGCATTAAAAGAGCAAGGTGAGCGAGTTTCGCAACTGATGGAAAGCTCACCTGTTCAAGCGTTAGAATCACCTCTTGCCATCGGTAAGTTAATCACATTAGAAACGGTTGAAGATGTTCTTCGATTTTTAGCTTGGCACGAAGGAATTCATTCAGGACTGATCAATGGATTAACGAGAGTCATTAAATAATGAAAAGCAGTCAGAAGCATTCTGGCTGTTTTTTTACGCGCAAAATCAGGTCTTACGCTTGTCTCAGTCTTAAGTCTGAGAAGGAAATCCGCTATGGGGCCGTCGGAGAAAACAACAATGCATTATATACTAAAGTTACAAATGAAGGGAGGACAACAACATGAAGAAATTTGGATTACTTTTACTTGGAATTGTTGCGGGTCTGACGTTGGTATTGAACTTAGGATCCATTATTGTACTAGCTATTACAGGGGCGATTGCGTTAGCGAGTTTCCATTATTGGAGAAAGAGTATTTCAACGCTTGCTAAAGTCTTTTGGATGGCAGTATTGATTATTAGTTTGATCAGTTCGGTATCAAATATTGGGGCATTCATCGGAATCATCGCATTGATCGGAATGTATTATGTGTGGCACAAGTGGAATGAACGTACTATGAACCCGAACATTACGAAATCTGATGACCCATTTACAAATTTTGAACGTCAGTGGAATGAACTTACAAAATAAAGGAGAGATGGATTATGAACGCATTTTGGCATCGATTGAAATATACAGTACAGGAAGACATCAGAAGTTTGATGGACGAGCCACAGAAGAAAGAAAACCCGCTTGCGTTGCTGAATCAATACTTTTTGGACGCACAGAAACAAACTGCAGAAATCGGTAAGTTGTTGGAACGACAAAGTCGTTTGAAAGAAGAACTTGAAAACGAACGGGCAGATGCAGACTTGATGGCGGTGAAACGTCGTAATCAGTTAGAATTAGCGGAAGCGACAGGTGAAGTAGAATTGATTGCCTTCGCGAAAGAAGAAGTGGAAGCATATGAAGGGCGCGTGGCCCGATTGTCCGCGAGCATCCAAGACGCAACACATGAATTGCTTTCATTGGAGCGGAAATTCGAAGAGATGAAGCATCGCGTGAAGGATATGCGTGTTCGTCAGTTGCAGTTGATGGGGAAGGAAAATGTCACGCGTGCGCAGGAAAAGATGGATCGTTTTGTTACGCCAGACAGCGCATTTTCAACGCTTGACGACTTACATTCGTATATCGAAAACTTAGGTGGCGGGACAAGAACTACGCAAAGCCATTCTTCCATGGAGCAACGTTTGGATTCATTAGAGAAAACGCACGCAAAATCTTAAGATATTGTGTAAACTAGAGGAGGAAGTATTACGCTTCCTCTATCGGGAAGGGAGAGAATGAAATGACTACGAAGGATTCTAAAAACGTTTCGGTATATTTGCTCGCTTTGCTGATGATTGCGTTCATCGAATCTATAGTATTCTCAAACGGTAACGTCATTTTCCTCCTTCTCGGTTGGGGATTCCTCGATTATGGTTATCGAAAGCGGGAGAAATGGACAGTAATTTCGGGTGCAGTCTTAGTTGTCATTGCACTTTTGACGTTATGGAGTGTACGATTGCTAGTTTTGGCAATCATTCTCTATATACTAGTGAAGTTGTGGAAAGGCACGCCAGCTAGCGAGGTTTTTGGGGATTTGCAAAAGCCGAGAGCGAGACGGTCGCAAGGACTATGGAGGAACCGCTTATTCTCCATACAATCCACGCCGTTTTCATCTTATGAGTGGGAAGATGTTCATATACAAGGGTTTTTCGGTGATGTGTATGTCGATGTGACAGATACAGTCTTGCCTAAAGGTGCTTCTTTCATCTCAATTCGTCAAATCTTCGGGAAAATTATAATTGAGTTGCCATATGATATTCCGGTCCGGATTCACTATGCGACATTGTATGGTGGGGCGAACCTGTTAGCGAAGGGCTCGCAGCAATTATTTAATGAAACGGTGCAGGAACATGACGGCTATGAAACGAAGCAACCGAATGACCCGGAGCTGATCATTACAATATTTACATGGATTGGCGATGTGGAGGTGCGTAGAAAATGAAAGCAATTATCGGACGCACTCTACTCTTAACCTTGATGTTCAGCGCGCTAGTAGCCTTTTTTTTCTATGTATTCATGGATTTGTCTTACGCGCAATATAGTAAGTTGCTTTTAGAGACGGAAGCAGCGGATATGCCTTTCTTAGCTTGGTTATTTTCAACAATTTTTGTTACGAGTTTAGTGATCGCTAGTTGGATCAGCTTAAACAGTAGAACAAGAGAAAACTTCATCATCAAAAAATTAGAAGATTTATATTCAAAACAGGAATTTATTAAATCCAATAAAATGAAAAAACAAACGAACCGTTCGATTGAGCAATTGTATGAAGTACTTGAAGCGCAGCGCAGTAGTTTGCGAAGAATTACAGATGAGAGAGTCGAAACACAAGATAAAATCATTCAAGAGAGAATCGTTCAAGAACGCCAGCGATTAGCAAGGGAGCTTCATGATTCCGTTTCCCAGCAGTTATTTGCAGCGTCGATGTTATTGTCGGCACTTGTAGAGCAGCAAGAAGACGATTCACCAATCGAAAAGCCGTTACTGCAAGTGGAGAAAATGGTGCAGCAAGCCCAATTGGAAATGCGGGCTTTGCTTTTACATCTACGTCCTGCAGCGTTGCATAATAAGACGCTTGCCCAAGGATTGGAAGAGTTATTGCAGGAGTTACAGGAAAAAGTGACGTTTGATATTCGCCATCGTTTAGAGGATATTGAGTTGTCTAAAGGGGCGGAAGATCATTTATTCCGTATTGCTCAGGAGACATTATCGAATACGCTACGTCATGCGAAAGCGACGGAAGTGGAGATTTTATTAATTGAACGAGCTGGGCTAGTGATTTTGCGGGTGCAAGATAATGGTGTTGGATTCAAACAAGATGACGGTAAAGGCGGAAGCTACGGCTTACAGAATGTCCAAGAGCGGGCGATTGAAATCGGTGGCAGTTGTAAAATTGTCTCCGTACCGTCGCAAGGAACGATTGTAGAAGTGAAATTGCCTATTGAAAAAGGGGGGCTAGTGGATGATTCGAGTATTGTTGGTCGATGATCATGAAATGGTGCGAATTGGTGTATCGACTTACTTACAGATGCAGCCGGATATCGAAGTAATTGGGGAAGCAGAAAATGGTCAAATGGCAGTCGACAAAGCACTCGAACTGCGACCGGACATTATTTTGATGGATATGGTGATGCCAATTATGAATGGTGCGGAGGCAACTGCGGCAATTATTGAGCAGTGGCCAGAAGCGAAAGTCATCATCGTTACGAGTTTCTTGGATGATGATAAATTGTATCCTGCGCTTGAAGCGGGAGCCGTCAGCTATATTTTAAAAACGTCCAATGCGAAGCGTGTGGCGGATGCGATCAGGGAAACGATGCAAGGTCAAACCGTATTGGAACCTGAAGTGACATCGAAAATGATGACCAAAATGCGTGGCGGACAAACACATGAATTGTACGAAGATTTAACGGAGCGCGAACTCGAAGTATTATTGTTGTTGGCACAAGGTAAATCTAATCAAGAAATTGCGGATGAATTGTTTATTGCGTTAAAAACAGTGAAGACGCATGTTAGTAATATTCTATCAAAACTTGAAGTCCAAGACCGCACCCAAGCGGTTATTTATGCGTTTCAGAAGAAATTGGCGAAGTAGCGGCATACTGAAACTCAATCTAGCATAAGGTTTACTAGAGAGTGTGGTGTGGATAACAAATTCATTCGACATGAATTGTCAGAAATTATGAACTTCTCCACAAACTATCCACGCGTTTTGTGCATAACCACTTGTATTTATGCGAAAATGAAAAGTATGCACATGTGGATAATACTTCGCGTGAAACTTATCCCCTGTTGATACCGTCATGGTAATGCTATAGTTAATAGAAAATAGAATAGCTGAAGCCTAGCCTTCGCGGAAAGAGAGTCTTATGGAATTATTTGATTTAATTAAAGCATTAATTTTAGGTTTTGTAGAAGGAATGACGGAATTCGCTCCTGTTTCTTCAACAGGCCACTTAATCATTGTCGATGATATGTGGTTGAAGACGGAAGCGTTCTTAGGGAAATATCCCGCAATCACATTTAAGATCGTCATTCAGTTAGGTTCAATTTTAGCTGTCGTCGTCGTTTTTTGGAAACGATTATTCAGTTTAGTCGGTTTGTATAAAGGTGAGAGCGACACTAAGATGAGTGAGCGGTTTAATTTATTACACGTCATCGTTGGGATGTTGCCAGCGGTTATTTTCGGTTTTGCGTTCAAGGATTTAATTGATGATCATTTATTCGGCGTGGAAACGGTCATTATAGCTTTAGTAGCAGGTGCACTATTGATGATTGCGGCGGATAAATTTGGACCGAAGCAACCGTGGGTAGAGACGCTTGATCAAATTACATACAGACAGGCGTTCACTGTCGGGCTGGTGCAGTGTTTGTCGCTATGGCCAGGGTTTTCTCGTTCGGGCGCAACGATTTCAGGCGGTGTGTTATTCGGGATGAATCACCGGACCGCAGCAGATTTCACGTTTATCATGGCGGTGCCAATTATGATGGGTGCGAGTTTGGTGTCGGTGTTGAAGAACTGGGAGTATATGTCGATGGATTATATTTCGTTTTACGTCGTCGGCTTCCTGAGCGCGTTCGTGTTCTCGCTGATTTCGATCCGTTTCTTCCTGAAGTTGATTTCTAAGGTGAAATTGGTGCCATTTGCGATTTATCGTATTGTGTTAGCGGTTATTTTGGCAGTGATTGTGTTTTTATAATGATGAAAAAGACCTTTGCGGTTATGCAAAGGTCTTTTTGTCTGAGTTTTTTTGTGTGCTTATGGATTGTGAGGCTGGGTGCATATGGGTTTATGTCCCCGCCGCGCTCATAGAAGCTGTTCTCGCGCTCATAGAGTTCGGTCTCGCGCTCATAGAATTCGGTCTCGCGCTCATAGAGTTCGATCCCGCGCTCATAGAACTCGGTCCCGCGCTCATAGAGTTCGATCCCGCGCTCATAGAACTCGATCTCGCGCTCATAGAGTTCGGTCCCGCGCTCATAGAGTTCGATCTCGCGCTCATAGAGTTCGGTCCCGCGCTCATAGAGTTCGATCCCGCGCTCATAGAGTTCGGTCCCGCGCTCATAGAGTTCGATCTCGCGCTCATAGAACTCGGTCCCGCGCTCATAGAACTCGATCTCGCGCTCATAGAGTTCGTTCCCGCGCTCATAGAGTTCGTTCCCGCGCTCATAGACCTCGTTCCCGCGCTCATAGAGTTCGATCTCGCGCTCATAGACCTCGATCCCGCGCTCATAGACCTCGTCCCCGCGCACATATCCGCCCTTACAAAGTATAAACCTTCCCCACGTCTGCAATCTCCACTGAACCAGTGAAGTTTTTTTCTGCTTCGTTCAAAATATCTTGGATGTTTCCGTGATGCGGCAAGTGGGTGAGTATGAGTTGCCCAACTTCTGCTTGTTGTGCGAGTGTCCCTGCTTGGCTACCGGCAAGGTGACCGGGGGAGATGCCGATATGTTCTTCGTAAAGGTTGGCTTCGCTGAATAAGATATCTGCGTATTGTGCAAACGGAATGAGGGCATCAGTCCATTCGGTATCTGCTGTAAAGACTGCGGATTTGCCTTCGACGGTGAACTTTATCGCCAGGCAGTAGACGGGGTGAACGGTTGGACAAAACGTCACGGTGAATGGGCCGATTTCTACGGATTGTTCTGCCGTTATTTCCACGCCTTCTGTTTGCTCTTTATATGACAACTTAGCAAATTGCTCTTCATCCCGAGTGTGCCCGTAAATCGGTAGTGTAGGTGACGGTTGTCCGAGGTAATACTGAATTAATCGGCTGTACTGCAAGCTGCCAATGTCTGCAATGTGATCGGCGTGATAATGGCTGATGACGACAGCATCGAGTTGGTCGAGTGCGATATGGTTTTGTAAGGATGCGAGTACGCCGCTACCGCAGTCGATTAAGCAATGGAATCCATCATGCTCGATGAGGAATGATGATGTTGCGCTGTTAGCCTTCGGGTAGCCGCCCCAGATGCCGAGGGTAGTAATGTTCATGGGATTTCCTCCTATTTGTTTCGTTGTTTTTAATAGTGTAGCTTTTGTTGCTGCTAAACGCCACCTTACACTTTTGCGACATCCAGTTACAGCGTCTAGGATCTCGGGTCATAAGCCATGCCGGTCATGAGTCAAAAAGCGCCGCTTCGCAACTTCATCTTCTGCCGGCCGACTCTAAACGCCACCTTTCACTTTTGCTTAATCCATGAGATAATAAGGAAAATACTTTTTGAGGATGACGATATGAGTAAATTAGTTGAAATACAGTTGAATGCACAAGGGACAGTGGCTTTGAAGAAGGGCTATCCGTTAATTTTGAAAGATGCCGTAATGACGAGTGAGATTCGGGCGGAGGAAGGCGATTTGCTTCGTTTGACCGATCGGTATCATAAGTTTTTGGCGAAGGGTTATTACGGTAAGCAGAATAAAGGAATTGGCTGGGTATTGACGGCGAATGAAGCCGAAGCGATTGATTTTGATTTCTTTGATCAGAAGATGGCTACGGCATTTGAACGTCGTGATTCGTATATGGAAGATCCAGATACGACGGCTTTCCGTTTATTCAATGGAGAAGGCGATGGTATTGGTGGCCTGACGATTGATTATTTCGATGGCTATTATTTGGTTAGCTGGTATAGCGAAGGGATTTACAAGTTCCGCCACCATGTTTATAACGTGCTTGATAAGCGTGCGGAATATAAAGGTGTCTATGAGAAGAAGCGCTTTGATACGCAGGGGCAGTATGTGGAACAAGATGACTTCGTGAAGGGAACTGAAGGTGATTTCCCAATCATTGTTAAAGAGAATGGCATGAACTTTGCGATTGACTTGAATGATGGGGCGATGACGGGTATTTTCCTTGACCAGCGCGATGTGCGTGAGATGATTCGTGATAAGTATTCGGAAGGTCGCGAAGTGTTGAACACATTCTCTTACACTGGAGCGTTTTCAGTAGCGGCTGCCTTGGGTGGTGCAACGAAGACGACGAGTGTGGACTTGGCAAAACGTAGTGTGGCGAAAACGATTGAGCAATTTAGCGTTAACGGTATCGATTACGAACAACAGGACATCAAAGTGATGGATGTTTTTGATTACTTCCGTTATGCAAAGCGTCACGACATGAAGTTTGGTTTGGTCATACTTGATCCACCAAGTTTTGCGCGTTCGAAGAAATATACGTTCAGCACAGCAAAAGATTATCCGATGCTGATGAAAGAAGCAATTGCGGTAACGGAAAAGAACGGTATTATCGTCGCATCTACAAACAATGCGAGCTTCAGCATGAAAAAGTTTAAAGGATTCATTGAACAAGCGTTTAAAGAGACAGGGATTCGTTATAAAGTGCTTGAGGAATCAACGTTGCCGAAAGATTTCCGTGCGCCGCGTGACTATCCTGAATTTAATTATTTGAAAGTCGTTATCGTTGAGAAACTGAAGTAACCTGTGAAACGGGAGGTTATGATATGAAACAGTTGCTCGTCCTGTTGTTGACGGTGTTCGTCGCGGGATGTTCTAACGTCTATAGTCATGAAGATGGCTACCGTATGGCAATCATCAATCAAGGATTCCCAGTGCCAAAAGAAGCTTATGAAGTGAAGCCGGAAGATTGCGTGGGCGAGATTTCAAAAGCGGCCAAATATAAGCTTAAGGGAATAGGCGATGCAGACGGGAATCCGCCAGATGAATATTTACGAACCATTGAAGAATGGGGCTGGACGGAGTTAGTCGATGAGCGCAGAGGATCCATCCATTTTTACGAGAAAAACGGTAAAATTATGTCGTTGAATATTCATCAAAATATTTTTGATGTTTTCGAAATGACAAGCGATCCAAGTTCGTAGGGGAGGTACAGATATGCAGGTGGAAAAACCGAAGCTTGACATACCGAGATCAAGTGTTGGAAAAGCTTTCGATGTGTTGGTTATCGCTTTATTCGCGGCATGTCTGACACACTTATTCTTGCAGTGGAATGAGTTGCCGGATCAAATTCCAGCCCATTTCGGTGCAAATGGTGAAGTGGATCGCTATGGATCTAAATTCGAACTATTGTTGCTTCCGATTATTGGTATCTTTCTATGGGTTGGGCTATTTATGTTGGAGAAATATCCGCATACGTATAATTACATCAATTTGCGACCGGACAATATCGAAACCCAATACCGCTATGGTGTCGTATTCATGAACGTCACGAAAAATATATCCACATTGTTAATCATCTACATCATGTGGCAAATGAATTTGATTGCGCTTGGGCAGGCGGAGTCCCTAAATATGCCGATATTTGTTAGTATCATGGTGCTATTGTTCGCTTCGATTGGCTACTATTTTTATCGAGTAATGAAGTTATAGGAAGCGCTACACATTTTATCGTAAAAAAATTCTGGAATCTTGTGAAAAATCGAATCTAATGATTACCCCTTATCGTATACTCATGATAAGGGGTGATTTTTATGCGATGGAAACTGTTGAGTATCGTCTTGCTAGCTTTTCTTGTTCTGCCAACGTCAGCGGGAGCGGTAGATTTTAGCATTACAGACGTGCAGATTAACGCCCAATTACAACCAGATGGAACAGTTCAAGTGAAAGAACAGCATACGTATGATTTTGATAGTGAATTTAATGGCATCATTCGTGAGATCAAGCCGAAGAAAGGTGCATTGATTGAACAGTTTACAGCCTATGAAAAAGATAAAGCGTTAAAGGTAGAAAAAAAGAATTATGAATACCGTGCCTATCGCAAAGGTGATAGTGAAGTCATCACAGTAGATTTACAGTACAACATTGTACATGGAATGGAAAAATACGAAGATGGCGCGCAGTTTTATTGGCCGTTTTTTGATCAGCGCAATGAAACGGATTATGAAAATATGACAATTACGGTAGTACCTCCAAGCGCAGCTTCGGACGTTCTATTTCTAGGATATGATAGCGCTGAGGAAACGGGTAAAGTGAAAGCAGATGGTAGCGTCGTATTTGCTATGGGTACAGTATATTCTGGTGAAAACGGGGATATTAGAGTCATTTATGAACCGTCATTATTTCCTGGTATGAATGCGCGTGACGGAGAAATTCGTCCTGTTGTTAAGGAAGAACAGCAACGGTTAGCAATGGCGCGAGCGCAATTCCTAGCAGATCAACAACGTGCAGGCACTATAGGCGGAGTCAGTGTAGCAGCCGGATTCATAGCGGTTGTGGTAATTGGAATGTTTGCTAACGGCAGAAGGAAAAGACACCGTAAAGAAGCGCAGTATGAAATCGATTCGAACGGTTTTTATGTTCCCCAGAGTGATATGAGTATGCCTGCACTTTTACTTTTCCGAAAAGGAACGGCCACTATAGAGCTGATGTCTGCTGCCTTATTAGACTTAGTTCGTAAAGGTCATGTAAAGCAATTATCCGATGAAGAGTTTGAGTTAGCAGATACGAATGTCAAGTTAGAACATGAAAAACAATTGATACAACTACTGTTCTACCAAATTGGCAAGGACAAAAAGTTTACGCTCGAACAATTAAAAAGCTATACGAAAGCGAAGAAGAATTATGAGTCATTTAATCTAAAATTTACGATGTGGCAAAAGCTATTAAAAGAAGAATTAGATCAGTATGAACTTCATGAAAAAACTACTACAGAGCGTGTGGTTTTGAGTGTAATAGGTTTGATGGGAATAGGAATCGTTGTCTACCTCTTAGTTTACGAATTGTATTTACTTATGTTCGTGGCAATCCTTCTGACGTTAGTTGCTTTAGCATTTGCATTATTCTATCGCGCGCATAACTATGTCGGTATATTATTATCACAAGAGTGGTCCCAAGTAGAGAAATGGATGAAGGAATTGGACACGAAAAAGTGGGAGTCTTTATCCATTGACGATCGATTCCGTGTCTTGATTTACGGTGTAGGAGTCAAACATCCTGAACTCGATTCCTACTACAATGCATTCGCCCATGCTCAACAGCAACTGGATGAAAATCGCACAAATCCAAACCAACGTCATAGTAGCAATTATGAGGAATCATACTACGGAGGCATGGTGTATAACCCCGTCTTCCTAGCAGGTTCATTCAGCCAAGCATCCACTAACGTAGCCGCTAACACGCCAAGTAGTGACAGCTATGGCAGTAGCAGTAGTGGGGGAACAGGTGGTGGCGGCGGAGGGTCTGGTGCCTTTTAATGCATTCTTTCAAAGGAGGAAATCATGGGAATTACAATTGTTTGGTTTCGGAAAGATTTACGTATACATGATCATCCAGCCTTAGTCGAAGCGGCAGCACATGGAGAAGTGCTGCCGGTTTTCATTTTGCCTGAAACCGTTCACGCGGCATCAGATTGGTGGGTGCATCATAGCTTGGTAGAATTACAAAAAAAGTTTGAACAGCAACAAATTCAATTTGTCGTTAGGAAAGGTCCACCGGTTGAGCAACTTCTGAAGATCCAGCAGGAAAGCGGTGCTGATCAACTCGTATTCAATGAATTGTATGATCCAGAAAGCCGGAAACAGGAGAAGGAACTGACAGCCACCTTAGAAAAAATCAATGTGCAAGTTCGCTCATTTCAAGGTACTTTACTCGTACCACCCGATGCCATTTTCAATAAAAGTGGGCAACCGTATAAAGTGTTCACCCCTTTTTGGAAGCAACTCCGACAAGAACCGATTGCACAACCACTTCTTGCACCAGAAAAACTTACTCCATCTTCCTTGCGACTAGCTTCATTACCACCGGAAGAATGGGGCTTATTATCACCCCTTTCTTGGCATGAAAAGTTTCAATGGCAGCCCGGTGAAACAGCTGCAATCGAGTGTTGGCAAATGTTCCGTAACGGAGGATTCTCCGACTATAAAGAAGGCCGAGATCTTCCTGCGCAGCCAAATGTTTCTCGTTTATCCCCGTATGTAGCGACGGGTAATATAAGCGTGCGTTCCATTTGGTATAGCGCGCTTGCAACCGATTGGATTGAGGATGAGCAAATTGAAGCCTTTTTACGGCAGTTGGCGTGGCGGGATTTTGCCCATTATCAGTTGCTGTATTTCCCCCACATGCTAGAAAAACCTGTACGTCCAGAATTTGAAAAGTTTCCATGGCAATCGTCAGCAGAAAATGTACATGCATGGAAAACAGGACAAACCGGCTATCCGTTAGTTGATGCGGATATGCGGGAATTATGGGAAACGGGCTATATGCATAATCGTGTGCGGATGATAGCCGCTTCATTTTTAATTAAACATTTATTAACGGATTGGCGAGAAGGAATGAAGTGGTTTGAAGAGACGTTAGTAGATTGGGATAGTGCGAACAATGCGATGGGCTGGCAATGGGTAGCGGGAAGTGGATTTGATGCGTCTCCTTATTTCAGGATTTTTAACCCGATTGTACAAGGAGAGAAATTTGATGGAGCAGCAATCTACGTAAAGAAATGGGTGCCTGAGTTAAGAAATCTGCCGGGAAAATATATTTTCCAGCCAGCAGAAGCGCCTGCAAGTGTATTACAGTCTGCAGGTGTAGAGATAGGAACTACCTATCCGGCACCTATTGTCGACCACAGAGCTGCCCGCGAACGTGCGCTGGCAGCATACGATACGTGTAAAAAAGGTTAAATCTCATCAATGGAATCTAGCATCTGGAAATGTTGTAAAGTAGCAAGATGATATGGACGGGTAGTTCATGTGATTCGTAGGGGAGACAGGCACGGAGAAGTATCAAATCTGTAATGTTTGTAGTGTAGGAAGGTGTCAAAATGAACAGTAATAAAATTATGCAAGGTGTTTGGATTGGTCTTGTGACAGGCATTATCTTAGCTTTATTTTTAAAATCCGTACAGGCAGTTATGGGTTATAAAGTATATACACTGCTGTTGAACGTGGATTATATCCCCATCGTTAAAAACTATCAATTTCCAGAAGTAATCGAAGTATCTTTTCACTTAATTGTCTCCGTGATCCTATGTATAGTCCTCTTGCTACTACTGGATAAAAACACTGATTTCATAAGGAATCGTGTCATATACTTTTCTTTTCTCATCAACACAGCAATCGGTCTTTTATTGTATCCAACCACAACATTTTCTAGTCGCACGCCTAGCTTTTCAGACGCGGTATCGTTGTTTTGGTGGATCGTAGGGCATGCATTATACGGCTTACTAGTGGGTATAATGTTAAAGAGAACTATAGGTAGGAAGAGATAGTCATTTCTGGTATATGCTTCATGGTGGTTGTATATTTGAGTAACGAATAACATCGTACAGGGTGTATACAATCTGCGTGCGTTAAAAAAGCCAATGCACAGTCGTATCAGCGCCATATGCATTCGATGTCTTATAAAGGAAGTGAGTTCTAGATGTTTTTAGCATGGAGCGAAATTAAACGAAATAAACTACGATTTTTATTAATTACATCGATACTATTGCTTGTCTCATTTTTAGTGTTTTTCTTATCAGGTCTTGCAAATGGATTGGCAAGTATGAACAGGGAAGCTGTAGACAATTGGGACGCAGATGCAATTGTACTGACGGAAGAATCGGATAAAAGTCTCTATCAATCGTCATTGGATAAAGACCTGGCGGATGAACTAGGAGCGAAAGAGACTGCGGTCGTTAGTCAAATGGGTTCCATTGCTAATAATGGCGATGCTAAGAAGAATGTCTTATTGTTTGGTATCAATAAGGAGGAGTTCATCACTCCTAAAGTAAGTGAAGGGGATCCGACGTTTTATGTGCAAAACGGTGTTGTCGCATCAGATGCGCTAAAAGATGATGGCTTTAAGATTGGCGATACATTGGAATTATCTTCTAGCGATACAAAACTGACGATTGTCGGTTTCACAGAGAAGGCCCGTTTTAACGCAGCATCTATTTTGTATATGAAGTTAAATGATCTCCAGAAGATTAAGTTCGGGGAGTCATATGAAATGAATAAAGATATGGTCAACGCCATTATCATTAAAGATTCTAAGTGGAACGAGCTAGATATCCCGAAAGATACAGAAATCATCAAAGCAGAAACATTCATCGAAAACTTGCCAGGCTATACTGAGCAAAATCTAACGGTCACGTACATGATCTATTTCTTGTTCGTAATTTCCGCTGCAATTGTAGCAATTTTCCTGTACGTTTTGACAGTGCAAAAAATCAGCATGTTCGGATTAATGAAAGCGCAAGGGATTTCTAGCAGTTACTTAGCTAAATCGGTTGTAGCCCAGACATTTATCCTTGCATTGATTGGTGTCGTGCTAGGTTTCGGATTGACGTTGCTTGCGGGTAGCTTCTTGCCAAGTGCAGTGCCTGTTCAATTCGATTTGACGGCTATGCTTATTTATGGGCTTGTATTAATCGCGGTGTCGATTGCCGGAGCAGTTATTTCCGTCTGGACAATCATTCGAATTGATCCGCTAGAAGCGATAGGAGGGTAAGCGATGGTACTGGAACTACGAAATGCGAAGAAGACTTTCGGAGAAGGTAATACATTAGTTGAAGCGTTAAAAGAGACGAACTTTTTAGTTGAACGAGGCGAATTAGTTGCCGTCATCGGACCTTCTGGCTCAGGAAAAAGTACGTTCTTGACAGTCGCGGGCGGTTTGCAGTCACCGAGTGAAGGTCAAGTCATGATCAATGGCAAAGAGTTGTCACAACTCAATGAAAAGCAACGTTCAAAAATTCGTCTGCAGGAGATTGGCTTCATTTTGCAGGCATCGAACCTCGTGCCGTTCTTGACCGTCGATCAACAACTGGAATTGCTCAATAAAGTAAAGAAAAACAATATGTCTCCTGTTGAAAAGAAGCAACTTTATGAGGATCTTGGGATTACGAAGTTGCATAAGAAATATCCATCCGATTTGTCGGGAGGTGAGCGCCAACGTGTGGCAATTGCTAAAGCGCTCTTCAGTAACTCTTCCATCATCTTAGCTGACGAGCCAACTGCTTCACTCGATTCGGATCGAGCGTTTGAAGTTATGGAGTTGTTGCAGCACGAAACCAAATCGAAGCAAACAGCAACGATTGTCGTGACGCATGATACTCGACTGATGAAGTATTTTGATAAAGTGTATAAAATGACGGATGGTGTATTGGAACTCGATACAACAATTTACGAATAACAAAGAACGATCTAAGGAGATGTGGACCATGTCTCCTTAGATCGTTCTTTTTTGTACTCATAGATTGTATGGACGTGCTCATAGATCTAGGCTGTACGCTCATAGCCTTAGGCCCCGCGCTCATAGCCCTGGGCTTCGCGCTCATAGCCTTGGATTCCGTGCTCATAGCCTTGGGTTTCGCGCTCATAGAAATGATCCCCGCGCTCATAGACTTAGTAATCAGCCAAGCAAGCCAGCCACAATTTTCCGGGCTTGCGAAACATCTTTCGTTCCGTGCACGAGCATTCGACCATCCCGGAACAATACTAATCGATGATCGTGATATTCGCAGGACACTAAATATGGATTGTGTACTAAGTTCGTTACTGTACCTCGGATTGAATCGGCATATGGTGCTAACTCGACTTGACGGCTTTTCGGCCATGTTAGTTGTACTGTATCACGTCCACATAACAAGGCTGTTCGAACGACTTCACTTGCTGATAAAAATGGATACGTCGGCTTATCTGAACAACTTGGACAGCTTGATTTTTTCATACTGTGCACATCAATCGCAGCACGTTCACCCGACCACAAATCCACAGACTCTAAGCGGGGTTGCATCTCCGCGCCTGTCATATGTTTTAGTAACTCAGCCACTTGACGAGCAGCGGTAGTCACGACAATCGGGCTGATGACGCCGACTGTATCGCAAGTGAGCGATTGTGGAGGTAATACTTCGAGAAGGCAATGAAGGCAAGGCTGTCCTTCAGCGACTCCGATAGGGAACGTCAAGCCGTAGCTCCCAACACACGCTCCCATGAAAAATGGAATCTGTAGTTGAAGTGCTGCATCATTTGCCAGTAGTCGCGTCTCAATATTATCCGTTCCATCCAACACAAACTGATGACCTTCAAATAATTCCAAGACATTTTCCGGTGTCACATCCGCTACAATCCCGCGAATTTTCACATCACTATTGATTGCCCGTAAACGTTTTTCAGCAGCGATTGCTTTCGGTAATTGATCGACTACATCTTGCTCGCTATACAGTTGCTGTCTGTGTAAATTCGTCCACTCCAAAATATCGCGATCGACAATAGTTAATTCACCGACACCTGCACGTACAAGCATTTCAGCCCCAGATGAACCGAGAGCCCCCGCGCCAAGTACGAACACTTTAGCGTCACGAATCCGTTGCTGACCCATTGAACCAATTGGCGAAAATAACTCCTGACGTGAATATTTTCCGATCAATTTGGCACAAGCCCTTCTAGCGGACTGCTTGCAACCGCGTAGTCTCTAACAGGCATGCGTCCCGCTTTATAGCCGAGTCTTCCTGCTTCGATTGCTAGTTTCATCGCTTCAGCCATTTTCACTGGATCAGCAGCTTCGGATACAGCTGTATTTAGTAGAACGCCATCTGCTCCAAGCTCCATTGCGTATGCGGCATCTTTTGGTGAGCCGATTCCTGCATCCACAATAACGGGTACTTTTGATTGTTCAATAATAAGTGATAAATTTAAAGGGTTCAAAATACCTCTGCCTGAACCAATAGGAGCTGCACCTGGCATGATTGCATGAACACCTAATTCACATAGCTTTCTTGCAAGTACGACATCATCTGACGTATACGGTAGAACGATAAAACCTTCTTCTAGCAACATTTCGGAAGCGCGTAAAGTCTCTACTGGATCCGGCAATAACGAATGGCTGCAGCCAATAATTTCAACCTTTACCATGTCACATAATCCCGAAGCTTTTGCCAATTTCGCAATATGCACTGCTTCCTCTGCCGTGCTCGCGCCTGCTGTATTTGGCAATAATGTATAGCGATCTAAGTCCAATTGCTCCAAGAAATTCGGCTGTGATGGTTCGAAAATATTCATGCGTCGAACTGCGAAAGTTAGAATATTAGCTTCTGAAACCGCAACGGCTCTCTTTTGCGCTTCAAATGAAGGGTATTTGCCCGTACCTAATAGTAATCGTGATGAGAATTTCTTATCTGCAATTTGTAACATATTCATCCGCCTCCAACAAAATGTATGATTTCAATTTGGTCTCTGTCCATAATCGGTGCATCGTAGCGTTCTTTTTGTAAAATTTCTTTATTCTTTTCTACAATCAAAATTCGATCGCCAAGCTCTAAATGTTCAAGCAATTGTTGTACCGTTTCTACTTCAGGAAGGACTGCATACGATTTCCCATTCAAATTAATCATCTTTACCATTGAAAATCTCTCCATTTCTACTATACTTTTTCACTTCATCTACCGCATTCGGATGACTTAACGGGGATAAAATCGCCGCACCTGCAACACCACATTTTTCAAGTGTGGTTAGATGTTCGGGCTGTATTCCTCCGATTGCATAGACAGGAATTGTACAAGTTGAAGCTATTTCAAACAGCTCACCCGTGCCGCGTGGAGCCAAACCTTCCTTCGACCGGGTCGCATAAACATGTCCATAGAGTAACCAACTTGCGCCGTCCGCTTCCGCTTGTAGCGCTTCTTCCAATGAATGGACCGAGCACCCAAACTTCAATGAAGGGAAGGCCACTTGTGCGTCTGCAACGGACATGCCGTAGCCAGTGAGTTGAGTCTTTTTAATAGACAGTTTGTTCGCTACTTCTGGCCGCGCGTGGATGATTAACTTATCAAGCGGAAATTGAGAATCCGTAAGACGTAACACTAAATCTACCAATTGTTCATCGGTCTTGGACTTTTCACGTAAGATAAATGCATCGAAAAAGGGTGCTGTTTGCTGTAATTTCAGTAGCAATTCATCCACTGAATGACGATCATCCGTAACACCGATTAATTTCATTCATCTATTCAACTCCAATAGAAAAACCACTTTCCTGAATCGGAAAGTGGTGGATGTGTCGATAAGTATACATAGCTACAGAGCGACTTGCCACTTCCCTCCGCAGGTACGAACCTGATCAGGTAATAAGGGTTTCAGAGCCACACTCTTTTCTCAGTCCTTGTAAAGGATTCCCCTAATGGTCAAAATATTTTATTTTCACAAACTAGCATAGCATGTACTGGGTAAAATGGAAAGGTATGAGTATTCATTTTATGGATTTTACACGAGTAGCAACGCATCTAGATCTAGAATTTCTATAGTTTTCGAACCCGACTGTCGAATCCATCCTTGCTCTTCAAAAAACGTTAATTTCCGGCTAATTGTTTCAGGTGTTGTGCCAAGGTGGGACGCTAGATCTTTTCGGCTCATTGGTAGCTGGACAATCATTTGTCGCTGTTGCTCTGATAAGTCTGCTATATACAAGGCGATTCGTGTGTCGGCTGTTTCCATTGCGATTCGCGCGGCACGTTGCTCGGTATCCGCAAGTCGTGTAGAAAACTCCGCAAGCATTCTCAATGAAATGGAAGGGTGATCTTGCAAAAGTTGCTGCATCTGATCACGCTGAATCACACATAACTCCACAGGCTCCAAAGTTTCTGCGTATGCATCATGAGGTTTAGCATCGAATAGGGAAAGCTCACCGGTAAAATCACCTGGCTCCAAGATGCGGACAAGTTGTTCCTTACCATTTTCCGACAGTCGGTATATTTTGATTCGTCCTTTGTGTAAAATATATAAGCCTTTTGAAACGTCACCATCTGAATATATTATCTCGCCGCGTGGATGTGTAGCGCTATGAGCGAGTCCAACGATGTAATTCATCTGCTCCTTGTCTAAATGATTGAACAGGGGAACGAGTGAGACGCAGGGGCGATAATGTTCTTTGTTAAGACGTGATTGTTGATTCATTCGCTAACACCTTTCTTTCGTTCCGATTAAGCGGTTTATTACTAGTATAGCGTATGAGGCGAATGGCGTTGAGTATGACTAGCAGCACACTCATTTCGTGAATGAGCATACCGGATGCTAAAAAGACTTTTTCGAGCAAGACACCGAGCAATAGGAAAATGACAGTTCCAACCGCAAAGAATGTATTTTGCTTCATATTGCGGACAGTTGCTTTAGAAAGAGCGTATGCATGGGAGAACTGATCGAGTCGATCGGCCATCAAGACGATATCCGCAGTTTCCATTGATATATCAGTACCGCCTTCTCCCATAGCGAGCCCGATGTCTGCTGTTGCAATTGCAGGTGCATCATTGATTCCATCACCCGCCATGGCGACGCGATGACCTTGTGCTTTAAGGCGTTGAACGGCGGCCACTTTATCTTCGGGTAATAATTCTGCGTGGACAGCATCTAAGCCGAGTTGTTCACCTACAAGGTTGGCTGTATGTTTATTGTCTCCAGTCAACATAATCATTTGCTTAATACCGTTATGCCGAAGTTTAGTCAACGCTTCCACAGCTTCTGGACGAATTTGGTCAGCGATTGAAATGATACCGACAATTTTGTCTGCGATACTGACGAATACGGCTGTGTTTCCTACTTTTTCACGCTCTGTAGCATAGTCTTCTATTTCTGGATGAATCGCAATATGGCGAGCAGCCATTAATTTTCGATTGCCAATCGCAAGCTTATTTCCTTCTATAGTAGCGACGATTCCATTGCCTTTGACGACTTCCACGTCTTCTGGTTGATTGGTTAAAGGAATGGCTCGTTTCTTTGCCTCTTTGACAATTGTTTGACCTAGGTGATGTTCTGAAACTATTTCAGCTTCTGCAGTGATTCGCAGTAATTCTTCTTCTCCTATATTCCATCCATGAATATCTGTCACTTCAGGGCGTCCTCTTGTAAGTGTTCCTGTTTTATCGAAGACGACTGTATCGATTTTTGCTAGCTGTTCCATTACATCGCCGCCTTTAATCAAGACGCCGTGGCGGGCACCGTTTCCAATCCCAGCTACAATTGATACAGGAGCGGAGATCACTAGTGCGCCAGGACACGCGATGACGAGGAAAGTAAGTGTCATTTCAATATTTCGAGTAAAAAGATAGACGAGAACAGACAATATCACAATGGAAGGTGTGTAGATATTGGCAAAGCGTTCAAGGAATTTTTCTGTTTTGGATTTGGATTCTTGTGCTTCTTCGACTAATTCAATAATACGTGAGAAGGTTGTATCATCCCCGACACGAGCTGCAATTACTTCGATATAGCCGTGATCGACAATTGTTCCGCTAAACACTTGATCTTCAAGAGTTTTCGAAGCGGGAACGGATTCACCTGTAATGGCTGCTTCATTTAGCGTAGCATTTCCAGAAATAATAGCCCCATCAATCGGAACTTTTTCACCGGATCGAATGCTTACGCGATCACCGATTTCAACCTCGTCAACAGATACCATTACGGCTTCACCATCACGTATAATTCGAGCTTCCAAAGGTGCTAAATCAATCAAAGCTTTAAGTGAAGAACGTGTCTTTTCCATTGTCCGAATTTCTAGCATCGCACCGAATAAAAACAAGAATGTAACAGCAGCGGATTCTACATATTCACCAATGAATAATGCACCGACAACTGCAATTGTTACGAGTAATTCGATGCTAAATGCTTTCATTCGTATAGCTTTCCACGCTTTGATCGCAATGGGCGTTCCAGCAATGAACGTCGAGGCGATTAGTGTAACTTGACGCGCGTCATGCCAACCGACGACGTGCAGAACGATTGCGAGAGTTAAAAGTATAAACGCAGTAGCTGTAATGCGTACGGTTTGTTTTGCATTCATCTTCGTTTCCCTCCTCGTTATGAAACTTTTCGATTGAGCACAGGGTAGCCGAGTTTTTCAACCAACTGTTGTAATTCTTCGGCAGCTACGACGGAATCATCAAATTGGACGCGAATTTTATTTGAATGAAATAATACTTTTACTTGTTGAACCCCATTTGCACGTCCTAATGCACCTTCAATTTTTTTAACACATGATGGGCAGCTAAATGGTTCCATCAAAAATACGACCTTTTTCATTGATCTCATCCTTTTGTTTGTATTTGTTACTGTAATTATAAGGAGAATTTGTACAATTCACCTTGATGTGCGTCAAGTTTCACGAATCAGGACTTTTTCTTCTAGCTAAATTGCATTATACTAAGAAGGTAGTACGACATTTACGAATAGAGGAGAATCGTTCGGATGAAATTAACCTATTCTGGTAAAACGAAAGACGTCTATCAATTAGAGGATGGACATGTGCTATTGAAATTTAAAGATGATGTAACAGGGGAAGACGGCGTATTCGATCCAGGTGCGAATACGGTTGGATTGACGATAGAAGGCGCAGGGAAATCAGGTCTTCGTATGACGCAGTACTTTTTCGAGAAATTAGCAGAAGAAAAGATTCCTACACATTATATTGCTGCTGATCTTGATGAAGTGACGATGACAGTGAAGCGGGCTACGATGTTTGGTAGTGGACTAGAAGTGATTTGTCGTTTCCGTGCAGTGGGTAGTTTCTTACGTAGATACGGAGCATATTGTGAAGAAGGACAAGCGCTAGATGCATTTGTAGAAGTGACATTGAAAGACGATGACCGTAAAGATCCACCAATTTCAGAAGATGCACTTGCACAGCTTGGTATTTTAACACATGAAGAATACGCAACGTTGAAGCAACGAACTCAACAAATCTCTGAAATTGTCAAAGAAGAAATGGCGGAAAAAGGATTAGACCTATACGATATTAAATTGGAGTTCGGCCGTGATTCTGAAGGCAATATTATGCTGATTGATGAAGTTTCAGGTGGGAATATGCGCGTCTATCAAGGCGAAACATATATTGCACCAATGGATTTAGAAAAGTTGTTATTTTCATAAAAATTGACCGGAAACTAAAAAAAGTTTCCGGTTTTTTATATTCGTGCTGAGGCTATACGCTCATTGACTTGACGGGACTTTACTTTTTAATCAAATAAAGTAAAATCTATATTTACTGTTGACAACGTTTTCAGAGTTTTCTATACTAGCAATCAGTGTCAGAGGAGACACATCGTTTGCTTCTTCACCAGTGGTTGGACGTTGGTTGGATGAATGCGTATGGCAGTGAATTCAAGATGATGAAAGTGTCTTTCATATCAGCGAATCTATATATATTAGCTGTTTTTTCATGAACAAAAGCTCCCTGCTTTTGTATAGGCGCTCTTATGGGTCTTTGCACCGCAAAGCACCCTAGTAGCCAGTAATAATCTCCATTTGGCTTTTCTACGTACGTATCCTTTGCTAGTTCCGTTAGACTTCTAACGCGAAGCCTGTTGAGTAATCTTGCTCAATCCTTAAAAAACCTCACGATAATGACTATTTACTATTTTTGACGTAACCATGTTCTCAGGTAGAGAAGTAATTGTACATCTCAGAAACTTACAGAGAATGAACATGTATGTGTAGACGTACATGATAAGACTTGGAGGAAACTTGTTTGCAAAAACACTATAAACTTTCGATTGCAGGGGTGGATTTTAATGATCCGTATACCTTTCGCACACCGACTGTAAAAGATGGGAAAGCAATCTGGCAGCTTATTAAAGATACCCAAGTACTTGATTTGAATTCGTCGTACAGCTATTTGCTGTGGGCTGATCAATTCAGTGAGACGAGTATTGTTGTAGTGGAAGGCACGAAGATTGTCGGCTTTGTTTCAGGTTTTATTCAGCCAAAAGCACAAGATACTTTGTTTATCTGGCAAGTGGCGGTCGATGAATCTACACGCGGTAAGCGCCTTGCATCACGTATGCTATTAGCGATAGTACAGAGTGATGCGTGTCGGAATATCCAGTATCTAGAAGCGACTGTTACCCCGTCTAATATGCCGTCTATTAAATTATTTAAGGGATTGGCGCGCGATTTGAAGACAGAGTGCACGATTACGGACGGCTATACCGAAGATTTATTCCCAGGTGGTGGGCACGAAGCCGAAAAATTATTCCGCATAGGACCATTCTGAACTAACAGTCGATTGTTGCAATTCGACACGGAAAATACAGAAATCTAACGGAGGAATTAATTAATTATGGTACTGACCAAAAGTCAGCAGGTAATGGAAGTATTCGAAAATCATGAGTCGCAAGTGAGAAGTTACAGCAGAAGTTTCCCAACAGTATTCAAAAAAGCAAAAGGCTATAAGATGTGGGACACAGAAGGTAAGGAATATATCGATTTCTTTGCCGGGGCAGGTGCTTTAAACTACGGCCATAACGATGACAAAATGAAAGAAAAGTTGATTGAATATATTCAAGATGATGGCATTGCACATAGTTTGGATATGGGTACGACTGTACGAAAAGAGTTTCTTGAACGATTTAACGAAGTGATCTTGCAACCAAGGAACATGGACTATAAATTGATGTTTCCTGGACCTACTGGGACGAATACAGTCGAAAGTGCACTGAAAATCGCCCGCAAAGTAACGGGACGCCAGAATGTTGTTAGTTTTACGAACGGATTCCACGGTATGACGTTAGGTGCATTATCTGTAACGGGTAATTCATATAACCGCGCAGGCGCTGGGGTACCGCTAAATAACACGACTTCCATGCCATACGATACGTTTTTGGAGGAAGGTCAATCATTAAATTTCCTCAAAACGTATTTAGCCGACGCAAGCAGCGGATTAGATCTACCTGCTGCGATGATCTTGGAAACAGTTCAAGGCGAAGGTGGCATTAATCCCGCGAGCTTTAAGTGGTTGCGTGAAATTGAACATCTCTGCCGCAAGTACGATATATTATTGATCGTTGACGATGTGCAAGCAGGCTGTGGTCGAACAGGGACATTTTTTAGTTTCGAACCCGCGGGCATCAAGCCGGATATCGTTTGTCTGTCCAAATCAATCGGTGGCTATGGTCTGCCACTAGCATTGACGCTCATCAAACCGGAATACGACAAGTTTGGTCCTGCTGAACATAACGGTACATTCCGCGGTAACAATATGGCGATCTTAACAGCGACAGAAGCCTTATCGTATTGGGAAACAGATGATTTCGCCAAATCGGTACAAGAAAAATCCAAGCTAATTACAGAACGCATGGAAACCATTGTCGAGGACTATCCGCAATTAAAAGCTACCACGAGAGGTCGAGGCTTTATGCAAGGAATCGTCTGTGGTGAAGGTAAGGAAGATTATGCAGAAAAAATTTGTGCCAAAGCATTTGAAAAAGGCTTAATCATCGAAACATCAGGACCTGAAGGGGAAGTAGTAAAATTCCTTGGTTCATTGATCATGGATGAAAAAGGAATCGAAAAAGGTTTCGATATTTTAGAAGAAGCGATTGAAGAAGTCGTTCAGAATTAAGGAGAGAGATAAAAAGTGATTGTACGTACAGTAGATGAAATCATTGGCAGCGAAAATGAAATAAAAGCAGAAACATGGGCTAGTCGCCGATTGTTGCTGAAGAAAGATCTTATGGGTTTTTCATTTCACGAAACGATTATTTATGCGGGAACAGAAACGCATATCCATTACCAAAACCACCTAGAAGCTGTGTACTGTGTGGCGGGAGATGGGGAAATCGAAACAATCGCAGACGGTAAAGTGTACCCGATTACAGATGGTACGATGTATGCGTTGAATGAACATGATGAGCATTATTTACGTGGAGGTAAAGAAGACATGCGATTGATTTGTGTCTTTAATCCACCACTTGTTGGAACGGAAACCCATGACGAGAACGGGGTTTATCCGTTACTTGAAGACTGATTGAATAATGAGAGAAGCTCCAAGGCTTAGGCTTTGGAGTCTTTTTATGTAGTTTGTGCTGATGGCTTGTGGTGCCTTACACCCTGTCAAGTAGACATCTTTAGAAACCGCTCACTATTCTCTTTCCGCTTGTTTATTCCGTTGCTATTTCTATCAAAAGGGCGACTTGACATGGAGCCTCCACAGGCATGACTTCCACGTCTGGAAGCCAGCTGTTG
>NZ_JAPMIW010000023.1:41522-48369 GCF_033088395.1 Sporosarcina sp. GW1-11 | reverse complement strand
GCAAAGGGCGCTAGCTGTCTCTTTGTTTCGGCCGACCCCGCAGTTGTGCCTTCGCTAGTAAGTACAGTGTAGTTTTGTAGTCTTTGGAACTTAGCGAATTCTACTTTTTGACTTCAATGTACTAGGCTAACTAATACCGCACAAAAAATGTAGGCGCCTTACAAGCGGTAGGCGGAGCGATGAGACAGAAAGGTGCACTTTCCTTTCTGGCTTATTGCGGGAGCCATCCGCCAGCGCCGAAGTGGGTTCAGTGACGAATTACTTCACTACATACAAAAACGGATAGATGTGGCTTGAACTTACTGAATCTCTTACCGACTTCAACGTACTATGCCACTTATTTACCTTCACAAAACGCAGGCGCCTTACAAGCGGTAGGCGAAGCAATAAGACGGATAGGTGCTCTTCCTATCTGGCTTATTGTGGGAGCCATCCGCCAGCGCCGGAGTGGGTTCAGTGACGAATTACTTCCCTATATACAGAGGCGGATTAACATGTCTAGAACTTACTGAATCACTAAACAACTTCAACGTACTATGCCACTTATTTACCTTCACGAAACGAAGGCGCCTTACAAGCGGTAGGCGGAGCGATGAGACAGAGAGGCGATCTTCCTTTCTGGCTCATTGCGGGAGCCATCCGCCAGCGCCGAAGTGGGTTCAGTGATGAATTACTTCACTACATACAAAAACGGATCGATATGGCTTGAACTTACTACTAGTTTGTAATGTGTCGTAGCTCGACTTTTTACGGTACTAAAGTTAGTGAAGGTCATCCTTCTATCATCGCTTCGGCACGTGGGGGATTGCCTCCCGCCATGAGCCAACTAGCAAAGAACGCTAGCTGTCTCATGGCTCCGGCTGACCCCGCAGTTGTGCCTTCGCTGGTGAGTACAGTGTAGTTTTAGTTGGCTTTGGTACATAGTAAAATTCACTTTTAGACTTCAACGTACTATGCCACTTATTTCCTCTCGCTTATTGTGGGAGCCATCCGCCAGCGCCGAAGTGGGTTCAGTGACGAATTAATTCACTACATAGAGAAGCAGATTAACGTGGCTAGAACTTACTAAATCAATCACTAACTTCAAAGTACTATTACAACTTACTCCCCTTCACGAAACGAAGGCGCCTTACAAGCGGTAGGCGGAGCAATAAGACGGATAGGCGCACTTCCTATCTGGCTTATTGTGGGAGCCATCCGCCAGCGCCGGAGTGGGTTCAGTGATGATCACTTCTCCACATACAGAAGCGGATTGAAGTGTCTAGAACAAGGTGCAGATATTCAACTCATTTTCAAGTTTTCCTTATTTCAGCTATACTAAGTACAGTAGGAACTTGAAGATAGGATGTGCCGAGATGAGTCAAGTAGTGATTGAGAAGTTAACCAAGACGGTTGGAGATAAAACATTATTTAAAAACGTGCAATTTACGATTACGAGTGGTGAGAAAGTTGGTTTAATTGGTATCAATGGAACAGGAAAATCAACTTTATTATCGATACTTGCGGGACAAGAAGACGCAGATACGATTTCAATGGATCATCCAAATAAATACAGAATTGCTTTTTTGCCGCAAGAACCTGTTGTGAACCCTGAGCAAACCGTGATGGAAACGGTGTTTGAAAGTGATGCACCCATTATTAAGCTGAATCTTGAGTATGAACACGCGCTACAAGAACTTACAGTCAATCCTTCTAATCCAGAATATCAAGAACGTTTCTCGCGTTTGCAAAATGAAATGGATGCGACAGGCGGCTGGGATTTGAATGCGCAAGCTCGTACTATTCTGATGAAGCTTGGAATTGATATGTTCGACCGCAAAATGGGTGAACTTTCAGGTGGACAGAAAAAACGAGTAGCGCTTGCAAAAGTTCTGATTGAGCCAGCGGATTTATTATTATTAGATGAGCCTACGAACCATCTCGATGTGGAATCGATTCGTTGGCTACAAGATTTTTTACTAAACGTACAAGGTGCCGTAATGTTCATTACGCACGACCGGTACTTTTTAGATCAAGTAGCTACACATATATACGAGTTAGCGGATAAAACATTGTATTCGCATACTGGAAACTACGCGGATTACTTAGAATCTAAAGCGACGCGTTTAGAAATGGCTGCATCCTCTGAACAAAAAGACCGTAATCGTTACCGTAATGAGTTAAAGTGGATACGACGTGGTGCAAAAGCGCGTTCGACTAAACAAAAAGCAAGAATTGGTCGTTTTGAAGATCTTGAGGAAAAAGTGAAGCAGTCAGGTGATTCATTGGATTTTGAAATGGATTTGCAAACTACTCGCCTCGGTAAGAAAGTTCTTGAGATTAAGGATATTACGAAGCGATTTGGTGAGAAAGTTATATTGCATCCGTTCTCTGCGATACTACAAGCGAAGGATCGTATTGCGATTATTGGTCCGAATGGTGTCGGTAAAACGACGCTTCTTCATATGTTAGAAGGCTCGCTTGCGCCTGATTCAGGTGAAATCGATATGGGCTCGACTGTGAGAATCGCCCATTTCCATCAGCACACTCCGATTATGGATGAGAATAAGCGGATCATTGAATATATTCGTGAAACGTCCAATGATATAGAAACAGGTGCTGGTGAGCGACTGTCTGCCACGCAAATGTTGGAGCGGTTTTTATTTCCATCTTCAGCCCACGGAACACCTATCGGGAAGCTATCAGGTGGCGAACGGAAGCGATTGTATTTATTGAAGTTATTAATGGAACAACCGAACGTGTTATTGCTAGATGAGCCGACAAACGATTTGGATTTAGAGACGCTATCTGTTCTTGAATCATTCATTGATACATTTGCAGGTGTTGTCGTGACCATTTCACACGATCGCTTCTTCTTGGACCGTATTTCTCGCAAACTTTGGGTGCTCGATGGATCGGGTGACGTACAAGTCAGGCTCGGTTTGTATTCAGATTTCTTGGAAGAAACACCACAAAAGGAGCAGAAAGCAGCACCAATTGTTGAAGAGAAACTAGTGGAACAACCGAAGCAGAAAAAGAAAATGACGTATGCGGAGAAAAAACAGTGGGAAACGATTGAATCAGATATAGAAGCGCTGGAATCAAAAATTTCGGAAACTGAATCGGAAATGGCTAGTACAGGATCTGACTACGACCGACTTAGAGTCCTAGATGAACAACTAGCAGAGTTAAATACACAATATGAAGAACTAATTGAACAATGGTCTTACTTACAGGAACTAGCTGACTAACCTATTGGAGGAGATTTTCTTGAAAATAAAAATGATTGAACCTACACCTAGTCCGAACTCGATGAAAATCATTTTAGAAACTGCATTGCCGGACGGTACAAGTCATAATTATAAAAAGATAGATGAAGCACAAGCACCTGAGCCCATTCGTTCGTTACTAGCCATTCAAGGCATAAAAGGTATTTATCATGTAATGGATTTCATGGCAGTAGAGCGAATCGGCAACGTTCCTTGGGAGTCTATTCTTGCTGAAGTACGCGCCATTTTAAATGAAGAAGACAATGAAGCAGGTGCATCTGAAGAAATTCAACTAGATGAACATTACGGTGAAGTCTATGTTCATGTGCAAACGTACAAAGAAATTCCTCTACAAGTAAAGGTGTTTAGCAGTGATACGGAAAAACGTTTCGGATTAAGCGAACGCTTTATCCAGGCAATGGAGAGGGTTCATCATTCAGAAGTAGAAAACTATATTCTACTTAGAAAATGGGCAGACTACGGCATCCGTTATGGTGAACTGCAAGAAGTAGGAGAGCAAGTCGTGCAGGAACTAGAAGCTGCGTATCCAGAAAAACGACTACACGAATTAGTAGAAAAAGCTGAACAAGCAGATGGCCAAGCAAAAGTAAAAGGTCAAAAAGTGACACTTGATGAATTTACAGTACCCGAATGGGAAAAACGATTCCAGCTACTCGACCAAATGCCGGACCCAGACGTTTCCGATTATCCTGTACTCACACGTGCGCTCGAAGATGAAAAAATGTCAATCCGTAGATTGGCGACGGTATACCTTGGAATGATAGAAGACGAATCAGTCATTCCATTTATCGAAAAAGCATTAGAAGACAAAAGTTGGGCAGTGCGTCGAACAGCAGCCGATTGCATGAGTGATCTTGGGTATGTAAGATTTGAATCAGCGGCGATCCGTTTGTTGCAAGACAAAAACAAACTAGTTCGCTGGCGTGCAGCGATGTTCCTATACGAAACCGGAACAGAACACGCACTACCAGCCCTGCATGAAGCTGAAAACGATACGGAATTCGAGGTCAAGCTTCAAGTGCGAATGGCGATCGCACGTATCGAAGAAGGCGAAGAAGCAAAAGGGTCGATTTGGCGTCAAATGACTGAGAGAAGTAAATAATCTCAGGAAGTAGAAAAACGAATATACGCATAGTTGATTGTTAGTAATAACTAGTTGATGAGCTGTCCGGGATTTCTAGGGGCTAACTATCTTGATGAATTATATCCATTTCTATTTTTATTATTCGAAAATTCTACAAAAAGCAACAAGTTTCATTGTATACTGGTAGATGGATTAGAATTACTATGAAATAAATGGCAATCAATATACTTAAAAGTGTCATAGTAAATAAATAGTTAGCCACCCCTAGGAGAGAAATAATGATACGCTTATTCAATAAAGGAAGAATTCAGACAGATGATCGCTATCAAGAGGACCTTAAACCCGTTACTACTACCATTTCATTAGAACGGTATCCGACTATGAAAAAACAAATACAAATGATTAATCTTACGGAAGTAGATCTGGAATACCTTGTGCAGATACGCGAGCAGGTCAAACCGATGTTCTCCACAATGACAGATGCTTTTTATAAAGCGATGGATGCTGAACCGGATTTATTACGTATTATCTCGGAACATAGTAGTATAGAGCGCTTGAAAGTGTCATTACAAAAACATATGGAATCTTTATTCGAAGGAAGAATTGATGCAAGCTACTTGGAGCAACGAAAAACGATTGCTAAAATCCATGTTCGGATAGGTCTTGAGCCAAAGTGGTATTTGGCGGCATTCGAAATGCTACATGATGGATTTTTCACGTTTATTGAACAGTTAGATATGCCGATAAATCGTAAATTTAATACATTACGTGCATTCATGAAAGTATTGAATCTTGAGCAACAATTAGTTCTTGATGCGTATGAAGAATTTAATGAAGTAAATCGTCAGCAAGTAGAAAAAGAGAAGGCGATCGTAAAAGATCAAGTATTGAACGCATCCCGGGAATTGGCAGCTATTAGCGAACAAACGAGTGCATCAACAGAAGAGCTATCTGCAAAATCCCAGTTACTAGAAGAAACAACTATACAGAATCTCTCATTTATCACAGAAACCGAAAGCACTTCTTTACATGGTAAAGAATTGATGAATACACAGTCCAAACAATTCGAACAGATAGTTACATATATGGCAGATTTAATGAGTCGAATGGATGCACTTTATACATCTTCTGACCAAATCGGGGAAGTTGTCACGTTAATAACTACCATTGCTGATCAAACAAACTTACTTTCACTGAACGCAGCAATCGAGGCGGCTAGGGCAGGACAACATGGTAAGGGGTTTGCTGTTGTCGCGACAGAAGTACGAAATTTGTCAGTTGAAACGAAACAAGCAATCGGTAAAGTATCAGGTATAATTGAAGAAACGAATACGAACATAAACGATATGTCGAAATTTGTTCGATTAATGGAGCAATTGATACAAAAAAGTGCGCAAAATAACGAGCAAGTTACACATTCCTATGACGAGATTGTGCAAGCAGTATCTGGTATGAAAGAACAAGCCGCTCAGTCAAGAACCTCAATTAAAAACACCGTGAAAATCTTACAAGAGATTAACCAAGCAATTGAAACGATTGCGCATTCATCTGATGGTTTAATGCAACTCGCAGAGGATTTTTAAAGAGAATTCTATGTGTTTTTCAAAGGACAACTTGTATGCCAAAGTTGTCCTTTTGCGTTGGAGTATGCAAATCATTATGTTTTGCAGCGTTACAAAAGAAAATATCGTTGGATGAAGGAGATCAGTTAGTTGTATTTAAACTGAAATCGGGTGTACTTGCCAATGTATAAAAAAACTACCGTTGACCAGATTATTCCTTGTCAACGGTAGTTTTTTTGTTTAATACGGTAAGTTCTTCGCTATTTTTCAGCAACTCTATGAAAACTTGTAATACTTTCGTTTGAAAGGTGTACCTTTTACTGGCAATAGTGCTAAATCACCGTAGTGAAGCTCTTTTTGAATCGCCCATTGTGAGACTAGACTGATGCCGAGTTCTGCTTCGACCGATTCCTTAATAGGCTGTGTACTACTAAATTGCGTGCTTTATTGTGTAAAACTAATGATCAGGCGAAGGAGGAAGCTCACTTGTTTGCCTGATTTTTTTTGACGGGTAATCATCTACTAACATACAAGTGAATCAGTTGACTTTAAATAGTCCACCCCCTAAACTAAAAGTAGTTTAGGGGGTGGACTATTTTGAAGGATAAACTTCAAGAAGCTGTAGGATTATTTGAGGAAGTCATGATCTATGGAACAGAGCATGTGATGAAAAATCTTGACGTGCCTATATGGAAAGAGAATTCACCAGAACAAATTCAAGTATTAAAAATTTTATCTGCATATGGTCAATTATCAAGTGGTCAGCTGGCAGAGATTCAAGGTGTACATAAAAGTGCAATTTCAACTAGGTTAAAAAAACTTGTTGAAAAAGAGTTAATTCAGTCTGAAAAGGATCCGTTAGATCAGCGCTCCAATAGGATTTCATTAACAGCAAAAGGTGCAGAAGTTCTCGCGATAGCAAACGATGCGAT
>NZ_JAPMIW010000023.1:0-41504 GCF_033088395.1 Sporosarcina sp. GW1-11 | reverse complement strand
ATCGAATTGATGAACAGGAACTCGAACAATTCATCGAGACGTTCAGAAAACTTAAAACTATTTTACTAATGAAGGAGATGTAACGTTTGAAAACCGTTTTAAAATTTAAATGGCCGATTGCAATTGGTTTAGTCATCGTAACAGCCGTTTTGTTCATGCTGGCACCGAACTTGGCGAAGCAAGCAGAAAAGGCTGGGTCATTCCAACTACTCGATTCAGCTGATTCGCAAAAAGCGGCGCAAATGTTGAAAGATGCAGGAGAGGCAGAAGAAACGATTTCGCTAGTCTATGCGTTAGAACAACCGGCAGATGAAGCGAAAAAAAAGGAAGTCTCTGCAACTGCTAAAGAAATTAAAGAACTCAATAAAATTGTTACAGACGTACTAGATCCATTCGAAAGTGAAGAAATGGAAAAGCAACTAGTCTCCGAAGATAAGAAAACAGTCTTGCTGCCTATCACAGTGGATGGCACGCAAGAACAAATTATTCAATTAGCTGAGAAAATTAAGAAGGATGTTCTATCGAAAGAGGACGCCGTGTATGTGACGGGCGAAGCGATTATTAATCATGACGTCAACGAAAGTGCGCAAGAAGGATTGAAAAAGACCGAAGTAATTACGGTTGTATTGATCTTCGCCTTATTGTTAATTGTTTTCCGTTCAATTATTACACCATTTGTGCCGTTGGTCGCTGTTGGTATTGCCTATTTATTAAGCCAATCTCTTGTAGCGTTTTTCATTGATTGGTTTGGATTTCCTGTATCAAACTATACACAAATCTTTTTAGTAGCCATTTTATTTGGGCTCGGTACGGATTACTGTATTTTGTTGTTAAGCCGTTATAAAGAGGAATTGCTTGCTGGACATGAAGTAGAAGAAGCAATCATCAATACGTATAAAACGGCAGGTCGTACGTTGTTCATCAGTGCATTGGCCGTATTTATCGGTTTCGCTGCTATCGGTTTTGCGGATTTCCCAATATTTAAGTCAGCTGTAGCAGTGGCGGTGGGGATTGCTGTATTAATGCTTATCCTCTATACAATTGTGCCGCTTATCATGATGTTATTAAAAGATAAATTATTTTGGCCTTCTAAAGGGGCCGCTTCACATAAAGATAGTAAGTTGTGGATTGCATTTAGTAAAATATCTGTCATGCGTCCGCTCGTATCTATGCTTATTGTAGCGGCAATTACGCTACCTCTTTTATTAACGTATGACAATGATTTATCATTCAATACGGTAGATGAAATCGATAGTAGCAAGGAATCGGTTAAAGGATTGAATTTGATTTCGGAAGCATTTGGCGAAGGGGATTCATTACCTGTGCAAGTATTGCTGAAAAAAGATACTGCAATCGTCAAAGAAGGCGATGTGAAGTACTTAGAAGCAATAGCTCGCGATGTAGAAAAAGTGGAAGGTGTCAAGAATGTTCGTACAGTGACACGTCCAACAGGTGAAATAATCGAGGACTTATATGTCGATCATCAGATTGCCTTACTGGCGGACGGTTTGAATGAAGCGAACGATGGGATCCAAGAAATTCGCTTAGGACTTGCAACGATTCAGTATAACTTAAGAGATGCCGCGAATCAGTTGCCTTCAGGTCGTGCTGGTGGCGGTGGCGGACTTCTTCAAGCAGCAAATGGTATTGAGCAAATCAATGGTCAGTTAGAGCAGATTGCTGGCGGGTTACAACAAGGGTTACCAGTCGCACAAGCTGCTGGTGGATTGGATGCCCTCGGTACGGAGCTAAACAAAATTAGTAACGGAATCGCTGGCGCAGGAGCACAAATCAATCAAAGTAGCTCACAAATCGGCGCATTAAAAGGCGGCTTGAAGCAGTTAGGTGGCGGTGTAAAAGCTTCGAAAGACGGTTTAGCCGAAGTTACAACAGGCTTACAGAAAATAGCTGATATGCTCGATGATATGGGGGATACGAAAAGTGTTCGTGACACAGGTTTATTTATCCCAGCAGGTACGCTTGATGGTGAAGAATTCAAACCGGTCATTGATCGTTACACATTTGATGATAAAAAAGGGATCTTAATGGAAGTGATCTTAACTGAAAACCCTTATTCTCGTGATGCAATTTCAACCGTTCAAGAAATTAAAGATACGGTGAAGCGTTCTGTTATTGGTACGCCTTTTGAAGATGCAGAGCTAGCATTCAGTGGTATCTCAAGCATTAACTCAGACTTGAATGATATTTCATCAGCTGATTTTAAGCGGACGGTTACGGTCATGTTGATTGGATTATTCATTGTACTGTTCATCTTATTCCGGTCAGCTATTATGCCTTTTTATATGATTGGGTCGTTGTTGTTAACGTATTACTCAGCGATTTCGATTACAGAGCTCATTTTCGTTAATGGCTTCGGATATGATGGCATCAGCTGGGCAGTTCCATTCTTCGGGTTCATCATGCTTATTGCACTCGGTGTAGATTATTCGATTTTCTTATTGGATCGTTTCCGCGAAGAAAGTATTGGCGGCTTGAAAATTAAAGAAGCATTGATGCATTCGATGGCGAAAATGGGAACAGTCATCATTACAGCGGCAGTCATCCTAGCAGGGACGTTCGGGGCGATGATTCCTTCAGGTGTACTTAGTCTCGTACAGATTGCAACAATCGTTATTTCAGGATTATTGCTATACGGCTTGATCATCTTGCCATTGCTCATCCCGGCGATTACGGTTTCATTCGGACGCGGTGTATGGTGGCCGTTTAGAGGATGAATAATAACAAATAAAGTAAGTAAGTACGGGATCACTCATCAATGTTTCCACCTGTACTTTTGGCGCTTAGCTCTTATGCTAAGCGCTTTTTTCTGCCTTGGTTTTTAACTATTACTAAAAGGGTACACTGAGAAAAACGATAGGCGGGGGATTATGATGGAGCTATACAATGGAGAGTTATATTGGGATACGACACTGGAAAGGGAAGGGTTTGAAGCGAGAAATCGAAAGGAAAAATACGACGTGGCGATAATCGGTGGCGGGATGTCGGGTGCGCTATGTTCCTATGTATTGTCTCGTGAAAAGTATTCAATCGTCATGATTGAGCAAGATCAAGTCGGGTCTGGCAGTACATCTGCTAATACGGGATTATTACAATTTTCCAATGATATTATGTTGCATGAACTAATGGAGCAGATTGGAGAGAAACAAGCCGTGGAGTTCTATCGGTCTTGTAAAAAAGCACTACAACAACTTCAAGACGTGGCGGAAAATGCTCCACTGGATGTTCACTTCCATACGCGTGAGAGTTTATATTATGCTAGCACTGAAGAAGATGTGGGAAGATTACGTAAGGAATACGATGCACTGAAGAAACATGGATTTCCAGTGGAGTTTTGGGATAGGGAAGAAATTGAAGCGCATTTCCCTTTCACACAGCCTGCAGCTATCGTAACGGATGGGGATGCGGAAGTGAACCCACTTCGGCTATGTATCGGTGCCATTCACTATGCTTATGAAAAGGGCATGGACATCTTTGAACAGACAAAAGTGCTAGAAATCAAAGACGTAGATGAAGGGTCAATAGTAAATACAACAAACGGTGAATTCAATGCACAGACGGTTATTGTAACGACTGGCTATGCACCTACGCCTGAGATTACAATACCTCAAAAAGATTTGAAAGTAACGTATGCTATTGCAACGCAACCTATAGCTGATTTATCATTCTGGCATAATCGAATGATGATTTGGGAGACGAAGCGACCTTATCTTTATATGCGCTTGACGAATGATCAACGCATAGTCGCGGGTGGACTGGATCAAAATATTGAACAGCTTCCAAGTGAAGAAGAAACGACTATAAAGTTCAACCAGCTTAAAGAGGAGTTGAGCGCGCTGTTCCCACAACAACCTATAGAGTTTGACTATGAATGGACAGCCGTGTTCGGGGAATCTACAGATGAACTACCCGTTGTCGGACGTCATCCTGAAGAGCCAAATATTTATTATTTGATTGGACTTGGCGGAAATGGCACGGTGTACAGTATGCTAGGGGCGTACTTAATTCGAGATGAAGTAATGGGGAAGGTTAATCCGAACCAACCCATTTTAGAAATAGAGCGTTAAAAAACAGCCAGAGAATACATTCTCTGACTGCTTTTTACTGTTCGATGACATGAATCATTCGAAGATGGCCAGGCAAGATGGAAATATGCGAAGAAGTATCTTCGAAGATTTCACCATCCATATCAATTTTGTTTTTCAGTGGCTGTAGTATCTTCAATGTGTCAGTCTGAAAGTACTCCAATTCAGCTAGTTGATCGTTTTCTATTGTGGGATCTTGTAATGTGAATAGTTCTCGAAATGCTGATAAATTGGAGGCGCGAATAACTAATACATCGAGCTTACCATCAGTTGGGGAAATGGCGTGGATCGGTAACTGAGTAGTTCCAATGAATCGGCCGTTGAAAACGAATAGTAAGATTGCGTCTCCTTGATATAGTTCTGAATCAGTTTGTATTTCATAGTCGAAAGGATCCGTTTGGTTTAGGGTGCGAAACGTGCTTAGTGCATAACTAATCGGTCCGAATAATTTCTTTTCTCCAACCCGCACATTTTCGGAAGCTTCCGTAACAAGTCCAATGCCCCAGAAGTTCATGAAGTATTGACTGTTTGTTTTTCCTACATCTGTTGCGATTATTGCACCGTTGATTAGCGCGTTGGCCGCTTTTTCAAGCGATTGTGGGATTCCTAAAGTACGGCTAAAATCATTCGATGTTCCACCAGGCAGAATGGCGATAACCGGTCGGATAGGGAGTGGCGCAATGCTGTTAATACAAGTATGGACTGTGCCATCCCCACCAAGGATAATAAGTAAATCGACTTGGTCACTATATTCGATACACGCTTGCTGTAACTCTTCTTCAGATGTTGTGTTAAGCAAGATGAGTTCGTCTACTGCTTGAGTGAAGACAGGTAGTGTTTGCGCGAGTTTTTGTTTCAAATTTAGATCACCAGCCGTCCGATTATAGACAAATAGTGCTCGATCGAAATGAAGCATCTTTCCCACTCCTTTTATAGTAACCATTCCCGAAATGGATAGAAGGGAAACACGCATAGTACATGCAGGATAAAGAAAAGACACTCAGCGAGTATGCGGAGTGGTCTTTTCGTGTATTAAAATGTAATAACACCTAGAGCCATTGTAAGTAAGAATAATACGATACTGAATCCCCACATAATTAGGAATGAGTAGCGGATATGCTTACCCATTTCAAGACCTGCTAAGCCAAGTGCGAGCCAAAGTGCAGGGGAGAACGGGCTGACGAATGTACCGATGACGTTTCCTACAATCAATGCATAAGCAACTGAAATCGACGGCACACCGAAGCCAGTAACGACTTGTTCAACAATCGGCAACAAGGCAAAGTAGTACGCATCTGTACTGAGTAACAGATCAAAAGGAACACCAAAGAAACCGATGATGATATGTAAATAAGGAACGATGAACGCAGGTAGAATTTTCACTAAATCAGTAGCAATGGAATCTAGCATGTTGGCGCCGTTTAGGATTCCAAGGAATGAACCAGCTGCCAAAATAATTGCGGCCATGAGCAATGCGTTCGGTGCGTGCGCTTTGATTCGATCCATTTGTTCATTCGCGGAACGATAATTCAATGGTAGTGCGATACTAAACCCTACCATGAAAATAAAGCCAGCAGGAACTTCTCCCCACACGAGTAAACCGATGACAGTGACAGCGATGATCACGTTGATCCAAAGCATTTTTGGACGTTGGAGGGAAAGGCCTTCTTTCTTTGAGTCCATTTCTTTTTCATCCAATGGTTCTACTTCTTCCATAGGGTCATCTATCAATCCACTGTCAATTCTCTTTCTGATTAGACGTTTTTCGCGCAAACCAAGAACGAATGCAACCGCCACTAGCAGTAAAAGTCCAATCACTTGGATTTTGATAAGTGGTCGCCATAATTCCGTTACATCCAGGCCGAGTACAGCGGCTGCTCGACCTAGGGGACCGCCCCATGGCACCATATTGACAATACTTGCAGAAGTACCAACTAATAATAACAGTAAGTACGGGCTCATCTTCAGTCGTTTATAGAGCGGGAGTAAAGCTGGAATCGTAATTAAAAATGTTGATGCACCAGAGCCATCCAATTGTGCGATGGCTGCGATAATAACCGTAGCCATTGCTACAGCGATAATATTTCCGCGAGAAATCTTGATCATCGTATTGATTAGCGGGTCGAATACACCAGCATCTTGCATAATCCCGAAAAATAAAATGGCGAAGATAAACATAATAACAACACTAATTACGGAATCGATACCACTTCCAAAGAACTCTCCGATTTCTTTAAAGTTGAATCCGGCAAAGAAAGCACCGAAGATTGGGACGATCACGAGACCGACAATGGGGGTGATTCTTCCACTGATCAATAAAGCAACGATAATGAAAATAGTTAATAAACCGATAATACTTAACATAGCGTTTTCCTCCAATAATACTAAGATGTAAGGATGGTGTAAGCGGATACAAACGATTGTATCTGACTACATATTCTTAAGATATTCATAATGTACCATGGAGAAATCATGCTAAAAAGCTTATGGAAATAAGTCCGATACAGTTCGTTGAATGCATTTTGTTCATTTTGCTCACAGTATCATCGTTTTAGATAGATACGCTCCGGTCTTCCGACATCACCGTAATGTAACTGTGCTTCCACTTTTTCTATTGATACTAGATACTCAAGATATCTTCGTGCAGTTGACCGACTGACCCCAGCTGCTTCACCGGTATCGATGGCGGTCATGCCTGCTGACGTACTATTTTCCAATATCCTCTCGATTCGACCAAGTGTTAGCTGATCAATTCCTTTAGGTAAACCATCAGTAGAAAGCGAGGGTTCCGGACACGTCTCTATACCAACTAGCCGATCAAGATCTGCTTGCGATAGTTCAGGTTTGGAGGATAGTAACACTCTTTTAGAACGATAATGTGTAAATGCTTTGGTGAATCGTTCAGGGGTGACGGGCTTGATTAGGAAGTCTGAAACACCACCATGCAATACTTCCTCCACTGTTACTGTATCCTTTGTCGCTGTCAATAAAATAATGTCGATGGATGAAAATTCTCTGCGCAATCGCCAAAATAACTCCAGTCCCGGACTGTCAGGTATATAGACATCCAATAAAATCAAATCAGGTAATGATGTTGATCGTTGTAGAAGTTCAAGTGTCTCTGCAGCGGTTTTCATTTCTGCTAGTACATGAAAGCCAGCAATATTTTCAATAAGCTGGCGGTTTATTTCTGCGACACGAAAATCGTCCTCTACTATCAATACTTCCAAGGTGTTTTTCATGTGGGGAAATCCTCCTTCAAATTTTTTTAGGTATAGAAACGACAAAATATGTGCCGCCAAGTTCACTAGTTTCAGTAGTAAGATGCCCATTCGCTGCTTCGACTGCTTGTTTTGTCAGTGCGAGACCGAATCCTCTGCCAGCACCATTTTTTGTCGTAAAACCTTTAGTGAAAATCTCTTGCAAACTAGATTCTTTGATCCCAGGTCCTGAATCGTCAATTTCAAATAATATATCTTGTCCGAAATCGGAGAAAGAAATCGATATTTCCCGGGAAATGGAACGTTCGTCATAAACTGCGTCAAACGCATTATCTAACAAATTTCCGATAGCTGTAAGCAATGCTTGCCGGCTTTTATCGGAAAGGGACGTGTGGAGTTGGCTACCAGGTTGGATGGTAACGTCAATTTGCAATTCACCTGCTTGATTTAATTTACCAACAAGTAAACCGCTGACGTATGGATCATCGATTTCATCGAGTAAAGAATCCATCCAGTGTTGCTGGATTCTAGTTTCGTTTTGAATGAAGTCTAGGACTTGGTCTTTTTTGTTTAAGCGTGTCAGTCCCATGATCGTATAAAGCTTGTTTGCGAACTCATGTGTTTGAGAACGGAGTGCATTTGCATATTGCTGAATATGTGCGAGCTCTTTCGTTAGTTTTTCAATTTCTGTTTTATTGCGGAAAGTGGAGACTGCACCTAGTAATTCGTTTTCATAGAAAATCGGCACACTGTTAACATAGACAAGGTGATTACCGAGTACTTTTTCTTGGTCAAAAACAGATTCCCCCGACTCGAGAACGTAAGGAAGATCAGAATTAGGTGAGGTATCCTGTATGGGCTTACCGATCCAGTCGTTCGGATGCTGATCATTCTCTGCCAGTAACTTTAAAGCGGCGGAATTAATCATAGTAATCTTTCCATCGGTATTAATGGCTACAATACCTTCATGAATTGAATGTAGAATGGTCTCTTTTTGGAATAGTAAATGTGAAATTTCTTCAGGCTCGAGTCCGAATAAAACCTTCTTTATGTAATTTGCGATACGTATTGCACCAAATATGGCAGCGGCAGAAATACCGAGCAGAACTAGCCAGATTTCCTTGCTATAATCCCAAATAATCGATTCAATGGAGTGTACTAAAAAACCAACGGATACGACACCAACAATTTCACCATTTAAATAAATGGGGGCTTTTGCACGCAAGGAGTTTCCTAACGAACCTGTTGATTTAGACGTGTACGTTTCACCGGATTGAAGTGCACGTTCATTATCTTCACCTACCATTTTCTCTCCTATACGATCAGGATTCGGGTGGGCGTAGCGAATTTCTTGCTGATTGCCTACAACAATGAACTCTGCATCCGTTTGCGCTTGGATTTTTTCGACAATAGGTTGAATGATGAGAGAAGGGTTATCTGTCTCAAATGCTTGCGAAATATCTGGTATAAGAGCTACGCTTTTTGCCATATTGATAGCACGTTCACCAATTTGAGACTCTAACATATCCGTAACGAAAAAATGGACAAATCCTCCAATCAGCAAAATGATCGTGACAGCGAGTGCACCGATTAATCCAATCATTTTCATATGTAGATTGACGATAGGTTTATTTTGCATACGGTGTTTAATTATGTCGTCTTTGCGGATACGAATCATGGTGGACCTCCTCTGAAAGTGCGTATGATTGTAGCATACCATGATATATGGAATCGAGTGAGCGAATTTCTATCCTGCTTTATAGGGAATGAACTATAGGTTAGACGTATTGAAAAGAAGGGAAGAATACAGTTGACAGGAGGGATAGAAAATGGAGATTTATACAGTCGGTCACTCCACACATACGAAAGCAGAATTCCTGAAGTTATTAGATGACGCACATATTGAAAAGTTAATCGATATTCGTGCTTTTCCAGGCAGTCGGAAGTTTCCCCACTTTCACGAAGATCGTATGAAGGAATGGCTTCCAGAACATCATATCGACTATAAACATTGCGCTAAACTAGGTGGTCGTAGGAGGAAGTCTAAAATAATCGATTCAGAAATTAATGAAGGTTGGAATAATCAGTCCTTCCACAACTATGCGGATTATACGTTGTCACCTGAATTCCAAGAAGGAATAGATGAATTAGCTAAAGAAGCATCGAAACAGCGTATTGCTATTTGTTGTTCAGAACGTCATCCCGCTAGATGTCACCGCTTGCTTATTAGTAATTGGCTTGTATCTCACGAATGGGAAGTCAAACATATTATTGACGGTCCGAAAGAGGAAACGATAATCGAAAATCATGAACTAGGGAAGTGGGGGGCTAAACCGGTAGTTCGTGATGACGGACAAGTGATATATCCATCAGAAACAAATGCAAATTAGTCTTTCTAATATGAACAGAAAAAGGGCTGCCATAGAAAGTCATATTTCAATGACTTTCTGGACAGCCCCTTTTTGTCTGCACTCGCTCTTCGACTAAGCGGTACAAAATATTCGACTTCTTCTTCACTATCACAAACCCAGCTGCATCAAACTTCAACCCAAATCCATTTGTGCAATTGGTATTACTAGCAGTATAACCTAAGCAAAACAGAATAAACGCAAATCATTGAACTGTGAAAAATGTCATGTGTCTGTAGTGTTTGGAATCAAACTGAGATAAATTACATCCACCTTACATCAACCATTTAGTAGTTAATCATATGAGAGTGTTTAGAATATTATGCATCGTGATAAGGCGAATTGTAATATTCGAATTATGATTGTAATTGTTTTGACTGATGACTGTAATATATATGTAACAATAGGTTGGTAAGATTAGGCTATTAAAACGTTAGGGGTGGCATATTGAAGAAGTTATTATTTTCGTTAACAGTAGCCATGTTAATCACAATTTTCACAAGCGGGATGAATGAAACATCTGCAGCGACTTCTATACATACAGTTAAGAAGGGCGACACTTTATATAAAATTTCGCAGCAACATAAAGTTTCTGTCACAAATATTAAGCGATGGAACAACTTAAAGTCTTCGGTGATTTATCCAAATCAAAAATTACGTTTGGTAAAGTCGTCGAAAGTTGCAGCTACTACAGCGACTAAAACGCCGTCTCGTTCGAAAGGCCCGAAGATTGCTAAAGAGTTTATGGTAAGTGCAACAGCTTACACTGCACATTGTAAGGGTTGTTCAGGTATTACAAGAACAGGCTTGAACCTGCGTAAGAATCCGAATCTAAAAGTAATCGCAGTCGATCCTAGAGTGATTAAATTAGGAACGAAAGTCCATGTTGAAGGGTATGGCTATGCAATTGCAGGCGATACTGGCGGTGCGATTAAAGGTAAAAAGATTGATGTATTCATACCAAATAAATCGCGTGCGTACCAATGGGGACGTAAAAACGTAAAAGTTAAAGTACTTAACTAAAAAATTGACCTTATCCTAACTAGGATAAGGTCTTTTTATATGAAAACACAAAAATAAAACATGAATCCTTTCAGCAAGGCATTCATGTTTTATTTATATAAATGATACCACTTGATTTTTACCGTTTTTCTTTGCCTGATAAAGAGCTAAGTCTGCCAAGTGGAATAAGTCTTTGAAGCTATTCACTTCTCGCGTGACGTTATCACTCAGTCCAACGCTGATCGTAACTTTCATTTCTATCTCTTTAGAGTTTGATGAAACCTCTTCTACTTTTTGTGCAAGTTGAGAAGCCTTAGTCTTCGCTTGATCTAACGAAATACCTTGCATTACTAGTACGAATTCATCGCCACCGAAACGACCTAACAAATGATCCTTTCGAATTTCTCTAGAACACACTTGCGCAACGAGCTTAATTACTTCATCACCTACTAAATGTCCGTGCGTATCATTAATAGCTTTTAAGTTGTCAATATCAAATACAGCGCAAACAATCGTTTCTTTCGTATGATTAGTGTTTATGAGCCAGCGATTTGTTGTTTCTTCTAAAAATTTACGATTATAAACACCCGTTAGGTAATCAATATTTTCACTCGTTTTATTCGTCTGTGTCTGCAAGCGGATGTTCAATTCCAAGGCAGTTTTTACCCAGTTCTTGTTTTCTACTTCATGCAGTAAATCAATATACTCTTTTTGGATAATTGCCAACTCATCAAACGTGCAAAAATGTTCCGCTAACGCAACCCGTTTTTGCTGAATATCTTTTAAGAGAACATAGTCGTTACGTAGTTCATATTGTTTTATAGCTAGTGAATAAAAGTGAAGGGCTTTAGCCGGTTGTCCAAGTAATTCATAAAGTCGACCTTTTAATATTTTGAAAAGTTCTTTCTCACGCGGGAATTTTTGTAGATATTCTATTGCATTCAAATGGTCAATACTAGACATAGCGAGTTCAGACTGTTTTAAATTGATGGCTGATTCAATGATATGCAAATGAGCTTGAATAGAAAGGATTTTTCTTTTATTTGCATACGTATCAGCGTATTCAAGTGCACACTGAGCAGCATGAAGTGCCTCAGTATATTGTTTCTGTTGGTTTAGAATGTGGCTCAGTTTATTATAAGCAATACTTACATAAGTGAAATGATCAGTTTCTAGAGCAATCGACAATACATCGCCTATGAATTTTTTTCCTTGTTTGAAATCGGATGCAACAGAACTGATAAAATACTGTAAATAATAGGAACGCATCCAATCTGCTTTGGTGCCATGAGATTGGCAGTATTTATGATGTGCTTCGATATGCGAAAATAGCTTTTCAATGTCACCTATATAGGAATAAGAAACTGCGCACGTATAATGAGCGAATAAAACGGCCTTCATATCCGCATGACGTATTCCTTTATTTACCAAATATTCGGCATTATTAATGACTTCTTTATAGTTTCCATCATCTATCAACTGACCGATAGTTTCGCATAATACCTCTAACTCATTTGGATAGGTCACACTAGCCCCCCCTCCCTTTCAATCGATAACAACTTTAAATGAACTAAAATTATAAATGTTTGTATAATACAATTATACCATATATTGTATTATAGGGATAGTTAATTAGAAGAAATAGTCAGGTAGAATATCGCTAAGTATAGTTTTTATCCCCTGTAGAAACGAAAGGTAAGCGTACTAGTCAAGATTCCGCATATCTTTCTAATATAGAGTATGGTGAATCAACTTACTTATTTCTGATTTCTTTAAAGCATTGTATAAAGTAATCGGGTTCCTCGATAATTTCAAATGTAAAAACACCTTCATTTGTATGGAGATAGAAAAGTCCTGTTTGACCAGAGAAGGGGCGATATGACAAATCGAATACATGTTCAAGTAAGAATGTTCGTTGGGAGGTAGTGATACGATCATTGTATAAACGTATGGAATGAAATGATTCGTGACATGTTTGTTCCAAGCGGTCGACAACCCGCTGAATAGAAATGTAGGAAAGAGAGTGGATTAGCTGATTATCATAGGTACTCATAAAACAACCTCCTGTTTTCCAGTATCATACCATATATCAATTTCACTACAAAAAGATAAGTGTCCTGTTGGTAACCCAAAGGACACTCATCTTTTTCTTACGTTTTGGATCAATTGAAAAGTAGCGGCCAGAAACAAAAAGGTGAGCGCTCCTGCCATATCTAAATAGACATCTTGCATCGTTGCCGTTCGACCACCAGTGAAAGATTGATGTAATTCATCAGCGCAAGCCAAAATGAGTGTAAGAAGGGCTACGCCTAATAGACGTCCCTTACGCTTGGGCCATAGCGAGTAAATGACAAGTGCCAAAAGCCCGAACGTCAGGAAATGTGCGGCTTTTCGAATTAAAAACTCCACAAAATGATAGTAGCCGCGCTCTTCAATAGAGATTATACGGTTCCAATAGGAAAATTCTAGGGTGGATAATATGGCCTTACCAGGTTCGCCAGGTAGTAATTGTTTTAGTGTTGAAACGAGTGATTGTTGTTCGTATGTTTGACTTGATGAAACAGCTAAGCCGGTTAAAATTGCAAGAAGTAATAGAAGCACAAGTAATTTTTTCATATGTGGATTGTATCACAAATTAGTGAAGAGTATGATAATCAACAGCTAAAATAGCAAGTATTTCAAACACACTAAAAATGAGTTCATTAACATCGAGCTCTAGGAACTGATTATTTCAACCATTCTGTAACCCATAAAATGTATACTGTAAAGGTATAGTAGAATCCAACTATTTATGAAATCTATCCTGTAATTCCCATTACCAACTGTGGAAATGTGTGCTAAGATTTAGCAGGAGAGAGTAAAGAATGCTCTGTTTATTTGTATCTAGTACCGTTCAGTATTTTCATGATTAGTTATATGAAAATAGGGTATAAGAAAAAAAGAGTGATTTTGCGCTACCCACATCTTTAAATGACTTTGATTCATTTAGGGTAATTAAAAGGAGGAATTTTTTCAATGAAATCTCATTCAAAAAAATACAGTAAGTACCTTACAGGTATAGCATCGGCAGCATTAGTTGCATCGGCGGTAGCACCAGTCGTTAGCGCGGCTGACTTCAATGACGTACTTGAAAATAACTCACATAAAGAGGCAATCGACGCTCTATCAACAGCTGGAGTAATTTCTGGTTATCCGGACGGTTCATTTAAGCCTAATAAGACATTAACTCGTTCAGATGTAGTGAAGTTGATGGGTAAATGGCTTGTTTCAATGGGCTATGAAATTCCAAAAGACTATAAGACTAAACCACGTTTCACAGACTTAACAGCTAACTCTAACGATGAACTCTTACAATCTGCTGCTATCGTAAAAGATAATAATGTGTTTAGAGGATATGAAGATGGTTCGTTAAATGCTGCGGGTAGTATTACACGTGAAAACATGGCGATTGTCTTGATTCGCGCATACGATTCAGTGAATAAAACGGATCTCTTAACATATGTTCAAAATCAAGAGTTTGATAAAGATGTAGTGGACTTGACATTAGCGAAAGCTGAAGCGCGTCCTGCTATTAATGTTCTCGACTTCTTTGACATCACAAACCCAGCTGCACCAAACTTCAGACCGAAGGAAACGACAACTCGTGCACAATTTGCATCTTTCCTTTATAAAACTATCCAAGTAAAAGTGCCTGTTGAAGAGACTCCAGAAGTAGCAGAAGTGACTTCGGTTGAAGCTCCTACTGAAAAAGGACTTGTATTAAACGGTAAGAATTTAGAACTTCTAAAAGCAGAACAATTGAAAATAGAAGATAACGAGATTGCTTCTTATACGGCAAACAAAGAAGGAACACAAGCGGTTATTGAATTGAAAAACGAATTAACATCCGGAAAAGAAATGACGCTTACCGTTACAACGAAAGCTGAAGGTGAAGAAGATGTCGTAACACCTTTCAAATTTACTTATGAGCTTAAAGTAGGGAAAGTTGTCGGCACAACTACGCAGTTGAATGCGCTAGCTGAAGGACAAGTATTGACGTTTACAGTAGATGGAGCACCTGCAAACTTGAAGAAGTTAAAAGATGCAGGCTACACGGTTGAATTCCAATCTACTAAATCTGATCTTTTCAAAGACAAAGCAACTGGTGAACTACAAGCGGCTAATTTAGTTGCTGGACAAGATTTCTCATATAAAGTAGTCGTGTCAAAAGACGGAAACAAAGTAGAATCAGAATTGGTTGAAGTAAAAGTACTCAATTATGATTCTTACGTTTCTGAAATTAGTGAAATAACAATTACTCAAGGTAATGTTAACGTTGAAAGCGCTAAGGTTCCTTTGGAAAGTGGTAAGGTTAACGTAAAAGCAACGAAAGCAACTACGTTGAACGGTGCAACGCTAGAGAATCCAAGCGCAACTTACACTTCATCAAATCCTAGTGTTGCAACAGTGAACTCTGTAACAGGAGAAGTAACACTTGTAAGTCCTGGAGAAGTTAACATTATTATTAAGGTAGATCATGCTACGAAAAACGTTCCATTGACAGTAGTATCTGGTCAGCGTGTAGCATCTAAAGTGGTCGCTTCATCTGCTGAAACTAAGCTGATTAAAGATGCAACACAAGGTATCAATTTAGTAGTTACAGACCAGTATGGCGATGAATTTACAGGTCAGCTTACTGTGGAAACGAAAGACGCTACTATCGCAACAGCGACAATAGATGCTGTAACAGCAGGTAAATCGAATGTGACAGTTAAAGCAGTCGCTCCTGGAACTACAGACATTCAAGTGAAGTCTGGGGATACTGTTCTTTCAACTATTAAGGCTTCGGTCTCTGAAGACACAACAGTTGCAACTAGAAAATTAGAAACAAAATCAGCTTCTGACGACTTCCAATTAGATGTTATGAAAGGTTCTGAAGACCAAAAAGTAACATTAGTATGGAATAAATATAATGCGCAAGGTTTCTTAGTAGGTCCTGAAACGGATGCGAAGTACGTTGTGACATCATCTGATCCAACAATTGCAACTGTTACTAATACGAATGGTGACATTAATGTAACAGCTGTTAAAAAAGGATCAACAGAACTTCTTATTAAAGAAGGAGATGTAACAAGAGCTACAGCAACGATTACAGTAGTTGACTCTACACCAGTTATCACTGCGGTGAAGTTTGAAAATGTTGAACCAGTAACAAAAGCTGGCGTAATCGGACTTCCAATTTTGAAAAGTGAAGGTATTACATTAACTTCATCTAAAGTAACACCTGAAATTACGTCTGACGGTGTGATTTATATCGACGTAAATGGTAATGGATATAATATAAATGATGATATCACATTAGGTTCTATTGCTAGAAGTTATTCTGGCGCAGCTAATGATATTACGAATTTACAAGTAACTGCAGGAACGATTACAGGGACTGTAAATGCTGGCGCTAAAGGAACGATTGTTGTAAGTGTAACGCCTGAAGGTAAGACAGTTCCAGTCGGTACAAAAGCAATTGAAGTAAATGTACCAGCACAATAACTTTAAAATGGTTCGATACCGATAATAGTATAGGATGAACCAAACCCTATTCCTCGAAGATGTTCGAGGAATAGGGTTTTTTACGTTTACACTACTACTAGTGAAGGGTACAGGTAGAATAGTAATGAGAGAGGAGTGGGAGTATGAGTTGGTTTGAAGGGATTAATTTGACAACATCTCTATTGGTATTAATGATCTTGATCATACCAATTATGATGATTGTATTTTTGTTCTTCTTTGATAGAAGTCAGAAGCAGCACTCCATTTTGCGTAATTATCCGATACTCGGACGAGTGCGCTATATGTTTGAGAAAGCTGGACCGGAAGTCAGGCAGTACTTATTTAATGACGATAATAGCGGCAAACCATTTAGTCGCGAAGAATATTTACATATGGTCATGCCCGGTAAATACTTGAATAGTGTTATAGGGTTCGGTTCCAAAAGAGATTTTCAAGAACCAGGTCACTATATTCGGAATGCTATGTTCACGAAGCAAAATGACGAAATGCGAGTAGATAATGAAAACTTAATGAAAACGATGCGCTATAAAGTAGACGCAGACAATTTATTTTCACGTAAAGAACATCGTGAGGAAGTGACGACGCTTCCGTGGCTACTCCCAGAAAGTGATGCGATTGTCTTGGGGCCAAATTGTGAACAACCATTCGTCGTCCGTAGCTTACTAGGACAGTCGGGCATGAGTTATGGTGCATTAGGGGATCATGCGATTACCGCACTGTCAAAAGGAATAGGGATGGCTCAAGGTGCATGGATGAACACAGGCGAGGGTGGTGTATCGGATCATCATTTAGCAGGTGGCGCAGATATTATTGCTCAGATTGGTTCTGGTTTATTCGGCTTTCGTACCGAATCAGGTGACTTTGATATAGAGAAAGTTAAAGAGAAAGCGAAAATACCCCAAATTAAAGCATTTGAAATAAAGTTAGCCCAAGGTGCAAAAATGCGTGGGGGGCATGTTGAAGGTGAGAAAGTAACGGAAGAAATTGCAGCCATTCGAAATGTCACACCTTTTACATCTATTAATAGTCCCAATCGATTCAATCAATTCGATGATTATCCGAGCTTATTCCGATTCATTGAAGATATTCGCTCAGCAGGTGGGAAGCCGGTTGGGATTAAGATTGTTATTGGTGGCAAGCAAGATGCCGAAGAATTAGCTTCGTTTATAGCTGAATCCGGTATGGGTCCTGACTTCATTTCATTGGATGGAGCAGAAGGTGGCTCAGGTGCAACGTATCAAGACTTAGCCGATAGTGTCGGTTTACCACTTCGCTCTGCGCTCGTGTTGTTAGATGATGCTTTAAAGAAATTCGAGGTGCGCGATCAAGTAAAAATTATCGCTTCAGGAAAGATTATAACGCCTGATAAAGCAGCCATTGCATTAGCTTTAGGTGCAGACTTGATCCAAATTGCCCGCGGCTTCATGATCTCTGTAGGATGTATTATGGCAGAACGATGTCATACGAATACGTGCCCAGCAGGTGTCGCAACGACGGATAAAAACTTACAACGAGCATTAGTCGTGGAAGAAAAGAAGTTCCGTGTCACCAACTATATCTTAACGATGCGGGAAGGGCTATTCCGTGTTGCTGCGGCAGCAGGTCTAGATTCTCCAACAAAGTTTGAACGTCATCATGTGATCTATAAAGATGAACAGGGGAGAATACATTCTGTAGAATAAAAAAGAACTCGATGATTGGATTCATCGAGTTCTTTTTGGTAATTAAATTCTTCTAAAGCTATTGAATTTAGACTTCCAATAGGGGTTGCTTAAACTAACAACTTCTGATTTTCTTCCGCCAGCATGAACAAATTTATTATTCCCGACATAAATTCCTACATGAGAAATTCCTCTGCGGTATGTATTGTGGAAGAATACGAGATCACCAGGTCTTGGCGACTTAATTTTAGCTGATTGCTTGTATTGGCCAGTCGTTGTTCTTGCAACGGACTTACCATTTTTCTTGAATGAATATTGAATGAACCCACTACAGTCAAACCCTCTTGTTGTTGTTCCGCCAAAGCGGTAAGGAATGCCTCTTAAGTTCATTGCTGTTTTAACAACCCCTGAACTGCTTTTTGCGGGTGTCGATGATGCAACTGCTTTACCGGTAGATTTCTTCAAAAGTGAACTAAGTACATACCCTTTTTTGCCGTTGATTTTTACTTTGTACCATAGTTGTTTACCTGCATACTTTTGGTGTGTCAAATTTACACGTGTGCCTTTTTTAAGCGTGAAGACTTTTCTATGTGCAGTGCCCGCATCCGCGCGGACATTTGTATTATGAGTCGTTATGTATACACCACTTTTTGCTGTTGCTTTACTAGCTGCATCAGCACTTCCTCCTGTAAAGCCCATAATCATAATTGTTGCCATCAAAATTGAAACGAACATCTTTTTCATTACTGACTCTCCTTCAGAATAAATTATGCTACTCTCTAGCTGCAAGTAACATCTTACACGACTAGTGAGGAGCTAAACATTACGTTCATATTAAGAAGAGGTTACAAAATTCGACATCTGTAAACAGAATGTAATATAAAAAGCCAACATTCCAAAAGGGACGCTGGCTTAAAGTAGTTATAAATTAATTCCTTGGAAAATCTTTTGGGTTTTCTTCGTACATGACGGCATTTGATCTTTTAGAAGCAGCTAAAGATTCTGGATATGGCGGATTTTTAAGTGGCTCATATCCACCGTAAGAAGGTTCTATTTCTGCAAAGTGTTGTACGCGTTTATTAGTTTCAATAGAGTTCGATGAATCTATGTGAGGTTCTATAGTCGAAAAAGCATGTGGAGAGTCTGAGGCTAATGGAGATTTATAGTAAATTTCATCTTTAGTATAAACATTATACGCCCATCCTTCATCTACATAAAGCAACATCCCACCATGTTGAACTTCCTCATAGTAACGATTAACTTGGCTGTCGTTCATCCCTACATCATACATCATCTTCTTAATGTGGTTTTCCCCAGTTAGGAATCCCATAAAATGATCTGCCCAAGAATCATAAGCAGCATGCACATCGGCTGCAGTGCGACTTCGTAACATAGCTATATCGGTTTCGTTTTTTGCAATTACGTAAATATTATCGTCAAGGTAACCTGTTAACTTAAGTTTATCGATTTTGTCGAGAAGATCCGAATCGTTATAAAACACACCTATAAATGTCTTATTATTGATATCGTGCATTACTTTGCCTCCTCTTCATATCCTTGTAGTTAGTATATCTAACATACCCCGTTGTCAGCATATGAAAACATAAGTCTTACTACTAAAGGTTCTTTAAGAACAAAAACGTCAAAGAGTGAAGAATTTTTTAGTATGAAAATGAAGAAAGTGACTCTTATTATCGAACGAGTGGATGAATATGTAAAACTATCCTCATTCACCTATACTACTCAAAATCTTTGTCAGTGATTTACCTATATGATAGGATGAGCAGTATAATTTGGAAAAGAAAGGGTCGGTCATATCATGAAAAAAAGACATCTGTTGGCACCACTTGGTTTGTCGCTACTATTATTAGGAGCTTGTAACGGGGAGCCTAAGGAAGATAAAGTCAATCAGGAACAAACTGAACCACCTGAAATAGAGACACCAGTAGTAGTTGATAAATCTGAAACATCTACTTCGAATGATGAGTTGAAAGAAGAGTTCGCAAAAGAAGATGGCGTATCTGATATTAGCTTGATCATTACAGAAGATGCAGGTGGCTTTGTGTTGCTAGACTTTGAAGTGGCTGAGGACATGAAAAAAGAACAAGCAGAAAAAACAGTGAAAAAGTTTTATGAGCGTCTTGAAAAAGAGTATCCGGAACAAAGCATAGATATCCAAGCGCGTAAAAGAGGAGAAACGTTCGTCCAGGAAACATTGGAAGCTAAATAATTAATGGAAACATGCTAATCATTTGTTTGATCAGCATGTTTTAGTGGTGACAGTATTGCTGAATGTTAGCACAATAAAAACACATTGCAGAAATGAGTCTCTGCAATGTGCTAAAGTTATAATGTGCATTCTGTTCAGGAATGATACAGTGAGTAATCATCAGGCGCTATCCGGATGATTACTTTTTTATTTGATTGTACTTGCGATAGGGATCTCAGAAACTTCAGTTGCTGAAGATTGTTCACTTAGTTTAGTAGCAACTGTGTAGAAAGTGAAAGAGACTACAATTCCGATGACCCACGTACTGGTAGAAGGTAGTAAACGATCGCAATTGCAACTCGAAATATATGCTTTTATGTTAAGCTATGCGAGAAATACAACGTGCTAATAAAGTGATAACAATTTTAGTAATTTAGTATTCACAATAAATGAATATGAGTCATCTGTCAGCTTGAAAGCCATGCATAAGTTGTCGGAAAAGAATGTTTGAGATATACTGTTGAAAATCTGTAGATAGAAAGTAGGAAGTTCATTGGCAAAAAAAACAGCGATAATTCATTCAGCTATAGAAGTGTTCCAAGAGCAGGGGATAGAGAAGACGAAGATTTCTGATATCGTCAAGCGTGCAGGAATTGCGCAAGGAACCTTTTACTTATACTTTCCATCAAAACTAGCTTTGATGCCAGCTATCGCTGAAGTAATGGTAGCGAAAACGATGGATGTTGTGAAGCGAACCGTGGATGATCAAGCAACATACCCAAAACAATTTGAACAAATGGTAGATGCTATATATGAGGTAAACAAAGAGTATTATGAGATTTTAGCAGTCATTTATTCAGGATTAGCTTCTACTGAACATATTAAAGAATGGGAATCGGTCTACGCGCCATTTTATCAATGGATTAGCGAAAAGCTTGAAGCAGCTAAAAAAGAAGGTGCTATTCGTCAGTCAATCAAACCGGAACGTACAGCGAAAATCATTATAGGCCTCATAGAATCGACTGCAGAACAAGTATTTTTATACGCTCACCATGATGAAAGTGAAGCGGATCGTCAAAAGGAAGAAGTATTAGACTTCTTGACACATGCATTGCAGTTTCAAACGATAAAAAAATAAACTTCGAAAAGTTAGCATAGCCAAATGTTAGCTTTTATGATAAAATGAATGACAGTCAGTCAAATTAGGATAGGAAAATATATTGGAGGAGTTTATATGAGTAAAGCTTGGATATACGTAGCGTTAACGAGCTTTTTTGAATTAGTGTGGATTTTTGGATTTAATACAGCCACTCACTGGTGGCATTGGATTTTCATTGTAGCATTTATTTTTATAGACTTTCACTTTCTTTCAAAAGCATGTGAAGATTTGCCGACAGGGACTGTTTACGCGGTATTTGCTGGAATTGGAACGGTTGGTACTTCATTAATGGATATCATATTTTTCGGAGAACATATTAGTTTAGGAAAAGTATTCTTCATTTTCATATTAGTCATTGGCGTAGTAGGTTTGAAAGTTGCCGATGGACTTGAGGAAAAGAAAGCGTTGAAAGGAGTGGAGGAGCATGGGGTGGATTTTGGTGCTGTTGGCAGCTCTAAGTGAGTTTGTTGGTGTGATCGGGCTGAATAAATATAGTGAGAACAAGAATGTAAAGAATTCCTTATTATATTACGGCGGATTTGGATTGGCTTTCTACTTACTTTATAACTCCTTCAAATACCTTCAAGTGAGCACGGCTTATGCAGTATGGATTGGTTTAGGTACTGCGGGCGCTGTAATAATTAATATGATTTTCTTCGGTGAATCAAAAAGTACAGGCAGAATCGTTAGTTTATGCTTAATCGTTTTTGGCGTTGTGGGATTAAAAGCTTTATCTTAACAAAAAAGAACAATCCATCTACTACAATGGATTGTTCTTTTTATTTTCCGAGCAGTTTCTTTTCGAAATCTTTAATGGACATACTAGAATCTACACGTTGGCGGTTTAAATGGAAAGGTGAATCGCCTTGGAAGACGTTTCCTTCGGTTATAGTGAAGGCGCTTTTAATGCCCGCTACTTTACTCGCTCGAATGGTCTCCGTATTTCTTTTACCATAAGGGTAAGCTAGGGAGGAGACTGCTTGTTGTTTCGGCAAGATCGTTTGGATTATCTGGCTAGCTTTTAGAATATCATTATGAATCACTAGTCTAGGCAAGTATTCTAACAGAGCTAAGTTCGTCATAGAATTAAAACTATGCAAGTCGTACGTATGGTTTTGATAGGAAAATACATCTTGTGTTTTCTTTATCTGGCCTTTTGTTAAATAGCCTTCCTTATCAATCCGACTTGCAATCAAAAATGATGTTGCTTTAAAGTTATAAGATTTTAATATCGGGTATGCAAGTTCGGCTGTAGAAGAATAACCATCATCAAATGTAATCAATACCGACTTTTCTGGGAGCTTTATTTTCTTTTGAAGCCATAATGTTAGTTCTTCTGTTGAAATAGTGCGCCAGTTATTTTCTTTCAAATATGCCATTTGTTCTTTAAACTTGGCTACTTCAAGGGTAGATACATTAGTATCTACTTTATTATGTACTAAATCATGATACATAATAACAGGAATACCACTTTGAATATCAATATCTTTTCTATAGATATAACCTGTCTTGCCACCAAAAATTATAGGGTAGAAATCACCTTGTAGACGCTGTGTATAAATTACTTGCTCAGGTTGTAGATGACCAAGCTCTTGTGACTTTGAATTTTTGCCCGAATATACTTTGACTTGTTTTTCCGTAAATAAGCGTACAGGATTTGCACTTTTTAATTGATTGGATTCTGAACTGCTCACTTGAGCATACGCTTTTGAAAATTTAACGTCTAAATTACCGATTTTAGTATAATGAAAGCGATCATCTGAATGGGTTACTGTGTGTACTGTATTTTTAGAGAACACAGCAACTTTTTCTGTATCTTTAAACGCGGGGGCCGTAGCTGCAAGTTTTACTACTTGATCTGTAGTGGCTTCAATCTTAAGTGTACTAAAGAATAAGCTATATATTAAAGCAACTAACACGACTAACTTTCTCATTCTTTATCTAATCTCCTATCTACTTTTAAGCACCTCTGTAATGGTAAAGTATCTAAAACAATAATACAAGGTAGCTTAATCAAGTTTTGCTAAGAGTGTAGTTTCGTGAACAGGTTCAATAAAAAAGGATATACCTGAGGAATCTCAGATATATCCGAAGTAACGAAAGAGAAGGCTAGTTAGATGGCTGCATCGATTCCAAGGAACGCGTCTGTATTTCTCTTTTTAACAGTTTGATAAACTCCTGATTTAAATTGAGCTTTCGAGCTTGTTGGTAAGAATAGAGCAGCAATTGATCCGACAACTCAAGCATGATAGAACCGCCTCCTTTAAAAAGAATGAAATGCCTGTATCTTGTAGTAGCTTCTCAAGATGATATTCATAACTTTACCAGACGCTTCCTAAAAGAACAACCGTTCGCCTTATCCACAGTGACAGTGGATAAGCTGTGGGCTGTTTGTGCATAGTATGGATAAACTCCAATAGCTCGGAGTGGATAATGTGTATAGAGTTATAAACAAAAATACAAGTGTCGAAAATTGTCGAAAGATTTAGTGTAATTTAGGTTCTATTGACGTGAAATAGAAGTCACGTAAAATTTGGAACTGCTATTCTCGATAAATTGCTACACTCTAATAGAAGGAAGTCGTTTTAAAGGGTAATTGTACTAGTTACTTTTAAATAAATTGAATTCAAAAAAGTGATTTCTAGCAAATAGGAGTAGGTAACACAGATTTCTTTAAGGAAACGAAGCCTTCTAGAATTAGAAATCAGAGAGGCTGGATTCAAGGTCTATGATCTGCCATCTTTTTATTTTGAATCAACTAGTGCAATTAAGTCAGAAGAATAGCAAAGAAAATAAAAAAAATTTCATGAACTTTGATATGCAATATATCGCGATATATCGCGTGTGTAAGCGTGTTCATTAGTTTTCTGTTAGTCACAATTGCTGAAAAACTTTAAAAATACAGTTGACCTTTAATCATATACAAGATATGATAACAACAATCTAGTTCATAGCTGTGAAAGTTTTCACTTGCTAGTCAGAATATTCAACTGAATACAATTTTTATAACTAGGAATTGATTCGTTCAATTAGTTTAGGAGAGATTGCAATGAGAAGTGACATGATTAAAAAAGGAATAGATCGTGCACCACATCGTAGCTTACTATATGCAGCAGGTGTTAAAACAAAAGATATGCACAAACCATTCATTGGAGTATGTAATTCTTATATAGATATTATTCCAGGCCATGTGCATTTAAATAAATTTGCTGAAGTAGTAAAAGAAGCGATCTGGGAAGCAGGCGGTGTTCCGTTTGAATTTAACACAATTGGTGTTGATGATGGAATTGCAATGGGGCATATTGGTATGCGCTATTCACTTCCAAGTCGTGAACTGATTGCAGACTCTGCAGAAACAGTTATTAACGCACACTGGTTTGACGGTGTCTTCTATATACCTAACTGTGACAAAATTACACCAGGTATGTTGATGGCTGCAGTTCGTACAAACGTCCCTTCAGTATTCGTTTCAGGCGGACCGATGGAAGCAGGTGTATCCTCAACGGGTGAGACTCTTTCATTAACATCTGTATTTGAGGGTGTTGGAGCTTACAAGAGTGGGAAAATGACCGCTGAAGAACTACTAGACATTGAAGAAAATGCATGTCCGTCATGCGGATCATGTTCTGGAATGTTTACTGCAAACTCTATGAACTGTTTGATGGAAATGCTCGGTATGGCGTTACCAGGAAATGCGACAATTCTTGCCACTTCAAATGAACGACATACGCTCATTAAGAAGGCAGTAAAACATTTAATGGATTGTATCGAAAACGATATTAAACCCCGCGATATTATTACGAAAGAAACAATAGATGATGCATTCGCGCTTGATATGGCTATGGGTGGTTCGACTAATACAGTACTCCACACGTTAGCAATCGCGCATGAAGCAGAAATTGATTATAATATTGAAGACGTAAATGATGTGGCAAAACGAGTGCCGTATTTAGCCAAGATTATGCCAGCATCTGATTATTCCATGCATGACATTCATCTAGCCGGCGGTGTGAGCGCAATTATCAATGAATTATGTAAAATTGACGGAGCGATTCACAAAGATCGAATTACGATCACAGGTAAGACGATTGCAGAAGAAGTTGCTGGTCATGAAATTACAAATACAGAAGTAATAAGAACGAAAGATAATCCATATAGTCCAGTTGGTGGTCTATCCATTCTCTTTGGTAATATAGCTCCTGAAGGTTCTGTCATTAAAGTCGGAGCAGTTGATCCTTCTATAAAGGAATTCAGGGGAGAAGCAATCGTCTTTGATTCACAAGAAGAAGCGCAAGAAAATATCGACAATGATACGGTGAAAGCAGGCCATGTAGTTGTTATTCGATATGAAGGACCACAAGGCGGGCCTGGAATGCCGGAAATGCTGGCACCGACTTCTGCGATTATGGGTAAAGGGCTAGGTAAAGAAGTAGCTCTTATCACAGATGGCCGCTTCTCTGGAGCATCTCGAGGTATTTCAATCGGACACATTTCACCAGAAGCTGCAGCAGGTGGACCAATCGCTCTTGTAGAAAATGGAGATATCATCGAAATCGATTTGACAAACCGTACAATCGAGTTAGTTGTATCCGATGAAGTGCTTGCTGAACGACGCAAAGGATTAAAACCTTTTGAAACAAAAATTAAAAAAGGATATCTTGCTAGATATTCCAAATTAGTTACATCTGCCAGTACAGGCGGCGTAATGAAAATATAATATATAAAACGTTGATGAGGTTAAAGTAGATAGAAACTTGTATTCACAGAGAGCCGGTAGTGCTGGAAGCCGGCAATACAACTATTTACGACATCCCCTCGGAGTGGACTGTTAAAAGGTACGCCGATTAGACAGTCTCGGGCTCAGCATTGGGCTCGTTAGCAATGAAAGAGTTAAGTTTCGACTTGCTCTTTCATAAGGTGACAATTGTCACGAACTAGGGTGGTACCATGAAAGCTTTTTCATCCCTATGTGAGGAATACTAATTCTTTGCGTGGGATGAAAAGGTTTTTTTTTAAGGGAAAACGTCAGTGACTAATAGATAGTTGAAAATAGCAAGGGGGAGTTCAGTATGAGTGCTGAAGTACAAGAAAAACAGACTGTAACTGCATCGATGCCTATGGATCAATCAAAAAAGAAGCCAGCAGATGGCTCTGCAATCTTAATTCAAGCGTTAAAAGAACAAAACGTAGAAGTAATCTTTGGATATCCTGGAGGAGCAGTTCTTCCAATCTATGATGCGCTATATAACGACCCGATTCCACACGTTTTAGCACGTCACGAACAAGGAGCGATTCACGCAGCTGAAGGGTATGCAAGAGTTTCTCGAAAAACAGGTGTAGTCATCGCAACATCAGGACCTGGAGCGACGAACTTAGTAACGGGTATTACAGACGCAATGATGGATTCACTTCCATTAGTCGTTATTACAGGACAGGTAGCAAGCACAGTAATTGGTTCGGATGCGTTCCAAGAAGCTGATATCGTTGGTATTACACAGCCAATCACGAAACATAATTACCAAGTGCAAGATGTATCGGATCTGCCACGCATTATTCGTGAAGCATTCCATATTGCATCAACCGGAAGACCAGGACCAGTGGTTGTCGATATTCCGAAAAACGTAGCGGTGGACATCTTTGTACCTGTTGAAAAAGAGAATAAAGAAGTGAATTTACCAGGTTATCAGCCAACAACTGTGCCAAATTATATGCAAATTCAAAAAGCAGCGAAAGCTCTTTCTACGGCCAAGAAACCAATGATTCTTGCTGGAGCAGGTGTTCTTCACGCAGGTGGTACAGAAGAATTGAAAAAACTTGTCGAAACTCATCGTATTCCTATTGTCAACACATTGCTCGGCTTAGGTTCAATTCACGGTGATCACGAATTGTTCTTTGGAATGGCAGGTATGCACGGTACAGCAACAGCGAACTATGGATTGACTGATTGTGATGTATTGCTAAATATCGGCGCTCGATTCGATGACCGCCTGACTGGGAATTTAGACCACTTCTTACCGAATGCTCGAGTAATTCATGTAGACATCGATCCAGCTGAAATTGGTAAGAACGTTCCTACTGAAATTCCTATCGTATCAGATGCTAGAGAAGCATTGCTTGCATTGTTAAAAGCAGACTTCAAATCACCCGATACAGTGGAATGGGTAGAACACTTAAAAAAATCATCCGAGAAATATCCATTATGGTACGAAGAAGATGAAAAGGAATTATTGCCGCAACAAGCGTTGGAAATCATCCATCGGATCACAAAAGGTGATGCTATCGTCACAACAGACGTTGGTCAGCACCAAATGTGGACAGCACAATACTATCGCTTCAATAATCCAGACAATTGGGTGACGTCTGGTGGACTTGGAACAATGGGCTTTGGTTTCCCAGCAGCAATTGGAGCACAGCTTGCTAGACCGAAAGAGCGTGTAATCGCAGTAGTTGGAGACGCAGGTTTCCAGATGACAGCTCAAGAATTATCATTACTTCAGGAAATGCGTATTCCGGTAAAAGTTATTATTTTAAATAATGGTGCACTTGGAATGGTACGTCAGTGGCAGGAAACGTTCTATGAAGAGCGCTATTCCCAGTCACTAGTTCCAGTACAACCTGACTTCATTAAACTAGCTGAAGCTTATGATATTAAAGGGTATCGTATCCATACACTTGAAGAAGCAGAAAAAGTGTTTGAAGAAGCGCTATTATCTGATGAGCCTGTCTTGATTGACTGCCGGGTAAAACAAAAAGAAAATGTCTTCCCAATGGTTGCTCCAGGTAAAGGCATACAAGATATGATTGGAGTGAGTCCTCAGTGAAACGAATTATTACAGTAACAGTAATTAATCAAAGCGGCGTATTAAACCGTGTGACGGGACTTCTCATGAAACGCCAATTCAATATTGAAAGTATTACCGTCGGACCAACTGAACAACCGAATCGTTCAAAAATGACGTTCCAAGTTCATGTGGAAGATGAAAACAAAATTGAACAACTTGTAAAACAGCTGCAGAAGCAGATTGATGTTATTACAGTTAAAGATATAACAGACAAAGCGATTGTGTTGCGTGAGCTAGCTTTAGTAAAGGTGATCTCACCACCACAAATCCGTTCTGAAATGAATAGTATTGTTGAACCTTTCCGGGCGACAATTGTTGACTCTGGAAAGAATGTAGTAACGTACCAAGTAACGGGTGACCCAGATAAAATCGAGGCATTTATCGATTTGCTGAAACCATATGGCATCAAAGAATTAACACGAACTGGCGCGACGGCATTTGTCCGTGATATGCAAAAAGTTCAAGCACCACAGTTGTCAATCTTAAAACAATAATTTTACACACACACTTAGGAGGAAATTAAAATGACGAAAATGTATTATAACCAGGATATCAATGAAGGACTATTAGAAGGTAAAACAATCGCAATCATCGGGTACGGTTCACAAGGTCACGCACATGCTCGTAACTTAAAAGATTCAGGTTTCAACGTAGTAGTAGGGGTTCGTGCTGGTAAATCATTCGATCAAGCAAAAGCTGACGGACTAGAAGCGCTATCTGTTAAAGAAGCATCTGAAAAAGCAGATTTGATCATGATCTTGCTTCCAGATGAAAATCAAAAAGCTGTATACGAAGCTGAAATTGAACCAGCTCTAGCAAAAGGAAAATCACTTGTATTCGCACACGGTTTCAACGTACACTTCGGCGAAATCAAACCACCAGCTGACGTTGATGTATTCCTAGTAGCTCCAAAAGGACCAGGACACCTTGTACGCAGAACGTTTGAAGCAGGCGGCGGAGTTCCAGCACTATTTGCTGTCTACCAAGACGTAACTGGTCAAGCGAAAGATATCGCTCTTGCATATGCAAAAGGTATCGGATCTGCTCGTGGTGGCGTATTGGAAACAACTTTCGAAGAAGAGACTGTTACGGATCTATTCGGAGAGCAAGCAGTACTTTGTGGTGGATTGACTTCACTAGTCAAAGCTGGATTCGAAACACTTGTAGAAGCTGGATATCAGCCAGAACTAGCATATTTCGAAACATTACATGAAACAAAGCTAATTGTTGACTTAATGTACGAAGGCGGAATGGCTGGAATGCGTTATTCAATCTCTGACACAGCAGAGTGGGGCGATTTCGTTTCTGGACCACGTGTTGTAGATGCAGATACAAAAGCACGCATGAAAGATATCCTTACAGACATCCAATCAGGTAAATTTGCTAAAGAATGGATCGAAGAAAACAAAAACGGTCGTCCGAATTTCAATGCAATCGAAGAAGCAGAATCTAAGCACCAAATCGAAGTTGTTGGTCAAAAGCTTCGTTCTATGATGCCATTCATTAACGAAGGAGCTAAATCAAAAGAGGAAGAAGTGGTAGCGAGTGAGAAAAATTGATTTTTTCGATACAACTCTTCGCGACGGTGAGCAATCTGCAGGGATTAATCTAAATACAGTAGAAAAATTAGAGATCGCTCGTCAGCTAGAAAAACTTGGGGTAGCAGTTATTGAAGCAGGATTTCCTGCTTCATCCCCAGGTGATTTCGAAGCCGTTCAACGCATTGCCAATACTGTGAAAAACTCAACAGTTACAGGTCTTGCAAGAGCGATGAAGAGTGATATCGATATTTCATGGGAAGCATTACGTGGTGGAGAACAACCGCATATCCATGTATTTTTAGCAACATCACCTATTCATATGGAGTATAAATTAAAAAAGTCTCCTGATGAAGTAATAGATATTGCAGTGGATGCAGTTAAGTATGCAAAACAATTTTTCCCTCTCGTTCAATGGTCAGCAGAAGATGCTTTTCGCTCAGAACCTGAATTCTTAGTGCGAATCATCAATCAAGTAATTGCAGCAGGAGCTACAACGATTAACATTCCAGATACTGTAGGCTATGCAACACCTGCAGAGTACGGTGCTCTATTCAAGTATTTGAAAGAGAACGTGACAGGAGTAGAAAAAGTAAAACTTTCTGCACACTGTCATGATGATTTAGGAATGGCAGTTGCTAATTCAATTGCAGCAGTCGAGAACGGTGCAGACCAAGTAGAATGTACGATTAACGGGATCGGCGAGCGTGCTGGAAATGCTTCTTTAGAAGAGATTGCGGTCGCTATGTATATTCGTAAAGACTTCTACAATATGGAGACAGGCATCAACCTACAAGAAATCAAACGTTCAAGCCAATTGGTAAGTCGTTTGACAGGTGTTGTCATCCAACCAAACAAAGCAGTTGTCGGTAAAAATGCATTTGCACATGAATCTGGTATCCACCAAGATGGCATGCTGAAAAACCGTCAAACATATGAAATCATCACACCTGAACTAATCGGTGAAGTGGATATGCCATTAGCACTTGGTAAACACTCAGGTCGTCATGCATTCAAAGATCGTGCCATTAGGATGGGCTTTGAACTAAATGATAATCAATTAAATGAAGCGTTTTCTGACTTCAAAAAGCTAGCGGACCGCAAAAAAGAAATCACAGAAGACGATTTGTTCGTACTCTTTACTGGACAACAATTAGCAGACACAGATACACCGATCTACGAATTGCACAATGTTCAAGTACAATATGGCACGAACAATATTCCGACAGCTACAGTAACAGCAACTGTACCAAGCGGAGAAACTGTAACAGTTGCTACGACTGGAGCAGGTTCTGTTGAATCTATTTTTAATGCGTTAGAATTGGTCATTAAAGGTGAAGTACTTATTTTGGATTATCGTGTGACTTCGATTGGTAAAGGTCGCGATGCACTTGGTGAAGCAGTAGTAAACTTAAGCTACAACGGATTAGAGTTAAAGGGCCGTGACGTTGCACAAGATGTTCTAGAAGCATCTGCAAAAGCTTATTTAAATGCTATTAATCGTCAGTTAGTTCGCGAAAGATTACGTAAACAAGAATTACTTAACTAATAAGTGATCAAAAGAGACAGAGTATTCGATTGAATGATATGAGATTGATCAAGGGGGAGAAGTTCTATGGAAAAGAAAATAGCAGTATTACCCGGCGACGGCATAGGACCCGAGGTAGTAGCAGAGGCAGTTCGAGTGTTGGAAGTAATCGGTAGACGTTTTAACCATACATTCCATACTGAGTATGGGTTAATTGGTGGAGCAGCTATTGATGAGAAAAATGATCCACTTCCAAAAGAGACAATTGAGTTATGTGAGTCAAGTGACGCCATTCTCCTAGGAGCAGTGGGTGGCCCTAAATGGGATCAGAATCCGTCTGAGTTACGGCCGGAAAAAGGGTTGCTTGCAATACGTAAACATTTTGATCTATTTGCAAACCTTCGTCCTGTTGCAGCTGTTCCTTCTTTAATCCAAGCTTCTCCTCTAAAAGAAGAGATTGTCAAGGAAGTAGACATGATGATTGTTCGGGAATTGACTGGAGGATTATACTTCGGAAAACCGAGCCACCATACAGATCAATCTGCAGTGGATACGTTAGTGTATACACGTGAAGAAATCGAACGTATTGTCGACAAAGGTTTCCAACTTGCCCGTGTCCGTAAAGGCAAAGTAACTTCTGTGGACAAAGCGAATGTACTCGAGTCTAGTAAGCTATGGAGAAAAATTGTGGATGAGAAGAAAGCAGATTACCCAGATGTACAAGTGGAGCATCAATTAGTAGATTCTGCTGCTATGAAACTTATTACGAACCCAGCTTATTTTGATGTCATTATTACAGAGAACATGTTTGGAGATATCTTGAGCGACGAAGCGTCTGTTATTACAGGTTCGCTAGGGCTATTGCCTTCAGCAAGCGTTCGTTCCGATGGATTAGGTCTATACGAGCCCGTACACGGATCAGCTCCAGACGTAGCAGGACAAGGAATTGCCAATCCAGCAGCAACTATACTTTCAGTTGCGATGATGTTGAAATATTCATTCGGATTAGAAACAGAAGCAGCTGCTATTGAAAAAGCTGTTAATACAGTGTTTGAAGAAGGGTATTTCACAGCCGATTTAGCCGGCAAAGATCAACGCCCATTGTCTACAAAAGAATGGACAGATAAAATTGTAGATGAACTAGATCTTCAATTCGTATCCAACAGCATCATGTACTCTTATATTTAATAAACAAAAGTGAAAAGCGCCGTCTAGCCTCGACAGGCACTGGAGGGCATATCGATAAAGGTGCGTCCTTTGCACCTTTTCGAAATGACCGAAGTGTTCCGAGAGGCTGGCGCTTACAACTGGATGAACAAAAGTGAAAAGCGCCGTCTAGCCTCGACAGGCACTGGAGGGCATATCGATAAAGGTGCGTCCTTTGCACCTTTTCGAAATGACCGAAGTATCCCGAGAGGCTGGCGCTTACAACTGGATGAACAAAAGTGAAAAGCGCCGTCTAGCCTCGACAGGCACTGGAGGGCATATCGACAAAGGTGCGCCTTTTGCACCTTTTCGAAATGACCGAAGTGTCCCGAGAGGCTGGCGCTTGCAATTGAGTGCCACAACTATGTAAAACTAGTGGCTTGGAAGGAGAAACAATTATGGCTAAAACAATTATAGAGAAGATATGGGATCAACATATAGTTTACGAAGAACAGGGAAAGCCAGATTTACTTTATATCGATCTTCATTTAATACATGAAGTAACATCACCGCAAGCATTTGAAGGCTTACGTCTAGCGAATCGTAAAGTGCGTAGACCCGATCTATGCTTTGCAACTATGGATCATAATGTTCCGACAAAAAACTTACCAGTTATTAACGACCCAATTGCAAAAAAACAAATCATGACGTTAGAAAAAAACTGTGAAGAGTTTGGTATCCAATTAGCAGATATGTCACACCCGGACCAAGGAATTGTTCATATTATTGGTCCAGAACTAGGATTAACACAGCCTGGTAAGACAATTGTTTGCGGCGATAGCCACACGTCTACACATGGTGCGTTCGGTGCAATTGCTTTCGGAATTGGAACGAGTGAAGTAGAGCACGTATTGTCTACACAAACACTATGGCAGAACAAACCAAAAACGATGGAAATCCGAGTAACTGGGAAAATTGGTTTTGGCGTGACGGCTAAAGATATTATCCTTGCGATTATTTCGAAATTTGGAATTGGCGTAGGAACGGGGCATATCATTGAGTATACAGGTGAAGCAATCCGTGGACTATCTATGGAAGAGCGCATGACTATTTGTAATATGTCGATTGAAGCAGGAGCTAAAGCTGGTTTAATTGGTCCTGATGAAACGACAATCGAATACTTACGTGGTCGTCGTTATGCTCCACAAGGTCAAGAGTTTGAAGAAGCAGCTGAACGTTGGCTTGCATTAAACACCGATGAAGGTGCACAGTTTGATCAAGTATTAGAAATTAAAGCGGAAGAAATCGAGCCTTTCGTAACTTGGGGAACCAACCCATCTATGGGCTCTGGAATCTCTGCGCATATTCCAACGACTGCAGACTATACGTCCGAAACAGAGAAGGCAGCGCTTCGTTCAGCTTTAGAGTACATGGGCTTAGAAGAAGGACAAGCGTTGACTTCAATCGACATCCAGCACGTGTTCATCGGATCATGTACAAATGCTCGTTTAAGTGACTTACAAGCAGCAGCTGATGTCGTCAAGGGGAAAAAAGTTCATCCTTCTGTGACAGCAATTGTAGTTCCAGGTTCACGTACGGTGAAAAAACAAGCGGAAGACATTGGTCTGGCTCAAATTTTCATAGATGCAGGGTTTGAGTGGAGAGAATCAGGATGCAGTATGTGTCTTGCAATGAATGATGACGTTGTGCCCGCAGGAGAGCGTTGTGCATCGACTTCAAACCGAAACTTTGAAGGGCGCCAAGGTGCTGGATCTCGCACACATCTAGTCAGCCCATCAATGGCTGCAGCTGCTGCTATTGCCGGACATTTCGTAGATGTACGCAAAATCGATGCGGCTGTGCATAATTGAGGAGGGTATATAGATGGAACCGATTAATAAAATAGTGAGTGTGCTTACACCATTAGATAAAAATAACGTAGATACAGACCAAATCATTTCAAAGGAATTCTTGAAGCGAATTGAACGTACAGGTTTCGGTGAGTTTTTATTCTATCACTGGCGCTTTAATGCGGATGGCTCAAAAAATGAAGAGTTCGTATTGAACGATCCTCGTTTTGATGGCTCAACAATTCTTGTAGCGCATGATAACTTTGGATGTGGTTCATCACGTGAACACGCACCATGGGCTATTCTAGACTACGGATTCCGTGTCATTATTGCGCCAAGTTTTGCAGACATTTTCCATAGTAACTGTTTCAAGAATGGGATCTTACCGATCAAGCTATCTATTTCGGAAGTAGATGACTTTTTAGCTAAAGGTAAAAATGCTCCTTACCAATTGACGGTTAACTTAGAAGAGCAGACAGTTTCAGGTGAAGATGGGACAGTATATAACTTCGATATAGACCCATATTATAAGAAGATGTTGCTAAACGGTTGGGATGAGATTTCTCTGACATTCCAATACGAAGATCAAATTGCTGCGTACGAAAAACAGCATGCATAATAGAAAAGGCTGTCCAGAAAGACATTGAAAAATGTCTTTCCGTGACAGCCTTTTCCTATTCACTGAAAAGGTGATGATTTTTGAAACTATTTTCGAAAACTTCCGTCTGTACGATGTGGTGAAGACAGAAGGATGTATATGTATACGTTTTACTTATGTCCATATGCTATAATAGCGCAGAGATATACAAACTACAGCAAAGAAATACAGTAAATGGAGTTGAATTTTTACCGTGATGATTTCATCCAAAATAAACAAACGCATGTTATTTTTTTCTATTCTATTTTCTCTAGTAGTTTCCCTTAACTACCCCTTACTTGATGCGCAAGCGGAAGTGCAAGATCAGCGGTTTTCAGATATTAGCAATGAATTCTGGGCTAAAGATGAAGTCATGCACCTAGTAGATGAGGGGATTATTAACGGTTACCAGGATTTGCAGTTTCGTCCTGGCCTTAATATTGTACGGGGGCAAGCTGCAAACTTATTAACGGTTGCTTTAAATTTACCAGAAGCACCTTATCAGCCAATATTCAAAGACGTTAGCTCGAAATCCTCGAATTTACGAGGGGCGATGGCCACTTATCAGGCAGGGATTTTTGGCGGTAAGCCGGACGGAACTTTTGGAACTAGCGATAACTTAACGCGAGAACAAATGGCAAGTGTCTTAGTCCGGGCGTTTAAATTAGAAGATACCGGGGAAGAAGTTCGTTTTACTGATGATCATAAAATTAGTGAATCGCATAAGTTCGGTGTGAAAGTTTTGATGCAACATAAAATTACAACGGGCAAGGAAGATGGTTCATTTGCTCCTAAGGATCCTGTAACCCGGGGATCTTTCGTAGTGTTTTTACATAGAGCGATGATCCAGACAGGTATGTTAGAAGAGAGAGAACCAATCAAATTCAATAAACCACAAACAACAGGCAAATTTGAACCGATACGATTTGCACAGAACTTTGTAAACGTACCATTATCAGATGATAGTCAAACGTTCTTACGGTCAAATAATTACTTGCAGTTAAGTGCACAACGCGTAAAGCAGCATGCACATGCTACAGACCGGATCTATGTTTATGGTGTAAGTGATATGAATAAGACAAGAGTGACCGTAACAAAACGTGAATTGCCAAATGGTGACTACTTTGTGTTTGCTGAGTTACGAAATCCTGATCGATTACCAATCCGCGTAGATTTAGTGCAAGTAGAAGACAATATTCAATCGATGCGCTTAGAGTCTTATAGTAAATATCCAATTAAAAAAGACATTGATGAAACGTTTGGTTTCGATATTGCTACTTCGCCGGTTGGTATACTTGAAACGATAACAACTCAAGGTACCAGTCAACAGATGATTGCGAAATCGTATCGTTCACGTGAATTAGAGTTGCGTTACAGTAATGGTGCAACTAGCCATACCCGTGAATTACAAGAAGAGAAGGATTCATATAGCAATATTATGATGGGCCCAAAACGCGTATCCATTTATCAGTTATACTCCCGTGGTTATGATATAGTCGATCAATGGTATTTAGCGTCAGCAGAGAAATTATTCTCGACGAATGAACGTATGGATGCGTGGATGCGTGAATCAGTTGCGTATTATAAGAAACGTAATAAGTGGTACACTGCCAATGGTCCATATAATAAAATGGCGACTACAATTGAACCAATGCCCGCTTCAGGCAGGGGATATGGTCGCAATTTATTGTTAGTGAAAGAAGATCGTGTCATGCTTCTTTATAATCAAACACAAGAACGGTTTTATGAAAATATACTCCATAACGCATTCACGAACTTAACAATTTTCAGAGGTAGTAAACCGTATTGGGAAACTGAAGTAACGAGTACGTATTTGAAACACTTGTATAACTTTACGGCACCATTCGTTGATACACGTTTTAATGAACAAATTGCATTATTCCTTTATAATGGTGGAAACGCATTTGGACATAAAGATTACAATGAAGGTTTAAGAAATTACGCGAACTTACTCGTGCAGCAACATAAGAGCGGCAATGTCAGTGCGTTGTCGAAAACAGCCTACTACATTCCTGACTACTTCCCAGCGAAACAGCGAGTTCGGACACATACTTCCATGAATCACTTACTTGGAGGGATGAATATCCTATTGTTAGCATACCAAGAATTTAAGAATCCTGTCTATTTAGAGAACGCCAGCGCTATTGAAAAGGCGATTCGGACAGAGGAGAAGAAGTGGATTCGGAGTGATGGTGATATTTGGTACAAACGTGCACCGGATGGACAATTTATTGGAAGAGATTATGTTCATTTAACATTGGAAGATTTGATTCATTCGTATGAAATGTGGTCAAAAGTGAACCCGCCACAAGCCAAAGTCTTTGAGCGAATGATTCGTTCAAAAGCAGGTTATTTGAATAAGACGAAACAAGGCTACACAACGAAGATTAAAGAAGGGTTACAACGAATCAATATGTCGAACTTACTTCCAGCAGGTAAGGAACATACGGACGCACTGTAATGTCAAAAACACCATCTCAGCTATTAGGAGATGGTGTTTTGCTGTTGTGTAATTTACTCAATAACAGTCACTAGGTCAGAACGGATCCAGCCAAATCGCTCGGTAGGTCGTTTGTATTCTGGATTTGTGTCTGCTAATACTTTGTACCACACATAGCCGTCCTCGTCGTTTGTACGATCTACGACGACAAGGGGATAACCGAATGCAGAGTTCTCACCCGGATGCTTCGCTTTATAGGAAAATAAGATATTATTACCGTTATTCAATGTAGGGCTTGTGCGGATATTGACATTTGTTGTACCTGTATAGGACACAAATGCAAGTTCTGCTTGATTCACATCTTTACTGCCTAGGAATTGATCAATTCTCCACATATGCCCTGCAATTTTGCTGCCCCAGTATGGATCAGATGCGTATTTCATATTGAATCCAACGGCTTTGTTTCCGGGCGCAGCTCCATTTGCGTAAGCGCCAAACGGATTTGCGTAATTCAAGTTGATATAGCGAGTAATGAAAGCATCGACACTTTTCGTAGGATGTTGATAGAATTCCCCTTTATCTGGGGCAGAATCAAATACGCGAATGCCGAAAATATTGTTTTTAGTTTGAGCGTTTGCACTCATACCATAATCGCTTTCGTGAATAGCAGTAGCTAATATGAACATAGCATTTACATTGTGTAACTCTTCCATCTTTTTAACATAAGAGCCAAGGCCAATTAGTTTTGACTTAGTTTTTGCTGACTTATAACGTGCGATACCTGTTTTTTGTCTAGCATCTAACGCATTGATGATAAAACGATTTAATTCTTCCGCTGTATAAGAAGAAGGTTGACGCACGGATTGGAATTGGAAGTATGGATAGTAGGTTACAACTTGTCCACTTCCTTGCTCTGTAAAATGAACACCGTCGTTACTTGTATATGTCTGTCCTTTTTTCATGGCAGGGGAAGCAGGTCCTACAGTGTACTCTGTATATCTTCCTGAATATTGTTTAGTCTTCGTATTGTATGTTCTGTAGTACGGATAATGAACGAGTAGGCCGTCGTTCGTTACTATATAGTAGCTTGAGCCTGTAGATAGTTGTGTCGGCACTAGGTCGACTTCTGCATGCTTTGCGTAGTATGTATAGCCACCTAAACCTACAACAACACGTTCTTCACTACTTCCGATATAATCTAGTTCATGTCCTTTTTGAACATATGTTACTTCTTTTTTTAATGCCGTGTCACTATATAGGGACGTGTATTGCTTTGGATTTTCCGCCGCAAATACTTGTCCAGACTTCATTTTGACAATTTTATTGTTGATTGAAATAGTTTGGATCGCGGATGTTGCATTGTAAGCAGCTAACGCATCCGCAAAACTGAGATAGGAATCGTTTGTAACATATAGTTGGCTGTTTGAAATGGAGCTAACCTTATGTACTTCTGGGTTTTCCTTATCCCCAGTTGGAGGCGTTGGAACGGGTGATCCACTTTGGTTAGTAACTGCGAACATTCTATATAAGAACGCCGATGCATGAGCGATTGTTGCATTGTTTGTTGGCTTAAAATATCCGTTGTCTCCGCGAATAATACGTAAGTTGGACGCAGCGGATACAGCACCAACAAAGTTCGGCGAAATTTTCTTGCTATCCTTAAACGGCACAATTGCTGAATTAACGCTAATACCTAAGTGGCGAAATGCTTTATAAATCATACCTGCCATTTGCTGTCTAGTAATCTCTTGGTTTGGCTTGAATGTACCGTCTGGATAACCACCTAAAATGCCAGCTCCTGCCGCATTCTGTATTTCAATCGTACGTGACTGATTCGCCCGTAAATCTTTAAATGTGTGCTTTGTCGAGACGGGTAATGCGAGAGAACGTGTTAGGTAAGAAGCGAATTCCCCACGTGTGACTGCACGATTCGGATAAACATTTCCTTTTGCGTCGGTTTGAATGACGCCTTTATTGACCCAATATGACAGTTCCTCTTTCATTTGATGATTGTTGAAATCATTGGCACTTGCAATGGAAGAAAAAAACGGAGAAACTAGTAGAAGTAACAATACAAATGGTGTAATCCATCTTTTCAAATCAAACCCTCCTCTATAAATCTCTCATAAGTGTATCAGAAACTGTTACACTAAGTAAGGTGGATTCAGGATATTGGTAGATTCGTATGATAGAGGAATTCATTACCCAAACATATTTAAAAGTTTTTGTATGAATTTGAAAAGATGAAACGAAAGCTTTCACAATTCCGTCCAAGATAGTGATATAATGCAACAAGGAACTCGCAAGTGCAGAAAGGGTTTTATAGTCTAATGAATACATGGATCGAACGATTAGAAAAACAATCTACAATTACATTACTGATTGCAGTGGCAGTTATGCTTATTGCTTTGCTGCTGCCTTCAAAAATAGCATTACTCAGTACGGCCTTATTTTTTGTCATATTCGCATGTTTACAACCGCAGCAAAGTATTCTGTTCTTAGTGATCTACGTCAATATTCGACCATTTTTAATTGAAGTGAATAGTGGACTGAAATTGATAGGGGATTTAATTATCTTTGTTGTCCTTGCGTGGACGCTGTTTCAGTATAGACGTAATATTCGCGCGTTATTTACGTTTAAGTGGTTTGAATGGAGTTATTTCGCCTTCATTCTATTTGGATCGATTGTAGGGCTTCTCAATGATGTAGCACCGACAGCGATTATCTTCCAAATTCGTACGTTTATCATCATGTATTTATTGTATTACACGATTTCTAGAATGACGCTTACCAATCAATGGTTGAAAAATCTAGCATGGGTGACTGTTTGGACGAATATTGTCATGTCACTGCATGGGTTAGTTGAGAAACTATCATTGCGTCAATTGCTTCTACCCGAAGAGTGGAAATATAAAGTGCTATCTGCAACAAACTTTGTGCGGATTTACGGATTGGCGGGTAATCCAAATTCGTTAGCCTTATCTTTATTCTTCGGTATTATCGGTCTAATTTACTTACAACATATCTATCAGGCGAATAAATACAAGTGGACGTTCCGTGTATTGCTTGTTTTATTCATAGGAATTCTAATCTTGACCTACTCAAGAGGTACTTGGATTTCAGCATTTACTTTCGGCGTGGTATTCATCGTCATGACAAGAAAATGGTATTTACTGAAACGTCTAGTGTTAGCAGGTATTACATCTATTGTTTTGATCTATTATCCAGTCAACCTTGCTGTGGACTATATACAAGAGCTAGGTATGGATATTGAACAAAAGCCGCCAACCACAGGGAGTATCGGAGAGCGTTTCGGTGAGACGTTTGATGAGAAAAACTTAACGTTGATGACGGAAAGTGGCCGATTCTTCTATATTCGAAAAGGCTTCGAGATTTTCGGAGATCATCCAGTAACAGGTACTGGATTTGGTTCGTTTGGTGGCTCCGCTACGCTTTCGTACGGTTCACCAATCTATGATCATTACGGTATTAGTTCAGATATCTATGGTGGGAAGTACTTCTATTCAGATAATCAATACATTCAAGTAATCGCGGAAACAGGAGTCATTGGAGTCTTGATCTTCGCCTCGTTCTTATTGAGTATGCTGTGGTACTTCTGGAAAGCACGAAAGACAAATTTCGGTGTCTTTATGATTGCCCTATGGTTTTCCACAGGCGTTTCAGGTATGTACTATAATATTTGGGAACTGAAAATGTACACCTTGTTCTACTTCATCTTATTCGGCGCATTTGTCGCGTTTTCAAAACAACAATCAAAAACTACGAATGGATAACCTCCGTTCGTAGTTTTTTTCTATGGAGATGAAAGAATTAGGGAGCGGGAAGGTTACCGTTTCACTGCGCTCCAGGCGGACGCGTTCAGGAGGGCCCGCGGTGAGCCAACCGGTCGCAAGCTCCCCTGGTTGTCTCTCCTGTCGGGCTGATCCTCCCTGAGTCGCCGCCTTACACTACGTTTCACTAGTGTATTCTTCTAAAGATAGCGAGGGGAAGTTCCAGCTTTTGACTAAGTTTTTTTATTTGTATTGGTAAATTGTCAAATCAAGTCGAACGCGTCAGATAACTCATGAATACCTCAAAGGGCGTATTGAAATTAAGTACTTTTCTAGGAATTTGATTGAAATTTAACAAGAACCCTATGATCTCATTTTGAGTCAACCTACTGAAGTCTGTA
>NZ_JAPMIW010000022.1:0-49389 GCF_033088395.1 Sporosarcina sp. GW1-11 | reverse complement strand
TTGCGGCATGCCCTTCAAAATAAAGCTCCACCACTTTCTTTTTCAGTTCATATTCATACGTTTTTCTAGTCATGATCTCACTCCTCAGGATGTAGTCTGTCCTTTAGGAGCGCTTTCTTATACTGTCTACTGTAAGGTAATTATGCAATCCTATGAGCGTGAAGGACAGTTCTATGAGCGTGGGGGTGGGTTCTATGAGCGCGGGCGTGGGACCTATGAGCGTGGGGGCGGGTTCTATGAGCGCGGGGACCCATCCTATGAGCGTGGAGGCCAGTTCTATGAGCGCGGGGACCCATCCTATGAGCGTGGAGGCCAGTTTTATGAGCGCGGGGACCCATCCTATGAGCGCCCCCCAAAAAATCACAACAAAAAACCGGTAGCTGAATTAGCTACCGGCATTTATAAACTTATTTTACTGGAACAACTGCTCCAGACCACTCTTTTACAATGAAATCTTGAATTTCATCTGATAGTAATACTTCAACCAATGCTTTAATCGCATCGCTATTTTCATTGCCACTCTTCACTGCAATTACATTTACATATGGGGATTCTTTATCTTCTAATGCAATAGAATCTTCCATTGGATTCAAGCCAGCATCAATTGCAAAGTTAGAGTTGATCAATAGCGCATCACCCTCGTCATTTTTATACAACTGAGGCATTAACGCTGCTTCGTAGTTCGCATCAAACTTCAAGTTCTTTGGATTTTCTACGATATCATCCACTTCTGCTTTCACCTTTTCCACGCCATCAGCAAGCTTAATCAAGCCTTTCGCTTCAAGCATAGCAAGTACACGGCCGTGATCCGCCACAGAGTTACTGATTAAAATTGTTGCGCCTTCAGGAAGTTCTTCCAATGAATCATATTTCTTAGAGTAAACACCGATTGGCTCGATATGGATTGCTCCTGCATTGACAAAATCATAACCGAAATCTGCAATTTGACTCTCTAAGTAAGGTATATGTTGGAAGTAGTTTGCATCTAGTGTACCTGCATCCAAATCTTTGTTTGGTAATACATAGTCCGTGTAGTCTTCAATCTTCAAATCAAAGCCTTTTTCAGCTAATAACGGCTTTGCTTGTTCCAAAATCACTGCGTGTGGTGTGTTAGATGCACCGATTGTCAATGTCGTTTTCTCGTCTTTTCCTGCATCACCATCTGCCGCCCCATTGTCCTTGTTGCTATCGTCTTTCGATCCGCATGCTGCAAGTGCAAGCACAAGAACTGTTGCGAATAAACCGAATAAAAACTTCTTCATGTCACATTTCTCCCTTTCCATAATGGAATATTTTATGGTTAACAGGTTTCCCTGAAAATCCTTTTATCGCTTGTCCAAACGTTTAACTAGTAAATCACCAATAAACTGAATGATAAATACGATGATCAACACTAAGATCGTCGCCATCAACGTAACATCTTCTCGACTGCGCTGGAAACCTTCAAGATACGCGAGCGTCCCAAGTCCCCCCGCACCGATAACTCCAGCCATAGCCGTATAGCCCACCAATGCAATCGACGTCACTGTAATACCAGACACCAATGCCGGCATCGATTCGGGTAGCAATACTTTGAAAATAATTGTGGACGTACGCGCACCCATCGAACGTGCTGCTTCAATGACACCTTTGTCAATTTCTTGTAACGCAATCAGCACCATACGCCCATAAAACGGAGCCGCACCAATGATTAGCGCAGGCAACGCAGCATTGGGTCCACGCATACTGCCGAACATAATATTCGTCAACGGTATCAATAAAATAATCAAAATAATAAATGGAATAGAACGGAAGATATTCACAAACGCACCCGTAAAGACATGAGTTATTTTATTCGCCCATAACTGACCGGGACTTGTTAAAAACAACAATAAACCAAGTGCAATACCAAAGACGAATGTGAAGAACGTTGAATAGGCTGACATATAAAGCGTTTCACCTGTAGCTGTCCACATCTTTTCCCAGTTCACGTTCGGGAACCACTGCTCAATCATTCATCAGCACCTCCGTCTTTACTTCATTGGAATGAAGGAAAGCAACGGCTTCTTCAATAACCGCCACATCCCCTACCAGTTGCAAAACCAGTGTGCCGTATGCGCCGTCGCGCGTAGTCGAGATATTCCCTTGCACGATATTGACATCGATTGGGAATTTACGGATTAATTCTGCAAGCACGGGCTGCTCTGTACGTTCGCCGATGAACGCCAACTTAACCAACTTTCCTTGCGGTGCTTCATCCCGTAAATGCGCTATCGCCGCGTCGGTGTCAGCTGTATCCGTCACCTGTGAAATGAAACGCTTCGTAATGTCAGCTTGTGGAGATTGGAAGACATCGAGTACGTTGCCCATTTCCACGACTTTCCCCGCCTCCATGACTGCCACACGATGGCAAATCTTTCGAATGACATGCATTTCATGCGTAATAAGCACAATCGTTAAGCCAAGACGTTCATTAATATCCGTCAATAAATCGAGAATTGCATTTGTTGTCTCGGGATCAAGTGCAGAAGTCGCTTCATCACAAAGTAATACTTCTGGGTCATTCGCAAGCGCGCGGGCAATGCCGACACGTTGTTTCTGGCCACCTGATAACTGCGCTGGATAGGATTTCTCACGACCAGTTAAGCCGACTAGATCAATTAGTTCCTTCACTTTACGTTTACGTTCGGACTTTTTCACGCCTGCAATTTCTAGCGGGAATGCAATATTTTCTTCCACTGTGCGTGACCATAGTAAATTAAAGTGTTGGAAAATCATACTGATCTTCTGGCGTGCATTACGCAGACCGGATCCCGATAGCGTCGTCATTTCTTGCCCATGAATCATAATGCTACCGGATGTTGGTTGCTCAAGACCGTTTAATAATCGAATGAGCGTGCTTTTTCCTGCACCACTGTACCCGATGATGCCGAAAATTTCTCCTTCTTTGATGGCTACTGTCACATCATCTACTGCGACAATTTCTGAACCGTTCAATTGGAATTTCTTATGAACGTTTGTTAGTTGAATCATTTTCTGCACCGCCTTTTCAAATCCATTTCGTTTTGGTCATAAAAAAGACCCTTCCGCAGTCGAGCAGAAAGGTCAAACGTATCGAAATATATGTACGTTTACATTTCTCTCATCTGTCAAAGCTTGTTGCTTTGAGTGAATTGGCACCATTTCACGTATGTGACGGTTGCCGGGCTTCGTAGGGCACTTCCCTCCACCGCTCGTTATAAGAGTTTCGATATTCAGTTGAATGTACTACTTATACCATACTTCGGAATCTATTGTCAACTGAGCTTCTCTAGTAGATAGGGTACGGATTGGAAAGCGTAAATTTTTTCCATTGGTTTCCCTTTGCGGTGAATGAGCAAACATGGGACACTTTCTATTTCATGATCAATTGCTACTTCTTGGACGTAATTCAAGTCTGCTTTTCCAACGGGTAAGTCAGGACGCATAGCCTCGATGACTGTTAGCATTTTTGTTGCGACGTTGCATGTACCGCACATTGGAGTATATAGATAAAAAGCGGCAAGTGGTTCTGCCGCTTGTTCGCGTTTCCACATTTCATTTGTCCAGTTATTCATTAATTCCACCTGCCAGATACTTAGGATGTACTTTGAAATTGGCGGCAATTAGCACACCTGCCAAAACTTTATTCGGTGTTTTTTCGACTTGACGGTATAAGCGATCCGTATATAAGTGCTTTGCTTCAGGATAGAGCTGCTTAAACAGCTTGCGAATGGAATCGCCCGAAGCATCGGCATCCATAAAAACGAAAAGGTCTTGGTTCTCATATGGTTCTAGTAACTCTTCGATATGGTAAGGGCTGATTGTGCCATTTGTACAGATGATTTCTACCGGCTCCGCAAGAATGGGTAATAGTCGTTTGCGGTCGGAACCACCTTCCACAATGAGTACTTTCGGATCCATCCAGTGTCCTCCTAGAGTGTAAAAAAAGCGCTGGAACATCCCAGCGCTCTTCCTGTTTTCTTATTCGCCAGCTGTCATTTCTTCGTATTGCTCCGCAGTCATCAATTCATCCAATTCAGCTTTGTTTTCGATTTCCACGACGATCATCCAAGCTTTTTCGTATGGAGATTCGTTTACTAATTCTGGGCTATCTTCTAGCTCTTCGTTCACTTCAACAACTTTACCAGTTAATGGAGCGTACAATTCAGAAACAGTTTTCACTGATTCAACGCTACCGAAAGGCTCATCTGATTTCAATTGGTCGCCCACTTGTGGCAGTTCAACGAATACGATATCCCCTAGCTCAGACTGTGCGAAATGTGTGATCCCGATACGATACTTACCGTCTTCTTCTTTTACCCATTCGTGTTCTTCTGAATAACGCAATTCTTTTGGTGTGCTCATGTCGTTACCTCCAAAAATATAATAGTTTATCTTAATTCAGTTTGCCATAGTTCTAATTGAAAGACAAGAATCTATGTTCACGCCTGCCAAGTTTGTGCGAATGTTTCTTCATTAAAGCCAACTGTGACACGTTGTCCGTCTGATACGATTGGACGTTTGATAAGCATTCCGTCAGATGCGAGCAATGTGATCTTTTCGTCATCAGTCATTTCAGGTAGTTTGTCCTTTAGCTGAAGTTCGCGATATTTCATGCCGCTCGTGTTGAAGAATTTTTTCAGTTCGAGTCCGGAGTTTTTAATCATCATACGCAACTCTTCTTCGCTCGGCGGTTGTTCGGCGATGTTTACTTCTTCGAATGAAAGCTCCTCGTTCTCTAGCCACTTCTTTGCTTTGCGGCATGTACTACATTTCGGGTAGCCGTAGTATGTAATGATCATAATCGTCATTCCCCCTTTTTTTCAGTATAGCAAACAACTTGATGTGGAAGCTAATTCTATGAGCGCGGGACCGGGGGCTATGAGCGGCACAACCTAGTCTATGAGCGCGGGACCGGGGGCTATGAGCGGCACAGCCTAGTCTATGAGCGCGGGACCGGGGGCTATGAGCGGCACATCTATGTCTATGAGCGCGGGACTGGGGGCTATGAGCGGCACGTCCTAGGCTATGAGCGCGGGACATCATTCGCCCTAGAAATGTACGTATTCAATCACAAAAACACCCCAAACAAACTGGGGCGTTTCTGCAATCGTTATTTATCAAACAATATACTTTTCAGCTTCAATTAGCTTAACGGATGCTTCGCGCTTCTTCGCAATTACGTTGTATGGATTATTACGAGTTAGCTTACGCAATGCGGAGATCATCATGCGCTGGTTGTCACCGTCTACTGCTGCAAGCAATGTCTCTTTTGCTGCGGATTCGATGCGTCCGAACGCTTCCTGACAGAAGATTTGTGTATAAAGAAGCTTCTGATTCTCTTTTTCTTCGCCATTCTTGTTAATCGCCTTTTCCGTACGAAGCACTGCAGACTCCATACCAAAGATGTCGCTTGCGATGTCTGCAATGTTAACGAGGATTTCCTGCTCCTGATCTAGTTTCGTGCCGTAGCGCTGTGCTGCAAGTCCAGCAGCCAAGATACCGATTTTCTTCGCATTTTTCACAAGCACTTTCTCCTGCGCCAATGCTTCATCGCCCACTTCTTCCGGCATCATCATCAACAGTTCTTCCTGCAACCCTTGCGCTTGTTGAAGCAATGGCAATTCGCCTTTCATTGCTTTCTTGAGGAATGTACCAGGAACGATCATACGGTTGATTTCATTCGTACCTTCGAAAATACGGTTGATACGCGAATCGCGGTAGATACGCTCTACCTCGTACTCTGCCATGAAGCCGTAACCACCATGGATTTGAACTGCTTCATCAGAAATATAATCCAATACTTCAGAACCTACTACTTTATTAATAGAACATTCAATTGCATATTCAGCAATCGACGCTGCCACTTTTGCACCGTCTTTTTGCTCCTCAGGGCTCATTGCGGCGTTACGCTCTTCAAAGTAACCAACTGTACGGTAGATCAAACTTTCAGTTGCATACAACATAGAAGCCATTGTACCGAACTTTTCTTTTGTCAGGTTGAATGACGAAATAGGTGTGTCGAACTGCTTCCGTTGATTGGCATACTTGATAGCCAGTTCAAGCGCACGCTTAGATCCGCCGACTGTACCTACTCCAAGCTTATAACGACCGATGTTTAAAATGTTGAAGGCAATAATATGTCCACGGCCAATTTCACCTAATACGTTTTCAACAGGTACTTCTGCATCTTCCAAGATTAATGTCCGCGTAGAAGATGATTTGATACCCATTTTCTTCTCCTCTGGTCCTACAGAAACGCCTGGATACTCTCTCTCTACGATAAATGCAGTAAATTTGTCGCCATCGACTTTTGCATAGACTACGAAAACGTCAGCAAATGCCGAGTTGGTGATCCACTGCTTTTCGCCGTTTAGTACATAGTGCGTACCTTCCGCGTTTAGTTTCGCAGTCGTTTTCGCGCCTAATGCATCTGATCCTGAGCTTGGCTCTGTCAAAGCGTAAGCGGAAATCTTATTACCACTTGCAGAGTTTGGTAAGTATTTTTTCTTCTGGTCGTCAGTGCCAAATAACACGATTGGCAATGTACCGATTCCTACGTGGGCACCGTGAGTAATTGAGAATCCACCGGCGACGGATAGTTTTTCAGCAATTAATGCAGAAGATACTTTATCCAGTCCAAGCCCTTCATACTCTTCAGGAATATCTGCTGCAAGTAGACCGAGATCTCCTGCTTTTTTCAATAATTTCACAGAATGCTCGAACTCATGATTTTCTAGCTTATCCACTAACGGCAAAACATCATTTTTGACGTATTCCTCGGTTGTTTTGGCAATCATTTTCTGTTCATCTGTGAAATCCTCTGGTGTGAATACGCGTGATGCGTCCATTTCCTCAGTTAAAAATGCTCCACCTTTTACGAATTCTGTCATAGTGTTTCCCTCCATTGCTTTTGTCGTATAACTTCACCTTGTTCGAAACGTATTTATTTACAAGACTTCAAATACTCCTGCTGCTCCCATTCCGCCACCGATACACATCGTCACGACACCGAACTTTTTACCTTGGCGTTTCAATTCGTGAATTAACTTCAATGTTAATACCGTTCCAGTTGCCCCTAGTGGGTGACCCATTGCGATTGCTCCCCCGTTGACGTTCACTTTTCTCATATCCAGACCAAGTTCACGAATAACTGCGAGTGATTGCGACGCGAATGCTTCATTGAGCTCCCATAGATCAATGTCCTCGATCGACAATCCCGCTAGTTTCAATGCTTTAGGCACTGCTTCAACTGGTCCAATTCCCATAATTTCCGGTGGGACACCGCCTACTGCGAATGAACGGAATTTCGCCAATGGTTTCAATCCGTGCTGTTTAGCAACTTCTGAATCCATTACTAAGACCATCCCTGCTCCGTCAGATGTTTGTGAAGCGTTACCCGCTGTGACGGAACCTTTCGCTGCGAATGCTGGACGTAATTTTCCAAGCACTTCCATCGTCGTGCCAGGACGAACACCTTCATCCATTGCGAATAACACATTCTTTTCCTGATACTTTCCTCGTTCATCAACAAAACGTTTAGTCACTTCAACCGGTACGATTTCGTCGACAAACTTACCTTCTTTAATGGCTGCTTCTGCACGTTTATGTGATTCCACCGCGAATGCATCTTGATCTTCACGGGAAATACCATATTTTTGCGCCACTTGCTCCGCTGTATGCCCCATTCCCATATAGTATTCAGGTGCTTCTTCCGCTAGTTTGAAGTTTGGCCGAATCGTATTACCCATCATCGGGACCATACTCATCGACTCGACGCCGCCAGCTAAAATCGCTTCTGAATGTCCGAGCATAATGCGTTCTGCCGCATATGCAATCGACTGCAAGCCTGATGAACAAAAACGGTTAATCGTCACTGCGGGTGTCGTATCAGGTAATCCCGCAAGTGCTCCGATATTACGCGCCACGTTCATGCCTTGTTCTGCTTCAGGCATCGCACAGCCAATGATTACATCATCAATCGGACCATCATAATTCCCTGCACGCTTCAATGTTTCCTTTATCGTCAACGCCCCGAGATCATCTGGACGGACAGTTGCCAAAGAACCTTTTCTTGCTTTTCCAATCGGTGTTCGAGCACCGGCTACAATTACTGCTTCGCGCATGCTGTTTCCTCCTTTATCTATCCATCATCAGTTACGTAACGGTTTGCCCTTCACAAGCATATGCTGCATACGCTGGAGTGATTTCGGCTCTGCCACTAGGCTCAAAAATGCTTCGCGTTCTAGATCCAGTAAGTACTGCTCGTCGACACGTGTACCATACGGAACCTTACCTCCAGCAATCACGTACGCTAGCTTCTTCGCGATTTTCAGATCATGATCGCTAATGAAGCCGGAAATATGCATACCTTCCGCAGCCAACAATAATGTCGCATAACCTGAATCGCCTGTCACTGGAACTTTCGCTCTCTTTGGTGCCACGTAGCCAGCCTCATATAAAGCAAGAGCCGCTCGTTTTGCATCGTAAATCTGATGATCGGAATTAACACTCACGCCGTCCGCAAAGTCTAAGAAATTATTTTCTTTCGCTTCATCAGCCGATGTCGAGACTTTCGCCATCGCAATTGATTCGAATACTTTATTCGCAATATGTTGGTAGTCCGTTGGCACACCGTTCGGCAAACCTTTTAGATGCTTCTGATATAAATTGACGTTACCGCCCCCACCAGGAATTAATCCAACCCCTACTTCAACTAAGCCCATATACGTTTCCATCGATGCTTGAATATGTGCAGCTGGCAAACAAACTTCTGCTCCGCCGCCAAGTGTCATTTGGAATGGTGCCGCAACGACTGGTTTGCTGCTATATTTAATCTTCATCATCGCATTTTGGAATGAACGAATAACGAAATCGAGTTCAAAAATATTATCGTCTTGCGCTTCCATCAAGATTAACCCAAGGTTCGCACCGACACAGAAGTTTTTCCCCTGATTCCCGATCACAAGTCCTTTAAAGTTTTTCTCCACTTCATCGACTGCAAAGTTAATCATTTGGATGATATCGAGTCCGATTGCATTTGATTGTGAGTGGAATTCAAGTAATGCTACGCCATCACCTAAATCCACTAAACTAGCACCAGAATTTTTCTTGATGACGCCATGCTTCTTTTTATAGAGCTTTAAGTTGATCGCTTTTTCATTGACTTCAACTAGCTTGTAGTCTGACCCATCAAAATAGTATATGTCCCCTTCTTCCTCTTTATAGAAGGTTTCAAAGCCTTTATCGAGCAAAGACTGAACGAGTGCTGGAATGTTTTTGCCTTCTTCTTTCAGTAACTCGACTGATTTTCGTACACCAATCGCATCCCAAATTTCAAACGGTCCTTGCGTCCAGCCGAAGCCCCACTTCATCGCATGATCGATTGCTACGATATCATCTGCAATCTCGCCATGAAGTTGTGCTGCATAAAGCATCGTTGGTGTGAGTGTGCTCCAAAGAATTTCACCTGCACGATCTTTTGCATATAGCAATGTCTTCACTTTATTCGCAAGACCTTTTTGCTGTTTTGCCATATCGATTGAAGGCGCTTTCATTTTTTCTGTAGGAATGTATTCTAATGTACTCATATCTAATTGAAGAATATCTCTACCTTGTTTTAAGTAGAATCCTTGCTTCGCTTTCGCACCGATCCAACCGTTATCGATCATTTTCAGTACGACTTCAGGCAATTCAAAGGTCTTCTGTTCATCACCAGTCGTCTGATCATAGACGTTTTTCGCAACGTGCATATACGTATCAAGGCCTACCACATCTAATGTACGGAACGTTGCGGATGTCGGACGGCCGATCAATGTACCGGTAACTGAATCTATTTCACCAATCGTATAGCCCCGTGCGAGCATCTCATGCAACGTCACTTGCAAACCATATGTTCCAATACGGTTCGCGATAAAGTTCGGTGTATCTTTGGCAATAACGACTCCCTTGCCTAAACGATCTTCACCGAATATTGTCATGAATTTTACAACTTCCGGCGCAGTTGTTTTTGTAGGAATAATCTCAAGTAATTTCAAGTATCTTGGAGGGTTGAAGAAGTGTGTTCCTAGGAAGTGCTTTTGGAAATCTTCCGAACGACCTTCTGTCATCGCCTCTATACTAATGCCAGATGTGTTAGATGAAATGATTGTTCCTGGCTTTCGTACGCTTTCTATTTTTTCATATAAACTCTTTTTAATGTCTAAGTTTTCAACGACGACTTCAATGATCCAATCTACGTCTTTCAATTGTGCCAAATGGTCCTCGAAGTTTCCCGGTGTAATTAATGAAAGATTTTTTTTCGTTGTTAAAGGTGCTGGTTTTTGTTTCAGCAATTTTTCCACTGCAGTAGTTGCAAACTTATTGCGGAATCTCGGGTCCTCAGTCGTCAGTCCCTTCGCCTCGTCATCCGCACTTACTTTCGGTGGTACGATGTCTAGTAAAAGTACAGGTATGCCAATATTAGCTAAATGCGCCGCAATACCAGAACCCATTACGCCCGATCCTAAAACTGCCGCTTTTCTAATTTGATAAGTCACGTGCAATCCTCCCTTTATCTTTGAATGAACACTCATTCATTTATAACGTAAAAAAAATACGCCTCGCTTATAGATACTACTATAAATCATTTTAAACTATTTCGCAATATCGAATTGATGTTAAATCAGACTTTTTAAATTACTTGCAAAAGCAATTAAATACACAACTTCTTAGAAACATTGTACACTATTTAGTGAATGGAGGCGTTCTTAATGAAAGAAATCAAATCTGTAGAAGAGTTTAACGAAATCATCGCAAGCGACCAACCGGTATTAGTGAAGTTTGAAGCAGACTGGTGCCCAGACTGCAAGCGAATGGATATGTTTATCGATCCAATCGTGGAAGCATACGATACTTACACATGGTATGAAGCGGATCGTGACGTTATTCCTGAAATCGCTGAAAAATACGAAGTCATGGGCATTCCAAGTTTGCTAGTGTTCAAAGACGGCGAAAAGCACGCTCACCTACACAGCGCAAACGCAAAATCCCCCGCACAGGTGACAGAGTTTCTTGATGGAGTGAAGATTTAACAAGTGAATAAGTGATTGGGTAAGTGGATAATACCCCGTTACGCTGCGTTCCAGGCGGACGCGTTCGGGAGGGCCCGCGGTGAGCCAACCTTCGCTACGCTCTTTGGTTGTCTCATCTGTCGGGCTGATCCTCCCCGAGTCGCCGCCTTGCACTTCGCTTCACTAGTGCATCTTCCTGATGATGGCGGGGGAATGTTCAGCTAGCTTGTTTGTGCTTTCCTTTGAACTTAAACAAGTTAAATGAGCGTTACTAAGTTACTTGAAAACTACAATGAAGTTAATAACTATTTATAGTGTGCATATAATAGGATTGGAGCGGAAGAAAGGGCGACTCCTGGGGGATTAGCGCGCGTCTTGAGACCCCACAGGAAGCGAACGAGGAGGCTCAAGGCCGTGCCCCCGGAAAGCGTCCCCTTCTGGAGATCCAATCTCAAAACACTCACAAACTATCTACTCTACAATTCTTTCTATTAAAACTAACAGCGCTGACTTTTGTCAGCGCTGTTTCTCACTACAGGAGGCGTTTATTCATGGCGAAGTTCATTGACGTGCAAGGAAAGTCACAATATGACAGGGACATTGAGCCCGCATACCGCCCTTCTGCCTGCGGACCCGTCACCGCATTCGTACTGCTGCGACACCTTTTCCCCCACACACCAACCCCGAACATCAACGAACTGTACCAAAAACTAGGCGGAACGAAAATCGGCTTGCCGACATGGCGCTTTATCCGTAGACTCGGCCTACTGCTCGGTGCAGACTGGCAAGTGGAAAAATGCGACGTACAGCAAGCCTTGCAGCAAATCGATGAAAATCGTCCCGTAGCGTTAAAGTTCGACAAATGGTTCAACTTCAAATGGCGCGGTCAGTTTTCATTCGACTACCACTGGGTGGTGATGGTCGGCTATGACTATGTAAACGGCGCGCTTCATGTGCTCGTCCATGACAACGGTGGAAGAAACTGCGAAAGCACCGTTCGATCGATACCTTATGAACCGAATAAAGCCATTCTGACCTTCGTCAAAATTGAACCGTCAAAACGGTGAAGTCGCAAGTCCTTGCTTAGCAATCAAGGAATAGCCTTGCTGTTCCATTAACTGTGCGCGTTCTTCTGTAAATGCTGGAATGAGCAATTGATCCAGTGGGTCATCCAGCGTAATTTGACAATGAATCGTTGCGAGTTCTCTTGAAATCATTAATATCTCTTCATCCGTAGCAAGCTTCTTTTGGATACCCGCCGTCAATTCTTCCCGCGCCGCCAGCACACCATCTACTGAACCATATTGCTGAATGAGCTTCAATGCGGTCTTCGGACCAATCCCCTTAACGCCTGGATAGCCATCACTCGAATCCCCAGTAAATGCCTTCAAATCAATAAACTGCGCTGGCGTAATACCATACTCTTCTATAAAACGCGCTTCATCGTATTCATCGTACTGCGTGAAACCTTTCTTCGTAAGCGCAATCGACACATCCGGCTTCAGTAACTGTAATAAATCTTTATCCCCCGAAACGACCGTCAATTTTGCTTCGTCTTTCCACGTTTCTACTAGCGAACCGATCAAATCATCCGCTTCCATGTTTGGAATTCCGTAACTCTTCCAGCCCAAAGCTTCCGACACTTCTCTCGCCATATCGAACTGTGGAACCAACTCGGGTGCCGGCGCCGGTCGATGAGCTTTATAGTCCGCGAATAATTCATTGCGGAATGTTTTCGAACCCATATCCCAACAAACCGCCAAATGTGTCGGCTGGAAAATCGAAATCGCACTCATCGTATGCCGTGCAAACCCTTGTACACCATTCGTCGGTACATCAAATGCATTGCGGAAAAACTGGCCGCTATGTGCCGTCGCAAAAAATGAACGGAACAACAACGCCATCCCATCCACTACTAAAATATGTGGTTTATTTTCATTCATAAGTGTCCACTTCCTTTCCTCTAGTCTATCACAGAGCATCGACAAATGAAGATGAAGAAAAAGTCAAATGTCGAATGCGCTGCATATGATAACAGGAGATGGTAAAGAAGGAGTGATAAGTTGAATCAACAAGGTGGATATTTTAACTATCCTCAATATGGCCAACAACAATGGCAAGGTGGCTTTCCAGGAGGATCTGGATGGAACAATCCTTCTCCAATGCAACCATTTTCTCCTTGGCAACCTAGTTTTCCAGGACGCTCTGGATTTCCAGGGTCGCAATGGTTTCCTGGCATGCCCGGTTTACCTAGTTTCCCAGGACAGCCAGGATTTCCCGGACAGCCCAATTTCCCAAACCAGCCAGGGCAAGGTGGGCAGTCATCCGCACCAACGACACCCCCACCAAACCAAATACCTAGCTATCCCGAATTCCAAACATTCGCAGTTGATCCTGGCGCAATCTCTGGTTGTCTATACCGCTATACCTATGTATGGACGTCTAGATTTAATGGCTTCTGGTTCTACCCAACATTTGTTGGCAGAACGTCTGTAGCAGGATTTCAATGGAATCCACGCAGATATCGTTGGGAGTATTTAGGAATTGATTTGCAACGAATTGATTCATTCCGATGTAGTTGAGGAACTTAAAAAGGGAGTGATTTTTTGAGCCAGCAAAATGAAGAAATGTGGTATCCGCAATTACCTGAAGGGTATCAAGGACAGCCATATGAAGGGTATCATCATCAGAATCGTCCGCAACAACCTAACCCCCAGCAAGGGTGGCCGGGTGGCGGATATCCGGGAGCTACACCTAGTCAGCAGCCGTCCCCGTGGCAAACAGGTTGGCCAGGACAGCAGCACGGCTATCCAAATCAGCCTGGGTTTCCTAGTCAGCCGGGTTACCCAAGTCAACCTGGGTTTCCCGGACAGCAAGGGTGGCCAGGAGGCTATCCAGGGCAACAGAGATACCCAAATTACCCCGGCTATCCAGGACATCACGGGCAACCAGGGCACCCTGGACAATCTGGCGGTCATAACCAACAACAAACGCCAACTATGCCACCACCGAACCAAACGCCTAGCTATCCAGACGCCAATTTACGCGCGGTCGATCCGGGCGGCATAGCGGGATGTCTGTATCGCTATACGTATATTTGGACTTCTCGCCATAAAGGGTTTTGGTATTACCCGACATTTGTAGGCAGAACTTCGATTGCCGGCTATCGCTGGGATTCGCGTCATTATCGATGGGAGTATTATGGGTTGGATTTGAAGCATGTGGAATCATTTAGATGTACGTAAAAAAACCTGGCGCGCATTTGCCAGGTTTTTCTGTATCTATTATATCTTCATCTCACGGATCACCGTCTTCACTTCCGGATTGACACGTGTAGACTCCGTAATTTTCTGCAAAGCTTTATTATATGTAAACTTATCTAACGAATGATCCCCTTTTAAATAACACATCGTCAATTCTGGAAACTTCACAAAACAAATCGACAAAGCCCAAGCGACTGCCATTTTTACGTAATAGCCTTCATGCTCCACACAATCGAGCAATGAAATCACACTATGAATCGTATCCATCTCTATATAATAATCTAGAAGCATCACAATACCAAAACGAAGCTCATACTCTTCATCCGAAATCAAATACGGCTGCAAGAAATTCCATACGCGTTCCTTATGTTGCTTCGTAATTTTCAAACTAGTACAAAAGCTATCACAAACGGACCAGTTATCAATCTTCGGCACAAACACCGTCACATAGGACAGGATTTCTTCTATATCGGCTTTAGCGTAACTTATTACTAGACCTTGCAACATAACTTCCTCAAAAGACTCATCGCTCGCTGTTGCTAAATAGCTTCGCCAATCTCCCTTAGCAACGTCCTTTGCTAGTTTCCGTAATGCTGGCATACGAACGCCTAACACATTATCGTTTGTCGGGATAAGCGCGGAAACAAATTTTTGATAATCTTCGTCGATTAATTGATGAATTTTTTCTTTAATTTCATTTTGCATATAATATTTCCTCTTCTCTTAGCTAATCATCAGTGAAACCCCTTACATTCATATTATTTGATTTTAACCATATCAGATGGGTAGTTTTCTAGCAATATATGCAATAATAACCTTTGTACAGTTCAGATTCTTTAGTATAATAGGATAACGATTAGTTAAATAACTCTAACCGATATAACTATTCACCATATAATAATTGTTTATTTAAGGGGCGAACTACGATGACCGTATCAACACAAGAAATAGTACAAGCTTTACAATCCGTATTAACAGAAGAACAAGTGACAGTAAATGAAACCGTGCGCGAACTACATGGAAAAGACGAATCCTACCATACGATGAAACTACCAGATATCGTCGTCTTCCCCACATCTACTGAAGATGTTAGTCAAATTATGAAAATTTCAACCAAACATCAAATTCCAATCATACCATTTGGCTTGGGCTCGAGTCTAGAAGGTCATGTCATTCCTGAAAACGGCGGCATCACCATCGACTTTTCACTTATGAACAATATTCTAGACGTACGTGCAGAAGACTTTTTAGTAACTGTTCAACCAGGCGTCACACGCTCTCAATTAAATAAAGTCTTAAAAAAGCACGGACTCTTTTTCTCTGTCGATCCAGGAGCAGATGCTACACTTGGCGGCATGGCAGCAACAAACGCGAGTGGGACAACTTCCGTTAAATACGGTGTTATGCGCGACCAAGTACGTGATTTGGAAGTCGTACTCGCGGATGGAACAATTATCCACACAGGAAATAAAGCCGCAAAATCTGCGTCAGGTCTTCATTTAAATGGACTCTTTGTAGGTTCTGAAGGTATCCTCGGTTGCTTTACCGAACTAACTTTACGCGTGTACGGAATTCCTGAATATACGACAGCAGCACGTGCGTCATTCCCGTCTGTCAATGACGCAGTAGAAGCAGTCGTTTCCATTTTGCAAGCGGGTATTCCAATTGCACGTGTTGAACTAGTTGATGAACCATCGATGAAACAAGTTAATCATTTTAGTGAAACGAACTATCAAGAAAAACCTACTTTGTTCTTAGAATTCCACGGTAACGAAGCTGGACTACAGCAAGACGTAGAATTCACAAAAGAAATTGTAGCTGATCATCATTGCGAAGAAGTCGAATTCGAGACTGATAACGCTGGACGTAACAGACTTTGGGAAGCTCGTCATAATTTGGCCTATGCTTTCATTCATGGAAATCCAGGAAAAAAATTGATGGTGACTGATGTTTGTTTACCCATCTCAGAGTTAGCGGACGCTGTGAATCATGCACGTGAAACTGTTAATTCTCTTAACATGCCCGCTGGAATTGTAGGTCATGTAGGTGATGGTAACTTCCACGTCTTATTGATGATGGATATGAATGATCCAGCAGAACGTGCTAAAGCGGATGAATTAAATGAACGAATCGTTCTCTATGCACTGGAACGTGGCGGCACATGCACTGGAGAACACGGTGTCGGTGTCGGTAAACAGAAATATCAACAACAAGAACACGGTGCGGCACTTGACGTTATGGAAAAAATCAAACGTGCACTTGATCCAGACAATTTACTCAATCCAAATAAAATACTTCAAATTAATTCTGAGGTAACAAAATTATGAAGGCGCTGGAAACTGTCAGTTCAATTGCTGGAAAGTACTTTGCCGTTTGGGTAATCATCACCGCTATTATCGCATTTATGTTCCCAACTCCCTTTTTAGGACTCGGCGCATATATTACGATTTTACTTGGTGTAGTCATGTTCGGAATGGGGCTAACGTTAAAAGCGGTCGACTTCAAAATCGTCTTGACGAATCCCTTCCCTGTACTAATTGGTGTAGCTGCGCAGTTCATCGTTATGCCACTTGTCGCTTTCGGTATTGCTTACTTACTAAAGTTGCCACCAGAACTTGCAGCTGGATTAGTACTTCTCGGATGTGTTCCAGGGGGTACCGCTTCTAACGTTATGGTATATCTAGCAAAAGGAAACCTCGCATTATCAGTTGCGATGACTTCCCTTTCTACACTATTAGCACCTATCGTTACTCCTTTATTATTACTATTGCTAGCTGGACAATGGTTGCCAGTGGATGCACTTTCCATGTTCAAATCGATTGTCCAAGTGATCATCGTACCGATCGTGTTGGGACTGCTCATTCAACGCTTCTTCCCTCGCGCTGTCGCGAAAAGCATCTCTGTTGTACCGCTTATATCGGTCGTAGCGATCTTGATTATCGTTTCCGCAGTCACTTCGGCTAACGCGGGAAACGTCGCAAGCTCAGGATTAATCGTGTTTATCGCAGTATTCCTGCATAATGGCTTTGGACTACTAATTGGCTATATGATTGCCCGTATGCTTGGCTTGAATGAAAATGACAGACGAGCGATTTCATTAGAAGTTGGTATGCAAAACTCCGGACTCGGAGTCGCTTTAGCCACTGCTCACTTCGGACCACTTGCTGCACTACCAAGCGGATGGGGTGCGATCTGGCATAATATTTCGGGACCAATTCTTGCGACGATCTGGTCGAAGAAGCCGATTGATAGTGACGTCGAAAAAGGGGCTACCATTCCCCATTCTTCTAGTCCAACATCACAAACGAATGAATAAACTATGTGTGCATGAACGTGGTAGAACATACATAGTTCCCAATCAAATATCCTTATTTTTATAGAAAAAGACATCCCTTCACGCTACTCGTCATGAAGGGATGTCTTTTATTTAGGATTATTTAGGATTAATACAGACACGCATTCCTCCCTTCCCTATCGCTCCGTCTACAAAATTAATTTTACTACAATAATTTTAATTTCAAGCCTCTACGGAAGATTAAGTCTAAATCATTGTACTTTTGGGTATATCTAAATATGTCACAGCTGGCAGAGTAAACCAAATAACTGTAATACTCTATAATCTTTTAAAGTTTTTAATTTATAAGGAGCGATTGTGATGGCGGATAAACAGCTACCGAGTAAGGAAAATGGAAAAACTGAGCATCAACAAGATTTGAGTCGGAGAAGTTTCTTGAAAAATACCGGATTAGTAGCTGGTGGATTGGTTGGAGGATCACTTTTTGGCGGTCTGATAACAGGCGGCTTAGACAAGAAAGATCAACACAATGGAGAAACCGAAAATGCGCATCCGAATAAAGGGTATGAAGCATTTCAAGCACGTCAGTTTTTCACACGCGAACACGATTTCAAATTATTGATGGCTTCCACAGAACAAATCCTTCCCGAAGATGAACTCGGCCCTGGTGCTATCAAATTGGGCGTACCGTATTATATCGACAAACAACTTGCCGGTCGCTGGGGTATAAATGGCTATGACTACCGACAAGGTCCCTTCGTGGCCAATTTAGACAAATCCGACCAAACAGCTGGTCCAGGCGGAGAACAATCGATTTTGGATCGGGGGAGTCTCTTTTTACTTGGCTTGCGGAAAATGGACGAGGAAAGCCAAAAAAGGTTCAGCATACCATTTGACGAAGCAAGCGAAGAACAACAAATCGAAATCATGACAGACTTTGAAGCAAACAACGTGAAAATGAAAGGCGTCAAAGCATCCGAGTTTTTCATCCTGTTGAAACAAGCGACATTGGAAGGTGCTTATTCTGATCCTCTCTATGGTGGAAACGTGAATATGGAAGGCTGGAAAATGAAGGAGTTCCCTGGCGCACAAGCCTCGTATGCTTCCTATATTGAACATGATGAATTTAAAAAACTAGATCCGATCAGTTTGAGAGACTATCAAGGACACTAAAGGACACTTACGAGGAGGACATAGTATGGTGAAAAAACTAGAAAAAGTAGAAGTCGTCATTGTCGGATCCGGCTGGGTCGGTGGAATTGCCGCAGCCGAATTGACGAAAGCAGGGCATAAAGTTGTCATTCTAGAACGTGGAAAAAATAAAAAGCATGAAGATTTCATCGGTACGAAAGACGAGTTGCGTTACTCCAAGCGGTATGATCTCATGCAGGAGCTGAATAAAGATACAATCACTTCAAGGAATTCGATAGACAAAGAAGCAATGCCCGTTCGAAACAATATGAATGCAAGACTCGGAAATCATACAGGTGGCGCAGGAGTTCACTGGAATGGTTTGGCGTTCCGTTGGTTGCCTTATGACTTTGAAATCTATAGCAAAACAGTTGAGCGCTATGGAAAAGATAAAATTCCGAAAGAATCGACTATGCAAGACTGGGGAATTACATATGACGAGCTGGAGCCGTATTATGATAAATACGAAAAAACAGCCGCCATCTCAGGCGAAGAAAGTCCGCTTGGTCCCCCACGTTCTGATAAGTACCCTCTTCCGCCGATGAAAGAAACACCAGCCATTCGGTTATTTACAGAAGCAACAAAAAATCTCGGCTATCATCCGTACCGAATTCCATCAGCCAACGCTTCACAAACGTATACTAATCCAGATGGTGAAACAATCAATGGATGTGTCTACTGTGCATTTTGTGAAGAATACGGCTGTGACTTCGGCGCAAAAGCTGATCCTATCATTACCGTACTGGCGACGGCACAAAAGACAGGTAATCTTGAAATCCGCAATGATTCATTCGTGAACCGTGTGAGCCATGACGGTAAGAAAGCTATTGGATTAGTTTATACTGACACGAATACAGGTGAAGTGTTCGAGCAACCTGCAGACATCGTAGTCCTTGCTGGATTTGTCTTTACGAATACGCGTCTATTGCTTACTTCAAAAATTGGACAACCTTATAATCCGAAAACAGGACAAGGGATGATCGGGAAGAATTTCACAGGCCACTTCAGTAATCTGTCAACGTATATCGGGGCTCGTGGATTCTTTGAAAATAAAAAGTTTAATAACTTTATGGGTACCGGAGGGCTAGGTGCAACGATCGATGACTTCAGTGGAGATTACGAAGATCATACGAATCTCGACTTCTTGCATGGGTACGAAGTGCATTACAGTCAGCTAGGTACACGTCCAATCGCACATAACTCAGTTCCTGAAGGCACGCCAGGATGGGGCAAAGAATTTAAAAAGCAGTCGTTGAAATATTTCAACCGAAACTTGTTTATCACTGCGCAAAGCGGCTTCCTACCAAACAAGGATACGTATATGGATCTTGACCCTACGTATAAAGATGCACTCGGCAATCCTCTTTTGCGAGTAACCGTCACCTACGCGAAACAAGACATCGCCCGAGCAAAAGCTGGAGTAGCGCGTTGTGCAGAAATAATGAAAGAAATGGGCGCAGATACAATGAATGTCGATGTCGTCAAAGATGATACTGTATTCGATCATAAATTCTACACCGATCACTTCTTCGGCGGTGCGATTATGGGTGCGGACCCTGCAACGTCCGCTGTCAATACGTACTCCCAAATGTGGGATATGGAAAATCTGTTTGTTGTAGGGGGCTCATCATTCCCGCATACCGGTAATTATAATCCAACGGTTACGATTGGCGCATTTGCCTACCGTGCAGCAGAAGGTATGATCACCTACTTAAAAGAAGGTGGCAATCTTGCTACTAAACAGCTTGAGAAAAATGCATAAATTCAAAACGCCTCCCCCTGTTCATTACACAGGATGAAGGCGTTTCTTTACTTCTTCAATGGATAGTTCTTCCCTTTTTGATCCGTTACGACTAACTGTGTTTCAGTTACATACATATCTTTTGCCAAGACATTAGACAGCTTGCTAGTTTTTTTATCAAGTAAGCTATACTTATACACGCCTGTTTTATTGAAATAATACATCGTCGAGTGATCAAATAAAACCGATTTATTATTTTGATTTACTTGAACATGTTTCGGTGTGAACGCTACATTATCGAAAATCACACGGGCATCGAAAACGTATTCTTTTCTCTTATCCTTCCCGTCTAGCGTGGCAGAATAGAGCACGAGTGGATCATCTAGTGGCGGATTCGGATTGAACGAGTAATCGAAATAACGCGCTTTATTTTTTTCATTCGTATAGTACATCCGGTCATTCCAGATAAACAGATTGCGGAACGATAAGTCATTCGGTTGATCCATGAAAGTTAACTCTTCGCCGCTCGTTTTTAACTTCATTAGCGCGTAGGACATTGGCATCTCACTCATTTCACCAACTGCATACCAATAAGGAATGAAAATCTCATCATTATAAAGGATGAGCTGGAAACCATTAAGTAAATATACTTGGAACGTATCATTTCTCGGTGTATCTTCTGGTCTAATTAACACTTCACGAGCACCAGTCTTAACCTGTTCTTTCATCAGCTTATACGAATAGTCACTCTTACTTATAGTATAGGAGAAACCATTTTGCTCAACGGTTTTCCCTTTCGTACTGACATAGGAGTGGTAGCTGCTGAGCTTCATCGAATCATCAAGTGTACGAACGAGAAATGCAGAAAACTGTGCTCGCGTAACTGAATTGGCTGGCATATACCTTCCTTCCGATCCACCTGCGATACGTTGTTTTGCGATTCCGTTAATATCTTGATACGCCCAGTGTGCCGGTGTCACATCGACAAATGTTGCTTGTTTATCGAGTGGTATGTTGAATGAACGTCGCAAAATCGCAGCCATTTGCGCACGTGTTGTTTCTTCGCCAGGACGCATAAATCCATCGTCCCCACGCAGAATGCCTTTTTCATTTACCGTCGCAAGAATCTGGTAATAAGAAGACTTTTTCGACACATCCTTGAACTGGACCGTCGGATTTTTTACGAGTGGAATTTTTAACGCTTTGATTAGCATTGCGGACGCCTGTGCACGTGTGATTGGTTCATTCGGTTTAAATGTACCGTCCGGATAACCCCCGATAATATTCTGCTCAGACAAATACATAATTTCTTTCTTTGCCCAGTGTTGATCTACATCAGAAAACGTAGTTGCCGCGCGTACTTGGAATGGAGTAGCTGAGAAAATAAGCAACAATGTCGTGAATACTATACGTAGTTTATGTTTCAACAGGACCATCCTCCTTTTAGTCATTTTTCAATTAAAACTAGGCAGGCGTATCTATATAGCGAGCGGTTGGTTGACAGCTTCTGAAAAGTCTACCCACCTAGTTTCAACTGACATATTACTCTTCTACAACCCAGCGTCCCGAGCTCGCATCCCTTCCCATAGTGAATACAAGCTCAGCAACGCCTTGTCGTCCGTAGTGATAACGTATTTCTACTTGATTGTCAGATAACACGGTCACTTTTCGATAAGAAGCTTCTAAAAACATCTCCGGTTTGCGACTGATTTGTGTAAATCCAGTAGTTTGCGGCAAATCACGTGAGCCAAATAATTCATCATATAAATATACATCAAAAGTTTGCTCTGGCGTGTAGTCACCGGTAAGCTGTCCGGACAAATAGTCTAAGTATACAGATTCCGTTTTCTCCTCCGTTGCTACGCCTACTACTTGCCCATAAATTTTATGCACTGGCGTAATCGTCGCTCCCTGTACTGTTTCTCTCATAGGGAAATGATTCAATAAAAAATATTCCCGCGCATTTAACAGCTGATCGTAACCTCCAGCAATCTGAATATTTTGTTCCTTATAACGTTTCATAATATTTGTTTCTAGCGGTTTTCCATTTATAGTAAGTTCCCCATTTTTCAATACGACACGGTCTCCTGGAATCGCAACGACCTCATAATAGACATTATCAAATGTTGGTAAATGGCTCGATGTATTAGTCATCGTCCGCACTACGTCGCCTGCTTCATAGACAATATCATCAAATAGGTTGGCTTGACGTTCAATTACCGTATGAAACGTATCTGAACTCCCTTGTAACGCAAATGATGTTTTATCGACATAATTAAGACCATCGACAGTATCAAAATGGGGTAGCTTCGCGAATTCTTCATAATCGATACTAGATAACATCTGCTTTTTCTGCAGTGCTGAAATTTGCGCCATATCATCTAGCGGATCATATGGAACCCCACGTCCTTCATCGGATGAAAGTAGGTTGGAAGGGATGAATGTCATAATCAGCAATAGCGCAACTACAGGTAGAGCAGCAGTGACGACTAACACGCGCCATGAATGCTTTTTACTTGTCGGCTGTAACTCTTCATGCACACGCTGCTTAATCCGTTTTTCTTGTTCCGATGTATCGCCCATCATTTGATCCAACTTACGTTTAAAATCACTCATATTCTCGCCCCCTCCTCTTCCTCTTCATCGAAGAACTCCTTCAGTTGTTGCTTTGCCCTTCGTAAGCGCGTTTTCACCGTATTTTCATTTAGCTCCAAGTACGCCGCAATCTCCGCTATAGATTGCTCATCATAATAAAATAAAATTAACGGCTCACGATACTTTAATGGCAGCTGAAAAAGATGTTTTTCAAGTGAAGCGAGTCGTTCTTGCTCGAGCAGTACTTCTTCTGTACTTTTTGTTGAAACAAAAATCGTATCAAATAATACATCCTTTTTATGCTTCCACGAACGCAAATAATCTTTTGCACGGTTAGCTGTCATTTTCGTTAAATAGGTTTTTAATGAAGCTTCGTTACGAAACTGGTCGCTTTTTTGAAAGTACGTGACAAATACTTCTTGTACGACATCCTCTGCTGTTGACCAATTTTTCACGTATAAATAAGCGATGCGTACTAAATAACGGGAATGCTCATTCATAATTTGATCCATTTCATTCATGTACGTTAGTCACTCTCTTCTATGGCCACGTCATGTCCCCATCCACATACGTAGCAAATTGCTCAAATGATCTTTTTTCTGTCACGCCAAATCGATTCACTTCATAATTCGAAGTAGCCATCGTCGCATAGCCTTCAACCGTCGTATAGCCGATTAATAGTCCGACTTCTTTAGCCGCTGCAATAAATTGTTCATTGTACTGACCGTATGGATACGCTATGGAAACAGCTGTTGGTACGTTTTTTAAATTCTCTCGTAAATCCCCGAGTATTTCTTCTTGTGTATGATCAAATACCACACCTAGATTCGTAGCGTGATTGAGTTCATGTAACTCGCTCGTATGCGCTTCAAACTGAAACACATCTTTCAACTTTTCTAAATCTGTAGCCGTTAAATAGGTTAACAGTCCGCCTCCGTCGAATGCCGGTGCTCCCTTTCCTCGATCCATGCGTGAAGAGATCATATGATGCGGTGCAGTAAATCCGTATTTCCGTAAGACAGGATAGGCATAGTCTTTCGCTGATTCTAAACCATCGTCGAATGTAATGACAATCGCTTGGCTCGGTACAACGAGGCGCCCTTCTAAATAATTATAGAGCTGTTGTGAGGTCAGTGTCGTAAACTGCTGATCCGCTAAATACCCCATCTGCTGTTCAAAACTTTCCAAAGAAATCGTGCTCATTGTCGTTTGCATCATGGCGCGTGGTAGTACTTGGTGATATACAAGCACAGGCAATCCCTTGTCTAACACAACGGACTGCTTACGTATGTATCCCGGTCGTTCACCTATTTTCATGATATACCAATCTTCTAGTTCCTGTACGACTGGATAACGATAACCTGCTTCTAATCGCAGCAACACATCACTTTCTAAGTCAGCGTCTGTATACACTATCGTTGTTTCAAGCGTTTCTACCGCCGCGAATCGCTCTGCATAAACAGATGGCAATACTTTTTGTTTCTCAATCATGCCCCGACCTTTAGGAATAAAAGCAGTCATTTTCCCTAAGCGAAGCTCATAATACGCCTCATCTTCACCTGTAATCGCAACTGGTTGATCCGCCTCTACTACCCCGATTTGGACAAGATTTTCCGCCATCATATAGATCGGCTGTCGCTCTTGCAGTGTTAACACCCGTTCAAATTCTCTATCCGAAACCATCCGTTCACTTTGAACCGTTTGGGCAAACACCGTTCCTTGCTGCTCTTGGAAAAGAGGCACTTCATTCAAATTCCAATTCACACCATTACTTATTATAAATAAAATTGCACTAACAAGTAATAGCCCGCAGCTATACATTTTCTTCATTCGTATACCTCCACTGTCATTTAAGTACCGTACAGACGGAGAACTTCAGAAAAAGTTTCAACTGATTAAAAAAACTTTTATAGCTGATCTTTTCTTATAGATTCCCTTTTACTTCTAAGCATAGAATTTAACTATCTATTGTATCTGACTAGTTGTTGTTCTAGTATTAGCGATAAGATTCTCTCACCTCTGAATTTTTGAGAACTGTGGTGTAGAATGTGTTTTTATCTTTTGACCATACGTGTTAAAAGTACTACTAGATGATTTAGGAGGAATGAAAATGATATTTGGTGTATTGAAAGATCGGAAAGTTGGAGAGTATAGAGTAATTGCAACTCCGGTAGAAGTGAGTACGATTAAAGCGGATGGTCATACAGTACTTGTTGAACGAGATGCTGGTCTACTGGCTGGATTTACGAACGAGGAATACGAAAAACATGGTGCTGAAATAATAGAAACAATGGAAGAGATGTATGAACGATCCGATCTATTAGCAAAAGTAAAAGAGATTGAAGAAGCAGAATACACATTATTAAGAGAAAACCAAATTATTTATACGTGTATTCACCCGGCAGCGCATGAACAACAAGTTCAAGCGATTTTGGATAGTAAATGTATTGCATTTACCGCAGAAGATTCTCATCGTTTTGGTTCTGTAAACTGTGAAGCAGCGGGCAAACAAGGTGCGTTAATGGGCTTGCAAGCGATGTTAACGATTAACGGTGGAAAAGGGAAATTTGTTAGTGGGCTCGCGGGGGCTCCAGGTATGAAAGTTCTGATTCTTGGCGGAGGACTAGTCGGAAAATCTGCATTGCAAGTCCTTCATTCATTAGGGGCTTGGTGTACAGTAATGGATATTAACTTCGGAACGTTAAGAGAAATTGGTCAACAATACAACGAAAAAGTACATACACAATTATCAACAAAGCAAAACATTGCAAAATTACTGCCAGAAATCGATATGGTCATTAACTGTGTGAAATGGCCAAAAGGAAATAAAGATTATCTAATCGATCGAGACATGCTTCATTTGATGGAAAAGGGCTCAGTGATTGTTGATATTAGTAATGACACAGATGGTGCAATTGAGTCATTTCGTGAGACGACTCATGAAAATCCAACATATATTGAAAATGGCGTGGTCCATTATTGTGTCAGTAATATTCCAGGAGCGATTGCAAACTCTACAAGCGTAGCCTATGCTGCATCCGTACTAGGCCATCTGCGATCCATTTTAAATTTTGGTGTACAAGAAGCTTGTATAAAAGACGGCTACTTACGACGTAGCCTTACAGCATATAAAGGGTATCTAACACATGAGGAAACAAGTGCAGTGCAAAATAGACCATGGATCCAACCAAAAGACATTCTGAATATCGCACAAGAAAACCTAGACCCTGCCCCACCAGCAACAGTTACAAAATCGAATAACTTTATAAAAATGTAATATGAAAAATGGGTTTTAGCTTGTACGCTCCAATCCCTTGTCTAGAAACGCAAACAAAAAATAAAGCAAGAAAAAGAAGTTGCCGCTCTTAATTGAGCAGCAACTTCTTTTGATTTTGGTCAGTACATTTATTTTCATTCAAAGTATTGGCTCATTACTAGTAAGATATTCATCCAATGACTATCTGTAAACAAATCGTTGTCGAGCCATACATAGATAGGCTTGCCGCTTTTAATTAACTAACCTACCTGACTTGCCCACCTTCTCCCAATACTCTTCACGAATTTGCACTTTTTGAATTTTCCCAGATGCGGTTTTCGGAAGTTCCTTCACAAATGTAACGCCAGTGACTGCTTTGAAATGAGCGAGATTGGCTCGTGAGAAGTCGATAATATCCTGCTCAGTTGCCTCGGCACCATTGCGTAATACAATGAATGCATGCGGTGTTTCTCCCCACTTTTCATGTGGCACAGCAATGACAGCTGCTTCAAGTACAGCAGGGTGATCATAAAGCACACCTTCTACTTCTATAGAAGAGATATTTTCACCACCACTGATGACGACATCTTTTTTACGATCCACGATATTAATATAGCCATATTCATCTACCGTTCCCACATCGCCTGTCATCATGTAGCCGTTACGCAATACTTCATCAGTCGCTTCTTTATTTTTCCAATAGCCTTTCATGACACCATGACTCCGAACGGTAATTTCACCAGATTGCTTCCCATCATGAACAACTTCTTCACCATAATCATCCACTACTCGAACATCCGCACCAATCATCGGATACCCTGCTTTTGCCTTGAGTTGTATTTTCTCCTGATCTGACAAATGCGCCACAGTCGAGCGGATCGTAGAAAACAGACTGAACGGAGATGTTTCCGTCATGCCATATACTTGAATGAATTCCCAGCCAAGTTCTTCTTCCACTCGTGAAATGAATGATGGTGGAGGCGCTGAACCCGCCACAATGACACGAATTTTATGATCAAATGTCGGTTGGTGTTCTTCGCAATACTGAAAAATCGCATTCAGAACAGCAGGCGCCATATGCAAAATCGTTACCTTATACTTTTGAATCGCTTCAATAATTGTTTGCGGTGACGTTTTACGGAAGCAAATTTGTGATGCGCCGTTCGCAGTATAATAAAATGGGGATCCCCAGCCATTTACATGGAACATCGGCAACACGTGAAGCAAGACATCTTCATCTGTCACACGTAAATGATGCATCGCACTCATCGCATGTAAATAATTATTCCGATGTGTCAACATAACCCCTTTCGGATTACCCGTCGTGCCACTCGTATACAGCAAACTGCAGACATCATCCTCCTGCACATCTTCACGGTCAAATGGTTCATCTGAGAAAGACGCGAGCCACTGATCATAACCTAGCGCATCCGTTTCATCATTTTTGTAATGAACAATAATCTTCTGCACCGTTTCCAGCTGTTGCTCTATCGGCTGAATATGTGCATATAACTCTTGATCCACAAACAACACTTTCGATTCACTATGATTCAATATGAATAAATAATCTTCAGGCTTCAGCCGCGTATTTAGCGGAACCATGACAGCGCTTACTTGATACAACCCATAAAATCCTTCAAGCATTTCAATAGAGTTTCCGCATAAATATGCGACATGATCTTCTTTCCCAACACCGAGGCTGCGTAATCCGCGTGATAGTTGGTTCACTCGTCCGTTAAACTGTGCGTATGTAAAAGAACGATCTTCATCACCGAAAATCGCTTCTTTATCACCGTAAAGCGAAACCGCACGATCTAGAAATTGTGTTAAGACTAATGGAACATTCATATGAATCCCTCCTTCTATTATTTTATTATATAAGAAATACCACTAACATTCCAATGTTTCAGATAATTATAACAACCTGGTTGTAGAACCCCTCCTAAAAACATTAAGCTAAAAGCGATTGGTTTCGGATTAATCTTCAACCGACACCGTGGTATAGTATAACAACTCACAAAATAGAGGAGGGACGTAATTGTGTAAGAAAAGCATTCCTTGGATTATCGCGACTGTTCTATTGATTGCATGGCTTAGTTTGTTTTTTATGAATCGGGCAACCGAAGATCTTGTACTAGGGAAGAAGATTGAAGAGCTTGCGAAAAGCGGTACAACAGAAATTCCACTCTCTTCTTTAACCGATTTCGACTGGGATCAAGCATTGGTTTACGGCCCTTATACAACAGAGGACGTCATCGAAGAATCTTTGAATATCCAATTTAAAGGGAGTACGCATGGAATTGAATCACTGGAAGACCGATTCTTACTTGTCTTTGCAAAGGATAACCACGCAGTGAAAACCGTTCCCCTATCAAGAATGCCAGGTGATTATTCAGAGAAGAACGGTAGGCTGACCCCCGAAAATGATGTATTGATTGTTACTCGGCGTTAATGGGGCTCGCGAGGATGCTGGAGAGATGCTTTCTATGAGCGCGAGGATGCGGGCTATGAGCGGGGACTCAATTTCTATGAGCGCGGACACACTTTCTATGAGCGGGGACACGCTTTCTATGAGCGCGGGGATGGGTTCTATGAGCGGGGACACGCTTTCTATGAGCGCGAGAACGGAGGCTATGAGCGCGGACACGCTTTCTATGAGCGCGGGAACGGCGGCTATGAGCGCGGACTCACTTTCTATGAGCGCGGACTCACTTTCTATGAGCGCGGACTCACTTTCTATGAGCGCGGACTCACTTTCTATGAGCGCGGGGATGGGTTCTATGAGCGGGGACACGCTTTCTATGAGCGCGGGGACGGCGGCTATGAGCGGGGACACGCTTTCTATGAGCGCGGGGATGCGGGCTATGAGCGGGGACACGCTTTCTATGAGCGCGGGGACGGCGGCTATGAGCGGGGACACGCTTTCTATGAGCGCGGGGACGGCGGCTATGAGCGGGGAATCGCTTTCTATGAGCGCGAGAACGGGTTCTATGAGCGGGGACTCGCTTTCTATGAGCGCGGGGATGGTGTCTATGAGCGGGGACTCAATTTCTATGAGCGCGAGGATGCGGACTATGAGCGGGGACACGCTTTCTATGAGCGCGGGGATGCGGGCTATGAGCGGGGACACGCTTTCTATGAGCGCGGACACACTCCACAAATACAAACAAAAAAACAGAGCTGCCTAGAAAAATCATGATGACAGACTTCTCTAGACACCTCCGCGATTAAGCTTTTAATATATCCACAACCAGCGAACTCTTACTATCTCTCCCAAACATTCTTCCCATTACGATCTAAACGTCTGCGATATACCCATTTCGATCGTACCCCTCTTCATCGTAGCCGGCTTGATCATAGCCCTCTTCATCAGTGTAACCGCCACTCAGATGAAGGCCTTGGGGAGTAAAACCATTTCTATCAAAACCTTTCGTATCATACTTTGTTCCATTCAAGTGCTTACCTTCACGATTAAACCCTCTGCGATCAAAGCCGAATCTTGTATAACCTTCTCGATTAAAGCCATTCGCATCGTAACCTAGTTTATTAAAACCTTCCCGATCATAGCCTTGTAAGTTAAATCCTTTTCGACTATAGCCTTGTCTATCAAAGCCTAGTTTATTAAAGCCTTCTCGATTATAACCGTCTTGATCGATGCCTAAACGATTAAAGCCCTCTTGATCATAACCTTGTCTATCATAACCTTGTATATTATAGCCCGACACATTATATCCCTCTATATCATACCCGTGTCGATTATATCCATCTCGGTCATAGCCTTCTTTGTTAAAACCTCTTTTATTGTAACCTTCTCGATCATAGCCTTCTTTATCATACTGTTCTTCACTGATGTGGTTGCCTTCTAGCGTAAAGCCCCTTCTATCAACACCACTTTTATTAAAGCCTGTTTCATCATAGCCCTCATAATCATACCCCTGCTCATCATAGCGACTTCCATTCTTATGAATGCCTTGTGAATTAAAGCCATTTCTATCAAAACCTTTAGCATCATACTTCGTTCCGTTCGCATGATTACCTTCACGACTAAAGCCGTTTACATCACGCCCCGCTTTATCATAGCCTTCTTTATCGAAGCCATTTACGTCGTAGCCTTGTTTATTAAAACCTTCTTTATTGTACCCATGTATAGTAAATCCATTTCGTCCAAAGCCTTCCCGATTGTATCCGAAACGGTTAAAGCCCTCACGATTATAGCCTTCTTTATCGATACCCGCACGATTAAACCCATCCACATCGTACCCTTGCCTGTCATAGCCCTGAATATTAAAGCCCGATGCTTTGTATCCCTCTTTATCGTAACCGTGTTTATCATAGCCGTTCTTATCATAGCCTTCTTTGTTAAAACCATTCCGATTAAAACCGTTCCGATCATAGCCAAATCGATCATATGTTATTTCACTAATATGTTTGCCTTCCCGGTTGAAACCATTTTTATCGTAGCCTCGTTTATTATAGCCTGTTTTATCATGACCAGCTGAATCATAGCCGTCCTCATCATAAAGACTTCCATTCAAATGAATGCCCTGTAAATTAAACCCTCTTTTATCATAGGCCGTCCCATTTGCGTGTTTACCTTCACGATTAAACCCTCTTCGATCATAACCGAATTTCGTATAGCCTTCTCGATTAAAACCATTGATGTCATAACCTAGTTTAGTAAAACCTTCCCGATCGTATCCTTGTCTAGTATATCCATTTTTATCAAAACCGTCTCGATTATAGCCCTGTTTATTGAAGCCTTCCTTATTGTAGCCCTCTACGTCATAGCCTTCTTTATTAAATCCGTGCTTATGAAAGCCCTGTCTATTATAGCCATCCGCATTATATCCTTCTTCATCATACCCATGGACATTATAGCCATGTTTATTAAAGCCTCGTTCATTATAGCCATAACGATTGAAGCCTTCCCGATTAAATCCGTGCTTATTAAAACCGGTCGCTTTATAACCTTCCGCATCGTATCCTTGATTATTATAGCCATTTTTATCAAAACCTTGTTCATTAAAGCCATACATATCAAAACCGCTCGAATTATAACCTTTCGCATTGAAACCATGACGATTATAACCATCCTTGTTAAAGCCCTGTCTGTCGTAGCCTTCACGATTATAGACCCGCTCAACTGGTTGGTCTTTCAACGGATCAAAGAAGTCCATACTCTACCTCCGAAAATAAATTATTAATTTTATATCGCTACGCATTATGTAATAGAACGAATAGATGCTATAACCCTAGTATATAACAAGATAGTCTATTTGAGTTGTAAATTACAAATCGAGGAGAATCTTGTACCTTTCAATCGAATATTGGCATAGATCAAACGCTAGATGGTATATAATTCTCGAGGATTAATTAGTCAATGGAAACTGAACTTTTATATGCTATTTTGGAATAGTATATATACCCTTGATTGATGTGGTACAATTAGATGATTTTAATGAAAGATGGCACTTTTTATAGTGTACTTATGAAGATAATATGCGTACGAGGTTTACACGACAGTAACGAGTAGTTTATCGTGTGATATGTTCAGAAATACTCTGTCAACCCGGTATGTAGATGTGGAGTGAATTATCGTGAAGCTAAGATGGATGGTCGCTATACTGGGTGTAGTTTCCATACTATGCGCTTATATGCTATGGATCGACTATAACGAAAGAGAGTACGCGATCCCTGTCGATCAGAGCGCAGAAAAACCGACAGAAAAAGTTGAAGAACAAACAGAAGGTAAAATAGAACGAGCTGTCATTCATACGGCAACTATAGGAATGATTGGGGATGTACTATTGCATAATCCAATCTATAAATATCCTAGCTTTGATTTTGCGTTTGAAGCGGTGAAAGACAAATTGGAAGGTATCGATTTCTTACTGGCGAACCAAGAATCAATGCCGGGTGGTGTGGAACTTGGGCTAGCTACCTATCCGAAGTTTAATAGTCCGAAACATATCATTCGCGACCTTCAAACGGCTGGCGTCGATATGCTTACATTCGCCAACAATCATACGTTTGATAAGGGAGAGATTGGCGTACGGAACTCTATTAAGCATGCCAAAGAGTACGGGATGCCCTATGTGGGAGCTTATGAATCATTCAAAGATCGCAAGACGCATCGAGTGGTGGATGTGAATGGTATTAAGGTTGGTATTTTGGCATATACGTACGGAACAAATGTCGAGCTAGATTTATTCGATAAAGAATATTTGGTTAACTATATCGACCGGGACCGAATTACGATGGAACTAGAGCAGATTAAGCCTTTAGCGGACGTTGTTATCGTCTCTTTGCACTGGGGCCCAGAATATGTGCTTGAAACATCTGAAGCACAAGAAGAACTCGCACAGTTTGTAGCGGATGCTGGCGCAGATGTGATTTTCGGCCATCACACACATGTATTGCAGCGCTATGATGAAATTGATGATACGAAAGTATTTTATTCGCTCGGTAACTTTTATTCCGCACAACCTTTTGAATACACGAACTTTGGTGGAATTGCTAGGCTTACTGTGACGAAAGAGCAGACCGGTGATGCAACAAAAATTACAATTTACAATCCACGCTTTTTCCCAACTGGCGTAGTGAAGGATCCGCACAATCGCTTTAAAGTCGTGCCGCTACGTGACGCTAGGACGATTCCTTACAGTGAGGATTGGGTAGAGAATCATGTTGGCGTGCCGATTTGGTGAGGAATTGACATACTGTCTTTGATTAAGTTTGCATGGAACTCGACATAGTTTACGAGGAACTTGTGTAAGAACAATGAAAACATTGAAAAACTCTCAAACCAATAAATCGGCTTGAGAGTTTTCGGCTTACATACTATTGCAATTTAGTGTTGCTTAATCCATATAATGAAAAGCTCAATGTACCAACGGTTTTTATACGTTCTAAAACAATCTGATTAAAACTGTGATATAATTCCATGAAATTCACTGCTATGTACCGCTAGTCGGTACCACTTTATCCTGCTTTACTTCATATCACCATATAGCTCTCCCATTGGTTTCATAAAAATTTTATTGATCTCATCGATTACGAAGCCTAGACGTTGTTCAGCTTCCAACAACTTACTGATTCTTTCATTTTCTTGTATGCGCTTTGCTAGGTTTTGTAATTTCGTTATTTCCTCTTCTGTTGGTCGCTCGTTTGCCATTTGCTTTTTTTGTAAACTCTCTTGTAATTTTCTAAAGTTATCAAAAAGTTTTTTTGTCATTTCATCTTCATTTATATTGTGATAAGCTTCTTTAAGCTGAATATACTCCTTACTTAACCGGATTTCCTTTTCCAGTTCAGTGGCTCGTTCTCTAATTGTATCCTCTATAATCAGTGTATTCATCATTTTCCTCCTCCGATTTTCAAATTACTTAATTCACTTCACAAGTACTACTAATCCGTTTTCCGTTACAACAATCATGGCTTTTTCCATCGAGTTACTTTCGAACGTATAGCAAAAAATAGCGACGATTCCAAAGAACCGTCGCCCCTCTTTTATGCTTTCACTGTAGGCAGAGGTATTTTTAACCATTCATTATAAAATGTATCTATATCGGGTTCAAAGTCTTTAATGATTGGGTACCATGGTGTGACGGCTTCTACCTCTAACTGAGTGTCGCACCCCGGACAGTAATATTCTCGAATTACTTGCCAATCCGTGTCCGGTGCCATCAACTTAGGATAAATCTCATTCATTTTTTCTTCTGTATCACGAACATAAATATTCGCGTGTAACTTCCAATTATCTTTGTAGTCACAGAATTCATGGCCGCAATCGCACTTTACAATACGATCTCCGCTTGCCTTTTGTACGATATATAAGTGTAACCCAGCAGGAAGGATAATTGGATCGTCCCAAGTAACGCGCTCCTGTAAAACACTCATATATGTCCCAAAACGCTCAGGATCTTTATGGCTTGACATCATGTCTTTCAACTCATAAAACTCTAGTGTTCCATCAATTAGTTCACCAATTTTTTTCTTATTGTATTTTGCCATTGTCCATACCCCCTCTTTTTTTATTTGTTCTCTTTAAACCTGTTAATATGCGCGCCGTAAGTTGGTACATCCAAGTCCTCTTCATAGACCATCCACTCTTTAGGTAAGTCCCAGAATCCTTTGAACTCGTCTGTAAATTGTTCACTTAAAGCAAAACTACCAGCATACATATGTTGTACTTGTGGTGATGCTTCTTTATTCAAGATTCTTTCTTTTTCTTGTTTCATCCATTCTTTCGCAGGAATACTGCGTTTTGCTCGATCCTTGCGTATTTGCTCACGAATTTTAATTGTTTTAGCTTCGTCAGCGGTATACTCTCCGTACTTTCCTTCTTTGACTGCAACACCATATACTTTTTCTGCATAACGTGGCAACACATATCCAGCATTGATATCTTCTGCAACATTTTTCGGATCACGCTCGAGGGCGTCTCCAAATCCTGGACCTCCACGTAAATAGTTCATGATTACATCATAATCCTTAAACATTTCTTCTGTTGATACTGTCTGTCTATCGCGATGTATCGTTTTAGCATCTATTACCGTATCCCATTTTGGATTGTCTGGATCAACATCTGCTCCTTGTGGGAAAGGAAGTTGCTTAGCAAATCTTTCTTTTAAATCTGTATCAAGTGCAGAGTAACGATATCCTGCAGCTCCTGGATAACCTCCCATTAAACCACAGTCTGTGGCCATATGTCCGCTACCCGCCACAAACATCGTCCAGTCATTCGTCCCCCAGCCTAATCGAAGTGATTGCCAACCGCTTCCACCGCGATACTTACCAGCTCCACCTGATCCAGGTAAAATTTGTCTACCTAAATAAACTAGCGGTTCAAGCATTTCCCAAATTTCCATGTCGCCCATATCGCCTTCTGGATTCCAAAGTGCTGCCGAGTGGCTAATTCCATCTTTTACGGCGCTGGCTCCAACTCCGGAAGCCGCACATTCGAAACTATTAATCGCATGGAGTTCGCCGTCCGGTCCAATTCCACCACCTTGTAACCAGTTAGTTGTATGCGCATTTCCAGCATTTACTTCTTCCAAATATCCTCTGGCAAAGTACGAACGACTTAATCCTCTCCATAAAGGGGACCAGGCGGCAACGAGTGAATGCCACGTGTTCGCATGCGCAGAACGAAGATCATCTGGATTCAACCATGAACCTAATGGGATACCAAATTCACTTGCATAATAAGCACCGTCATTAATCCGATCATTTGGCGCAAGAGTTTGTGATAACATTACCCAAATACCGGAAGTAATTGAAACTGGTGTCGCATTAAAACTATGCCAGCCCCAACGATTTGTCCCCTCAAAATCAATTTCTAACTTGGCATCTTTATGAACCTTAATTTTTGAAGGTGAGTGCATAATTGAATTTACTTTTGCGTAGTCATGAACTGGAAGATCCTTAAATGGTACGTCAACAAAAGATACACCACGGTATTCTCCTGGTACGAGCATCGTTTTTACTTGGTTCACGAAGCCACGACGACCATCTTCGATAATTTCACGTATGAAACTTTTATAAACGTCCGGACCTTCTTCTCTAATTACATCTAATACCAAGTCACGAATCATATGACAACCAGCGACCCGTGTTTTTTCATCTAGCGTCCAATATTTCACTGCACGTACTGAACGCGTACTTTCAAGTAGCCAATCTTTTGAAAGGACATCATTTTGCCCAATTTTCCGACAAGTCACTTGATACCCATCCTCATATCGATTAACTGGACCGACCGACATACTACCCGGCGAACTTGCACCCGTATCAATAACGTGGGTTACGCCTCCAACCCATCCTAAAAGCTCACCTTCCCAAAAAATCGGAACGAGCGTATGAACATCACATGTGTGTACGTTACCCACATGATTATCGTTGTTACAGAAAATATCTTTATCCGCAATCCCTGGGTTCACTTCATAATCATTTTCAATCATATATTTAATTGCTGCGCCCATCGTTCCTACGTGAATAATAATCCCAGTCGAGGTAACGATAGAATCGGCATCCGGCGTGTATAAACTAAAGCACAATTCACCTTCTTGTTCTACAATTGGAGAAGCTGCAACTTTTTTCGCCGTTTCCCTAGCATGAACTACTCCACCGCGGAGTTTTGAAAATATTTTTTCAAAACGAATCGGGTCAGATTCTTTGAAGGGTAGAGTTTTTAAACCAGCATAATGACCGGTTTCCTTACTAATTTCATCAATCTCTTTCCTCATTTGTTTCAGCGTTTTTCCGTCCCAACCGATTGGACCTGTAGACTGTTGAAATACACCCTCTTGTATCTGCGTTGTTAATTCTTCTTGTTTTGTCGTCAATATCATTACCTCCCTGTTATTTTTTACTTTTATTTTGAATTAAAGTTCTTTAAGATGGAAGATACGATTCTCATCGAGATATGCCTCAAAACCAGTAGGCACTACTAATGTTGTTGCAGTTGACTCTAAAATAGAGAATGCACCAACCACGTTACCTGCTTTCATTTTTTCCATTTCATAAATATTTGCATCGATCCAGCCGTCAGTCCAATACACTTTACGTTTACCTAAAAATGCTTCAGCAGGCGGAGTCTTACCAGACAAAGGCTCTGTTGGAATTTTAGGTTTCGCTACCTCAACAATTCCACGAACAATTGCACCTGTGACACTGTAGCCTAATTCAGGTGATAATGCAGATTTAGCATAGACGCGCGAATATGTCTCTTCAAATGTTTTAACTAGAACATCCCAATCTTCAACCCCATTAAACCTTTCAAATGGAGCCTCAATTTCCAAATCGTTTAGCTGCCCTTGATACTGCATACGATAAAATAGGCGGAATCTAACCGAGTCTTCGGCGTGATCGTTTTTGTCGAATTCCTCTGCTACTTTCTCTTTCAATTCATCCCACGCAGATTGTAATTCCTTTCCTGTACTTAGAATGACTTCAGAATCCTCTTTCTCCGCTACGTTAAGGTCTAACGTCTTATCATAACGATATTCAAAGTCAGCTGCTCCACATCCAAATGCTGAGAACCCAGCCGCCCAAGCGGGTACGAGAACATCTTCAAAGCCAAGGCCTTTCGTATAACCAGCTGTGTGTAACGGGCCCCCTCCTCCATAAGAGAAGCAAACATATTGGGCTGGTGAATATCCTTTTCCAAGGATCATTGATTCCAGATAGTTGCCCAATTGTGCTTCCAGAAGTTCAGTAACACCTAGCGCTGCATCTTCCACACTCAATCCAAGCGGGTCAGCAATTTGAGTTTTTACAGCTTCATAAGCTTTTTCTGGAGAAAGGATTATTTTCCCACCGATAAAGTTATTAGGGTTAATCAAACCTAATACAACGTGACAGTCAGAAACCGTGACAGTTTCAATTCCCCCTTCTGGATTACAAACACCAACAAGAGCTCCGGCACTATCCGGTCCTAACGTTAGATTTCCATAGTTAGGGTCCACGCGTACGTAACTCCCTGTTCCCGCACCAGTTGTATCCATAGAAACGAGCGGTAAAGAAAGTACAAGTCGAGCCATGTCAGGACTAGAATCAATGGCCAATTCACCCTGGGTAATAAGCCCAACATCAAAGCTTGTTCCGCCAATATCAGAGCATGCTACGTTAGGAAGCCCTAAGCTTTCTGCTAAATATTTGGCACCAACCATTCCGCCGATAGGTCCAGATACGCACGTTCTCGCTAATTCATTGGCCTGTATACTAATTGTTCCACCATGACTAGCCATAATACGCAAGTCAAAATCAGAACCAACTTCCTTCAGCTTCGTGCCTATTTGTTCTAGAGATATACGCGATGGTTCAGCCGCATACGCTTCTACGATTGTTGTGTTTGTCCGATGCGATTCTTTTCGTACCGGATAATAATCAACAGATGCAAATACTTTAATATCTTTCTTTGCTTCTTTGACCATCTCTTTCGCAATATCGCGAACTTTCCGTTCATGATCCGGGTATTTAAATGAATGAAGGAAACTAATGACAATCGCTTCCACATCCCGATCCAATAACTGTTGGATTGCAGGTCTAATTTCATCTTCATAAATAGGAATGATCATATTCCCATGCATATCTACTCTTTCAGTTATACCTACAGTTAAATTCCTTGGAACAAGTGGCGGATCAAAGTGATGCGTATTGATGTGAATGCGATCAGCATAAGAATAACCAAGATGGGATTGAACCGCACGACCCATTCGATGATTATCTTCCATTCCCTTATTAAGAACTAAACCAACTCGTTGACCGACTCGTGAAACTAATCGATTAAGCATAGCTGTTCCAGAATAAACACCTGCAAGCAAACTAGGAAACTCCTTCTCGACTGTCGTATCCCAATAAGTTAAAGCGTCTTTTGCAGATTCCATAAGTCCAATAGATTCATCTTTTGGAGTCGTTTGAGCTTTACCAACAACGAATTCCCCTTTTTCATCAATAATGAATGTGTCTGTCATTGTTCCACCGGCATCGATTGCTAAAATTTGTGATTTTGCCATTTTAAAGTCTCCCCCTTCGTTTTCAATTACTATTTACTCTGGTTATTCAAGAGAACGTATTCCTTAAACTTGTTCACCCTTCTTGAGTAACTTACAAACTATAGTTGCAAGACTCGTGCCAACTATTCAAAACCTAGTAAAATCCTTTAAACATGACAGATAGTACTGAATATTTCATGTTTTCATATTCCTACTGTATTGTTTTGCTACACATGTAGCGATACGGATGTAGCGATATGGTGTAGCTACGTCATAAAACTATATCCGTACCTTTTATTGAAAATGAACTAGCTACTCTTAGGTTACAACCTTCTAACTATTGTGAATATTGGAGTGCTAGGGTATTATTGATACATTATGAAAAATCCCCCAAAATGCACTCCGTTACTGCCATTTAGCCACTGTTATTCTCACAAAAGAATCCCCATTTAAAATAATGTAAGGAGGAAAAAAATTGCCAAACCCGTTTTTATCAATTTTTTCTACCCATGATTTATTTAATAAGATGGAGGAGACACAAGTACTTTGGGAAGAATTTGTTTCAAAAGGAAAAAACGAAGATCTGAAGACAGCAGTTCGTCACGATGTCTTGGATTCCTGGGAACGGTGCAAAATAGTCGGAGTAAATCCCCAAATAACACAAGCAAATGAAGCCATTAAAAGAAATGAACTAGATGAACTATTAACAGAATCAGCACTCTATCAAGTTGCCAAACCAATTATTGATAATATTTTTCACAAGTTAATCGGAACGGGGTATATGATTACGTTAAGTGACGAAGAAGGGAAAATGATTTATTTAAAAGGCGAATCTGATGTCATTAAACAAACAAGAAACACGAACTTTGCTGTTGGAATGGATTGGAGCGAAAGTGCTGCTGGCACGAATGCGATAGGCACTAGTCTTATAACTAAAAAACCTATTCAAGTTTTTGGTGCTGAACATTTTTGTGAAGGGTTTCATTCAATGACTTGTTCCTCAGCCCCTATTTTTCAGCCTTATACAAAGAAAGTGATTGGTGTAATCGACTTCACTGGACTTTGGCATAATGGACAACCACACACACTTCCTTTTGCTGTATCACTTGCACAAGTAATAGAACAACAACTTTATAATTTACAAAAAGAAAGCCACAACTACTTGGTCGAATTCTACTATCAAAAGAAGCTTGAACGAAAAAACGACCTGATCCTCATCCTAAGTAAAGATTTGGTCGTTATTAATTGCGATAATAAGTTAATGAATATATTCAACATACAAAAAATGACTGATGTAAATGAACACACGTATTTCAATACTTTATTTAATAAAGTAGGACAGCAAGATAGAAGGTTTGTAAACCCTTCACTTTTTTCGCATGTCGCAGAAGAAAATGAGTTAAAAGAGAATGAGATTGAAATCCTTTACTTTAAAGGACAAGAAGTTGGATATATGATTACTTTTCAAGATACACATAAGAATACTTTAAGCACTACATCTTTAAATGCAGCTCCACATGATCTGCCAGTAATAGGGCAATCCACTCTATTTAAACGTGTTTTACAAAAATGCCAAAAAGGATCTCAAGTAAATGTTCCTATTTTATTACTTGGAGAAACTGGGACGGGAAAAGAAGTTCTCGCCAAGTACATTCATCAAGAAAGTCCACGGAAGGACAAGCCATTTATAGCTTTAAATTGTGGGACTGTTCAAAAGGAACTGATTGCAAGTGAATTATTCGGTTACGAAAGTGGGACATTTACTGGTGGAACTAAAGGAGGTAAGAAGGGTAAATTTGAAGAAGCACAAGGTGGGACGTTATTTTTGGATGAGATTGGCGAAATGCCATTAGACTTACAAGTCCATTTACTCAGAGTCCTTCAAGAAAAAGAAATTGAAAAATTGGGTTCTTCAAAAACAATCGATATAGATGTTAGAATCATCGCTGCAACAAACAAAGATATACCCACCATGATTAAAGAAGGCCTTTTCCGAGAAGATTTGTTTTTCAGATTAAATCTTGTAACCGTTAACATTCCCCCTCTTCGCGAACGGCAAGAAGATATTTGGTTATTAAGTAATCAATTTTTAGCACAATTTGCACATGAACATAACAAACCTCCATCATTTTATTTGGCAAATGAAACAGTAGATCTTTTTTCAACGTATCATTGGCCTGGTAATGTTAGAGAGTTAAGAAATGTTCTTGAATATGCTGTTATTTATAGCAACACTCCCGCCATTGAGAAAAATAATTTACCCGATTATTTGTTGAATACTCAATACTCCCCGTTGATCAATGATAAAAAAACCAATGACTTATCAGTAATGGAGAACATAGAAAGGAAGAAAATAAGTGAACTCTTAGAAACTACAAACTATAATCTTTCAGCTGTTTCTAGGGAATTAAATATTGCACGATCAACTTTATACCGTAAACTTAAAAAGTATCAATTAAATATTGACAGTAAGTTCAGAGGAGTTTTATAAAAAAGAATCGATAATAACGCGGTTCTTATGTGTGAAGTGATGCACAATTCAAGAATTCATAGTTTAATGAAGGATAGAAATACAGCCTAGCAACCGGTAAAGAACCGGCGCTCGGCTTCTTTTTATTTGGAGAAGCTTAGTGAACAGGCTGTACTAAAACGTGATTGCTTAACTAGCAGGTGTCGGCTTGCACGGAACTTGGCCTGACTTACACGGAATTCAACCTTTCCTGCGCGGAACTTACGTAGAAACTAGTATCCGCGCGCTCCTTTTGCCCACTATATAGTCACTAAAGTTAAAAGGTGGACAGCATGTTGCAATCATTTAGCTGCTCACTTTCCTTTTCGAAAAATCATACAGCTTGCCCGTATTTTTGCTATACAGTGCGCAGATGGATGCAGTCGGACCGTTGCGATGCTTGGCAATTTGTATTTCTAACATATTCGTCGGCTTTGCTTCCTCGTTATAATAATCTTCGCGGTACAGAAAAGCCACTACGTCTGCGTCTTGTTCAATATTTCCAGAATCACGTAAATCGCTCATGATCGGACGCTTATCTTGGCGGGTTTCCACCGCTCGTGAAAGTTGCGAGAGAACGACAACAGGACAGTTAAATTCTTTCGCCATGCTTTTTAAGTCACTACTAATTTGACCGATTGCCTGTGTTTGGTTTGCTGGTTGCCCTTCTGGACGAATAATCTGTAAATAGTCGATGAAAATAATCGGTCGTTTTGTCGGATTCGCTTTGATAATTGTTCGTGCGGCCGCTCTAATCTCACTAACTTTCAAACCACTTCGATCATCTAGATGAATTTTCGCGTTATCTAACTTACCTAGTGTTGCAGCCCAAGAACTTTTCTGTTGCTCACTAAAATATTGGTATGGATCACGCATGCGCAAGCGACAATATTCCCCCGTTGCCGCAATTAAACGATTAGTCATCGACTCTTTACTCATTTCAAGTGAAAAAACAATAGGCAAATGACCGTTACTTCCCGCATGCAACGCAAAATGATTAAGCGCATCTGTCTTCCCCATGGACGGACGACCAGCAATCACGATATATTCACTATCTTGAAAACCATTCAACACATGATCCAAATCCGTCAATCCAGTCGGTGTGCCTTTACGTTCCACTAGTGGCTCGAATGGTCGCTCATACTGTCTGATCAAATTCTCTGTCATAGACGTATCGACTGCCTTCGTCTCCAACCCTTCCAACTTATCAAATGAACGCTGAATATCCGCAATACTCCAATCATGATGAATGGCTTGATGCAATAAACTTTTCTTCTCTTGCTCTTTCCATTTCTCAATGATAAGTTCCTTGTACTCATCGAAACGTGCCATATTAGCAAAACGATGCAGTCCACTAAGATAATTAGCTCCCCCAACATCCTTTGGTTCTCTACTAATAAGGATCGTTATATAATCCACTGACTTTCCTGCTTGCGCTAACTCACGCATCGCAGTAAAAATTTCTTGATGAACAGGGATGCTAAAATACGATGTCCGCAACCCACTATCCAATATCAAATAATTCTCCCGTAACATCGAACCTAATAAACTTTTCTCAGCAAATTCATAGCCCATCTACACTTTCCCCTTCCCCGAAAATCAGTATTGGTGATTGATAACTAACTTCTTTCACGTCTCTTTTCACTTCAACAAGCTTTTCAATCGGTACATCAGACAACACTTCATTCATATAATTCTCAAACTTCGTCGCATGAAACAACGTCGATGGTTGTAAATACTTACGAAAACGAGGGTCATGGAGCCATTGCGCCGTCTTACTATCAATGACGGCTTTAAAATCGTCGAGCGTATAACCTTCCTCAATCCTCGCATTCAATAAACTTCTCGCAGCTTTCGACTGGCACTTGAACTGTTTGTTGACCTTTAGATTTAAATAGTCAATAACTGAAGCGATAACGTCGAGATTCTTCTCGACACTATCTTTATTCTTTGTAGTTGTCTTAAGTTCTTTGGTTATTGCTTTACCCATTTTGGTAAAATCGTTCTCTACATTTTCTTGATCATGCATTACCCAATCTAAGTGATTGGTTTGCCCAGATTGCATAGTTACTAAGTCTGCATGTTCATAATTCACCCGATACCATTTCGTCTTATCAATTTTCATTTTATTAAATGCGCCAGAAATAATATATCCTTCTTTCTCTAGCTTATTAATGATGCGGATAATCGTATTGACCGACCAAAAAGGAAATTCTTTTCTCCAATTTTCATACGTGTTGTACACCCACTTATGACCTTCACGAATATTTTTAGATATCCGTGTTCGGAAATGTAATTGTTGAAGGAATATAGCTTCATTCAATCCTAGTTTGACAGCAACTGTACGCTGCAGTTGTAGTGGTGATTCATTGAGTAATAGTTTCATGTGTATGTCCTCCCTGTTCAGTCCGTAGTTAGACTGTTCATCTTTTACTAGTTATATAGAGAGGTTTTTGAGAAAGGATACAGGGGTCAGTTATTTATTTTTTATTTTTTTGAAATGAAGGCAAAAAAGAAGTTGCGGCTCATGGTTTTGAGCTGCAACTTCTTTTTTAGTGATCACATGAAAATGGGTGTGGACTTAATAATTCAAGTTCTTTATAATCTAACCAAGCTACTTCTTTCCTAGCTACCATTTGCAGGGCTGGAACTGCTTATAAACACTCTTTCCCCTATACATCTGTTTGATAACGTTATAGTAACCACTTTTCTCAAAATCTAAATGTCAAATAAGCGACCGCCATTCGATTCGTATAATCTACGATAAAAGTTTTCAGCATATTTATCAGTTATACTGGCAATATAGTCGCAAACTCTTCAACTATCGCAATTGTACCTCCCATTTTCTATAGATACACTTACTTCGTTTTGAGATCTCTTATAGTAAACTGACTAGCAAGATTAGACATGTCTATATTATCAACTTTAAAATCTGATCCCCGATAGATGGCTAATTCCATTCTTTTTGTTGCTGCATTTTTTCGGATTTCACCTATTCCAGTAAACCGAATACTACCCGTTTCTTTCCTCAAACGTTCAATGGACCAAAACTTATTTACATAGCTAGAATTGAACCTATCAGATATGAAGGCTTCTTCAAAAACTGCCGTAATCAATTGATTGTTGTGTCCAACTTGTATTTCCGAGACCACTCCCACACTTCTAATACCAACCACATATCCCATGACCAAACGAATTTTCCCAATATCCATTTCCTTTATTTCATCTACAAAACGCTTACAAATATAAGTTCGAGGTTTCACTAGTTGATGATCATATTCTTCGCCTTCAAATAAAACCAACTGCGCCCCTGTTACATTCTTCTTTGCTATGGTAATAGTTCTTTTCTTATTTCTAGGTTTTATTGGTGAGTTTCCAAGATGGGGCTTTAAATCTTCCTCACTTAAGTTCATGATTCTAAATGCTTCTTGTAAAGCTTTTTGTCTTCTACTATGCGGTATTTCTACGTTTATAGTCCCCGTTGTATTTACTCCTATATTCTCTGGAATCCTATCAAACTGAAATTCACAGTCGCTTGAGTGCTTATCCAGCCTCCAAGTTCTAAAGTGTGCTTTTTTTCCCCCACTAAAAATAATTCTAGCTGGGCAATTTTCAGTAGGGCAATATAAATTCCTTTTTAACTTATTTTCATACATAGTAGCTGTGATATCACTAAGCAATATTTCTGTTTTCGTCCCATCAACAGCTAAGTAAATTGCGCTTAGAATACTCAAAATGATCACTCCTCATGGATTAAAAAATATTGAAATTTCTTTTATTTTTATATATCAGCAACAAAGAATTTATAATAAGTGATAAATGAAATAAAAAAGATGTGAGAGATTAACTTTGTATTAGTAATTGAATCAATTTCATAATTGCTCTTTTTAAAAATACAAACAGGGACAGAATTTGGGTATTGTATTTCAAAAAACAGAATTCATGCAGCTTGAAGCAGTTGTAACCTTGCGTTAATTCGATCAGCCGCAAGTTTAGAAGCGTTGTAAATCAGCACTACTAAGTCGAAATGAACATTTGCACGTTTTCCTGTGCGGTATCGTACATTGTTTAGTTGGAAAAACTCTTTTAAATAAGCGTTGACGCGTTCCACTGAAGTCCGGCGGTTGAATAGCTTTTTCCACGCCTGAGAACCGCGGGCTGGTGCCGAATACCTCCGCAGATCCGTGTCGATTTTGACCTTGTACACTTTCTGGCAGATCCCTTCATTTGCGAGTGGACACACCTTACATTCGTGAGGTCGTGTGTATTTCAGCGTTTTATATTTGGTGTCGTAGCTGTCGTATCGGTACGAATGCTCACGGAAACAAGTCGGTGCGAAATGCTTGTCAAAGCCAACAGGCTCGGGTTCATTGCGTTTATTGTAAGCAATGATGGACCGGTGTCCCATTCGATACACCTGCTCGTAAATGGCTTCAAAATCGTAGCCGGCATCTAGTATATGATAGGTCAGATGAGGAAGCGGAAGCCGTTCTTCAATTCCCTTTAACAGCGGAATCGCGGCTTTTCCGTCATTCAAGTTCCCTGAAGAAAATAGAGACTGAAGAATATATTGGCTGGATGCACCTACCGCTAAATGTCCTTTATAGCCGAACCAATATTCGTTTCGTCCTTCACTATTTTTCTTGCCCCCCACTCGGGATCTTTCGGAATTTCCGCACGTAGCCGATCCGGCAGAACATCTAGCTGGTCTTCAATTTTCTTTTCGTAGAGCGACAGGTTCGCTTCCCGTTTTGTCTGTTCGATTAGCCATTGTTCGCGTTCTTCCTTCTTCTTGCGACCGCGTTTCTTTGGTGTCGCTTTGGGTTTTTCTCGCTTAGCTGGTGCTTTGTCACGTGCTTCGAAATGAGTAGCGTCAATCGCGACGGTATCATCTAGGATGAACCCTTCTGTGATGGCTTCCAGGATGATGGTTTCCTGTACGTTTTCCAAGACGTTTGTTTCGCTTAACTTGTTCAGAAGGCTGCTGTAAGAGGCTTCGGAAGGAATGGCATCCGAGACCTTGAAGCCGCAATCCAGCTTGAAAGACAGGTCATGTTTCAAGCGTTTTACCAAGTCCTTGATGGTCGGAATCCGTTCGATATATCGTGCAAATACACTCACCAGCATCGCTCCATAATTCAATTCAGTGGGTGCACCAAGTCGGGATTTCTTCTTAATTTCAAAGAAGATGGAATCTAGATCAATGGCAGCTACAATCTCTTCATATTTTTGGGTAGGTTCCAGCTCATATAATTCTTGGATGCCAAATAGGCTCTGTTGTCGTATAATGGTCAAAGGGAGTACCTCCAGTCTTTTGGGTGTTTTAGTCGACTACCAGTATACAAGACTTGGGGAGGTGCTTCTTTTTTGGTGCCTTGAAACCGTTGGGGGACAAGGGCCTGGAATTATGAAATTTATTCAATTGTTAAATATTTCATGTAGTTGGGGTAAAATTGATTCAAAATGAATCAAAAAGAAAGATAAAGAAGAGAGAATCAATAACTTTAAGAGGTGTGTTAAATATTTATGGTCTTATGGCTATAATTGGTTTGGTATTAACTATTTATACTCATCGAATTAGAGGAATAGGTTTAAATGGATTTTATTTTGATAAAGAATTAATGATGAGTAGAGAAAAATCACAAGAATTTTTAACTTTTTTAGTTTTAAAAAGAAGGGACTTCGTCTACTTCTTTTTTTATTTGTTATTATATGGTTTTGTTGTAATAAACAAGTGCGGGTGTTATGATTATTCCAGTTATAGTATTTTAATCCAAATAAGGAAGGCGTGGGGAGTTTGTCGAGAAAGATTTTTAGTAGTATTATGGCAATGATTTTACTTTTTACAGTTATACCTATTCATTCGTTTGCAAGTGAAAATTTGTCAGAGGAAATAACTGAAGAATCATTTAATCAGCTAGAACTAGTTGAGTCGCTTCTTGAAAGTGATTTTATGAATTTTAAAGATATGACAGATGTTTTGACCTATGAGGAAAATTTTATTACATATCAAGAGAACATACATGAAAATCAAGAGGGTTCAGAAATTCAACCATATAACATATTTAGGCTTCTTTTTTCCCTTGTAAAAAGCGGAACGAATTATATTGTTAAAGTTACAAGTAAAGGTAAAACAATTAAAAATGTTCGTAATGGAAAATTAGAAGTTGATGTTAATAAACATATTAATGCTAAAAATCGATTTGGGAAGTATGGAAATATGGATAAGTTAGTCAAGTATATTGTTGAGGACATTAGACGAGTTGATGCTGCTGGATTGGTTAAAAACGGTGATAACTCTATTAAAACTATATATGGGAAAGATGCTAAACTTTTAGAAATAAGATTTCATGTTAAAAATGGTGAATTGTATCAGTTTAATGCCTTTCCTGATCACTCAAAACGCGAGCTTGGAAATGTAATATATTTAGCTCCACAATAATGATTAAATTAAGGGGTTTCTATGGATAACACGGATATAATACTTAAGGAAATATTTACTTCAGATATATTGACAAAAAGCCAAAAGATTTTAAAGTCAGAAAAAAAAATAACTGAAAAACTAAATACAAATACTACTGATTTAGAATTATATTTTAAATTAGCTGCAGTAGTATTAGAAGAGCCAGAAGTAGACTTCATTAAAAGTATGGAGTGTATGGAGGAAGTTCTCACTTTTGATAAAACGAACAAAGAAGCAGTTATATTTTTGTCGTGGCTTCAGTATTTCTATCGGGGATATGTAAACTCAGATACATTAATCTTGTTAGATAATTTACTTAAAGATATAGAAATAGATCCACTTTCGAAATCACTTATCTATTTAGCGAAGTCTTGGAGTGATGAAATTAATGAAGAACAACATTTTCATTTCTTAGAAGAGTCCATTAAGAATGATGGTACATATGTCAGTAATTATTTTGAATTGGCAAATTTGTATCGTGCTAAAGGTGATTTGAATAAAGAACAGAATTTAATTATTAAAGCTTTAAAAAACGTAGAAAAAATATACTTAGTGGATGAATCTTTTGATATAACAGTTACGAAACAATATTTAGGTGATTGTTTTAAAGGCGTTATTAATATCCCAACGTATGATATACCTACGTATGAAAATATTAAAAAGGAATCCATATTAAGAACTGTTATTGATAGTAATACAATAAGTGATATTTTGGAAAACATTTTATTTCGCAAAAAATAAGGGTATTTTCTTTGATATTGAGGCGGATGGTCGAAGTAGCATTAGTGGAATATTTCTCCCTGTTAAATCAAACAAAACAATACTAGAAACAAGGCACAAAACCGGAGAAGAAAATAGGATACGCCCATGCACGCCATTCCACGAAAAATTCCTTGCAACACTTGCTAGCATTTATAATCGGCGGTGCTTTTCTACTCGCGAGGATATACTTCGTAGGCAATGCTGACAAAACAGAAGCGCTACTTCAACTGTTGAAGTTATGGGCACTTATTGTAGCTCTTGATCATGTGATTTCCCTTTCTTACTTCATCTGGCCACGGAGGGAAATAAAGAATTGGTCGATTTCGTTATGAATCGGCATTTTCTTGCTGTTTTGTTTATATTGTAAAGGTTTGGCGTGGCGGGACTGGGTTTGGCGCGGGTTGACCCGACTTTGGCGCGGACGGGACTGGGTTTGGCGCGGGTTGACCCGACTTTGGCGCGGACGGGACTGGCTTTGGCGCGGTTTGACCCGACTTTGGCGCGGGCGGGACTGGGTTTGGCGCGGGTTGACCCGACTTTGGCGCGGGCGGGACTGGGTTTGGCGCGGGTTGACCCGACTTTGGCGCGGACGGGACTGGGTTTGGCGCGGGTTGACCCGACTGCCTTACACCCTGTCAAGTAGACATCTTTAGAAACCGCTCACTATTCTCTTTCCGCTTGTTTATTCCGTTGCTATTTCTATCAAAAGGGCGACTTGACATGGAGCCTCTACAGGCATGACTTCCACGTCTGGAAGCCAGCTGTTATA